>DUCH01000406.1:0-1076 GCA_012959865.1 Myxococcales bacterium | reverse complement strand
CCAGCGAGGCGCAACCGCGCCCCGGGGCAAATGCTAGGATTTACCCGTGAATTCAACTCCCAGGAAGATGCTCTGGCTGAGCGTGGCTGTGGCCATGGGGCTCGGGCTGTCCCCGCGGTCCAGCTTCGGCGACCCGGCGAATCCTTCGGGCTCGGCTCCGGCCAGCGCCGAGGCCAAAGCCGTAAAACCCGCCGTGAAACCCGCCGTGAAACCCGCCGTGAAATCTGCCGAGGGAGACGCTGGGGCCCGTGCGCTGAAAGATGCGGTCCCCCCGGTCTCCGCGGCTTCCGTGGGGCCCGAAGCCGCGATTCGTCGGCTCAATTCCGTGCTGATCGACATCATGAAAGGCGCCGAGGAGGGCATCGCGTATCAGACCCGGTTCGAGCAGGTGGCGCCGGTGGTCCTCGAAACCTTCGACATGCCCTTTATGGCCGCCAAGTCCATTGGGAGCTATTGGCGCAAACTCGACAACGACGAGCGCCGCCGTTGGGTGAAGACCTTCGGTGATTTTACGATCTCCAATTTTGCCGATCGTTTTGACGGCTTTTCGGGGCAGACTTTTGAGATCCGAGGCGAGCGGCCCGCATCGCGGGAAACCCGGGTGGTGGAAACGCTTTTGAATCGACCGGGCGACGAGGCCGTCGAACTCGACTACCGCATGAGCGCCCGTGTGGGCGATTGGCGCGTGGTGGATATCTATTCCGACGGCTCGGTGAGCGAGGTCGCACTGCGTCGCTCGGAATACTCCTCGGTCCTCAAGGGCGGCGGGATCGAAGGGTTGATCGCCGCGGTCAGTGCGAAGATCGCCAAGCGGGCCACCCAATGAGCTAGGCCGAGGGCGTCGGGTCCGCGCCCCGGGGGTTGCTGTTCCTTAAACGTTCAACTGGGCCGCAGATCGTCGCTCGAGTGACTCATTTGGGACGAGATTTAAATTCTTGCTGCATTTTTGAACCGGCATCAATCGAATGATCCGACACCGAATATTTTATTTCCCTAGATAATCAGAAGAGTTACGGCTTTGTTTTCCGAGAAAGAGAAATTTCTGGACGAGTTGGCATTGGGGTTGCAATACACCC
>DUCH01000405.1 GCA_012959865.1 Myxococcales bacterium | reverse complement strand
CACGACATACAGCTACTCCAATCCGGGACCCGCCGTGTCGCTAATCTGCGGAGAGACATACCCCGGGATATAGACCCGCCAGGAAATCACACCTATGAAGTCGCGATCTAATTTTCTCTTGCGAACTCGTACCCTGTGCCCTCACATGACCGCCGAGAAGCTGCTTCTATCTTTGGGGGAGACATGACGGACCCACTTCTAGCGGAGGGAAATGCGGAGGCCGAGCCTAGTCCGCTGAGCCCGAACACGATAGTTCTCGTGGGAGCCGCGATTTTTTCAGCGATCCCAGCCACTCTCTTTAGCGAGAACGCACCCATAGGCTACGACGGTTGGTGGCACATTTTCATTGCTCGGGCCGAGAGCTGGCAGATCTTCTGGTCGGAAATCACAGTCAACCCCCACCCTCCGCTGTACCACTTGGCCCTCAAGGCTTCCTCCCTCCTTGGCTATAACGAGTTGGCCTATCGGTCAGTCTCCATAGTCGCTGCAGCCGTTTCGGTTTTTCTGGTCGGGAAAATTATCGAGCGGACGACCCAGTCTCGGGCACTTCCCATAATTGCGGCGCTCTCGTTTGGGGGTTCGATTACGGTCATCGTAATGGCCGCCGAAGTCAGAAGTTACATGCTGGCAGGAACCTTCTTTTTATGGGCGCTCTGGCACTACACGGCCATCGTCAGCCGTTCCGGTGGCGTGACCCGCGACAAATTCCTGTTCGCAGTGGCGTTGTGCTTCGGAGTCTTAACTCACTACTCGATCCTGTTCACCATCCCGCTCTTTGCGCTTGTACCGGTTGTCATTTCGCTGATCAATTTTGGAGCTAAAACTCCAAGTTTGCGACATCGGCTCCTAGGTATCCGTGTCGTTCTCCTCTGCCTCCTACCCGCCTCCTGCATCGCGATGGGGGCCCTGCTCTTCCATATCAAGGGCTTCCAGGGGCCGATGAATTACATGCCCCAGTTTTATCTGGGTGCCGAAGAAAATGTGATGACGTTCCTATGGCAAGGCGTTCTCCGAGAGTGGGATCTTTTGGCGCCGTTCCCCATCTCCCCAGCGCAGTTCTGGTTGCAGCTCGCCTGTGTGGCACTCGTCCCTCTCGCGGTAGTAGCCACACTCCTAAGTGCTCGCCGTCTAGACAAGCCGGAAAACGTCACTCTCCCCCTGCTCTTCATTGGCATGCTTGTGGAGTTCGCTGGGGCAGCCCTGCTGGGGCGCTACCCCTTTGGGGGCACACTCAGGCACCAGTACATTCCTTTCATACTTGCCCTTCTGACCACGTTTCTGATTCTTGGTCGGTGTCTCTCCCACCTAAAGAGGCGCTGGCTTCAGCAGGGGGCAGTCGCGTGCATCGCCGCGTTGATCGTGTTTGGCACAGCAACCCGTTGGACCGAATTTCGGATCCCCCGGCCCGATCTCTTTTTCGACAGCCTCAGCTACTTCGAATCAGAGTTTTCACCCTACGAGACCGTATACGTTGACCAGTTCAGTCTCATTCTTCTGTTTTCTCATGAACACAAGAAGGAATGGACAGACTATGGAACGATCGAGGGAATTCCCATCCAACTTCTGCATGTCCAAGGCTCTTCTGACTCATACCTTGTACTGCGAGACACCAGCCTTTGGCAGGCGCATCTTGATGATCCGAAAGTGCAGGATTCGGTGTCCAAGAGTCTGAAAACACTTCCGCAGCGATCAACCGACTTTCTCAATTTGGTTCAAGATAGCTCGAACAATCAAATACCTTCGAGCGAGTTCGAAGGGCAGTACACCCAGCGCGTCGTGCGCTTATTGAGAGATCGTCAACTCACGCTGGAGAAAATCGTCTTTGAGCCTCGCGCTGTTCTCGCTCATCTACGGGAAAACTCAGAGGGAGAGCAGCCGTTCTCTCAGCCGCAGCGAATTTCTCGCCAGACCTCCACAAACTCGATCGAAGCGATTCCCAATCCGATTCTGGTATGCGACAACGCAAGTCTCAGCATGACGCGCATCGTATGGGACTTTCCAAGCAGGTGGGTCGAAATTCGAATCGGTGCCGCAGACGGGAAAAAGTTCGTCTCCGCAGAGTCGACGGGATCCGCCTTCACAGGCAGGTGGGTTACTGACGGAATGGAGTTCTTCGCTGTAGACCCTTCCCTCGCCAGTGAATCCTCGGAGCGTAAAATCTTGGGTTCTGTCAAGGTTCGGTTGACCAATGAGGGGTGTTGGGAAGAATGAAATCCTCACACAGAACCACCGAGAGGCCCGCGGATTAGGGCCAGCGGAACCTCCGCGCAGACGACCTTCTCGCGCGAGAGCCAGCTGATCAAAACGGGCGAAACCGAACAAATTTTCACCCAGCCCATCCACCCCAAGACCCAGGACTACATCACCGGTGGCTTCGACTCACCCCCGAGCTTCGAATCCGGCGCTGGTCGCTTGCGTCGCAAGACTGTAGGCTGTTGGACTCACTGAAATTGCATTCATCCGGACCTCTGGGAGCCCCGCGGCCGGAGGCCTCTGAAAAAGGAATTTTTGACGATGGGTTGGGATTTTTCGACTGAACCGGAGTTCCAAGCG
>DUCH01000404.1:14542-15198 GCA_012959865.1 Myxococcales bacterium | reverse complement strand
AGGACATTCTCTGCCTATCCGGTTCGCTCCGCCTGAACGACTGACGGGATACACCCTGGGCTCAAACCGAACCGGATCTCGCTAGCTCGGCAAGTTGAGAGAACTCGAACCGGCAACGGAATCACGGCGTGGGTACCTGCCCCTACCATGGTGTATATCGATCGCGCCGCGAATCGCCACCAGGACTTCATCCGCCACACAGGGCTTGCGTAATACGCCGCGAAGGCCCTTTCGCTTCAGGTCCTCGATATCCGCAGCCGCGATATTGCCACTCATGAGAAGGACGGGGATTCCGGGTGCTATTTCGTGGATTCGGCTAAAGGCCTCGATGCCATTGAGTTCGGGCATACGGTAATCCAGCAATACGAGCGCGATTGAATCGCGGTATTTCTTGAAATTCTCGACAGCTTCTCGGCCGTCCGAGCACGAAATAACCTGGAAACCTGCCTCGGTCAGCACGAGCCTCAGGAGTTCCGTGACCATGGGTTCGTCGTCGGCCAACAGAACGGTTTCGTAGCCAGTCGCACTCTCTTCGATGGGCTCGTCAACAACCAGGGGGAGCCGGTTGCTTCTGGGAAGATAGATCGAGACTTTGGTGCCTCCGCCGGGTGGGCTGAGGATCTCGATGGCACCGCCGACCTCGCGTGTATAGGTAT
>DUCH01000404.1:0-14532 GCA_012959865.1 Myxococcales bacterium | reverse complement strand
AAGCGAAAGCCCAAGGCCTGTCCCCTTGCCTACAGGCTTCGTCGTAAAGAAGGGATCGAAGATATCGTCCTGGATCTCGGCATCGATACCCACCCCATCATCGATGACTTCAACGCAAATGAATCGATCCGTTTCGAGATGAAACGCTGCGAAGCGTGGGTCCGAGGGGTCGAGATAGCACTCCGTCGATCGAAAGCGAAGGCAGCCGCCAGCGGGCATGGCATCTCGCGCGTTTACGGCGAGGTTCATCAAACCGCTCTCGAAGCGAGCGAGTTCACCGTCTGTGATCAATGGCTCCGAAGACAGGTCACTCTCCACCTTGATCGCCGACCCCAGGACTGAGTCCAGCATCCCAATCAGTCGTCGCAGGCTCTGATTGACATCGATGGGGCCCGGATCGGAAGCATTGACATGGCTGAAATCCAGAAGCTGGCGAGTGAGAGACGCCCCCCGTTGCGACGCGGTATTGATCCATCCCAGATATTCGAGCCCTGGGTTGGGCTCTGGAAGGGTGTCGACTGTCTTCTTCAAGCGATCGCTCGCTGTCATGATCGTCATCAACAAGTTATTGAAGTCGTGGGCGATCCCCCCAGCCAGCCTTCCGATCGCGTCCATCTTAACGGATTGAGTCAATTGCTCGGTGAGTTGCTGCTGCCTCGTCACGTCTCTAGCGAAACGATAGTGGGTTCCAATCGATTCGTTGGGAATCGCAATCAGGAATAAGTTCTCGACGAAAGAGGTTCCATCCGCACGTAGCCCGCGGACTGTGAGTTCTTGCCTGCCGCTCTCCATCATCGCGAAGGCAGCGGCCTCGACTTCCTGGCGGTCCTCTTCAACGATCCAATCGTCGGCATGGGTACCAATCAGATCCCGTGACCGGCTCCCATGCATGGACGCAAGCGCGGGGTTGACCGTCTGAAAAGATCCGCTGGGGCTGACGCGCGCGATTCCCTCGATGGCCTCCTCGAGAGCCTTCGCCTTGGCGGCATCGGCGGTTTTAGCTTCCGCCAACCTCTGGGCTGAAACGATCAGGGTTCGGGCGAGAACAGCGCCCACTGCTGCCGAAAAGGAAATCACAGCAACCAGATTGAGCCAGGCCGGCAGCGGGTCCATGGCGCCCGTGGAATCCGGCAACTGCCCCGAAATCTCGAGCACGAACAAGCCCGTCATGATGGCGACGCCGAGCACGCCCATGACCACCGCGATGCGGGGTCCGAGCAGCAACCCCGCCAGCAGGGGTATGAGCAGAAACCACACTGTGAAGAGTGCCGACGCGCCCCCCTGGTAATAGGCCGGGACGAGGATCAGGCCACCAACGGCAGTCAACACGATCAGAGCACCCAGGGCAGCGGAGCCCGTGAGCCTCACCACGACAGGGGCGGAGATAAAGCCGGCGAGACCCACCACGAAGACCACGTGCAAGGCAGCCCCAAACGGCTTATCGGCGAAGACGATGTAGAGATACTCTCCGCCCAACGCCGCTGTTGCAATAAGCGAAATTACAGTGAGCACTCGATGCTGAAGTGGGACATCGAAGATCCCTTCGAGCGGCTGGGTCAGCCAACGTCCGCGTCCCGAACCGGCGGCCGGTGTAGAGTCCTCCGCCCCGGCTGCCTTTGCTCCGTATAATTTTTCGAAGTCGCGTTTCATAGCCAGATTCGATTATCGAAGCTGCGGCCGAGAGGGGGGAGAATCACGCGAAGGACACCGCCGCAGAAAGAGATCAACATGTTCAGGCCGGGCTGCACAAACCGGCAGCCCGACTATTCAGCCAAAAGAAGTTGGCGAGAGAGTAGGTATTCAGTGCGACTGTAGCCAAATCGCACTGCCCCCCTTCTCCCCGCACGGAGCCTGCGTGGCCTCAGCCCCGCGACGGGGCTCCCCTAGGGATTTAACATAACGCCGGGGATAAGACATTCAAGCTGGCTTCCAGCACAACGTCCGAGTATGGGCGTTATGTTAAATCTCTAGGGGATCCCGTGACGGGCCAGTCCCGTTACCGCCGCTCCACAGGTACCGCTCAGCCCCGCGAGCGCCTCTTGGCAGCCATGCCCACGAGCCCGAGGCCGAGGAGAAGGGCGGTGGAGGGTTCGGGGACGACGCTGGCGACTCGGAAACCCACCCTACCGGGGTTGGCCTGATAGGAACCGTCATCGAGGTTCGTGGAGGCCTGAAACCGCTGTGAGGACGCCATGTAGAGGTTGAAGACTTCAGCATAGGCCCCGCCCCGAAGACCCCGAGAAGATCCGCCTAGGAAGATCGCCTCGTTCCACTCCCGCAGATTCCCGCCTTGGTCGAAGGTTCCATTCGGGCTGGGTGAGCCCGCATAGGCGCCTACCGGGGTGGTCCCCCCAGCACCGCTCCCCGGGCAATTTCCGGTATTCGGTGTAGGCCCGGGCTGAGTACATGTGATTCCCCCCGCAACGGGCAGCGGGTTGTAGCTCGCCGAAACTGAGTCGTAGTAGGCCGCCTTGTACCACTCGTCCTCGCTGGTGAGAAAAATCGACGCTCCCGGATTGCGTGTGATTGGGGGAGCCGAGGGCAAAGATGTGAAAGTATACGCTCCGTCCTCGGTTGTGGCGTTCGTCTGAGACCCCGTCGACTGGCCATTGTGGAGCCAATTCGCGAAGCGCAGCGCCGAGTAGAACGTCACATAGTTGACAGGCATGTTTTCTTTGCCGCTGACAACGCTGTACGCGTAGCTTCCGACTGCGCCGCTGCGGGTGATTCCACGTGGGGGAAGCGAGTAGCTTCCGTTTCCGGCAACGGCATTCGGCAGGGTCGTGTCGTAAAGCTGGTAGGTATCAGTGGCCGCCACGGCGTTCAAGAACTCCGTGTATTGGACGTTGGTTACCTCATACTTCGAGATTTGGTAGTCATAGGCCACCGAACCGTACCCGGTCGTTCCGTCATTCATGACTTCGGTGTCTGCCGCATTCCCCGGATCGCCCACCGTCACCCAGTCGATTGTGACCGCGCTCGACGGCGCCCCTCCAAGCAATGTGACCAAACCCGCGAGGGCAGTAAATTTTTTCACGGCCGATCTCTTCCTTCCGGTCCCCAATACGGCTATCGATAAACGCCTATGAGGGAGTCGTCGACGGCGCGCGCATTGGGCCAATCGGAACGAAAAAATTCAGGAGGCTAGAACCTTCCTGCGGGGTTCTGGCAGCGCGATAGGCCATCCAAGCTGCCTTTTGGCATAACGTCCGAGTATGGGCGTTATGTTAAATCCCAAGGGGAGCCCGTGGCGGGCTCCGTGGATCCGCTCGATGGTGGTCAAGCGGCGCGCTGACCTGCGGGAAGATCTCATTTCGGATCTGCTGCGGGCGCAGGAGAGAGACTCCGCGCTCGACGAGGACGACATCGTGGTGCTCGTCTCAATCCTGATCGGAGCCGTGAGTGAGACCACCAACCTCGGCGGACTGGTACAGATCCGCACGCTGCTCGAGCATCCGGAGCAGCTGAAGCGTGTGCGTGACGACCGCTCCCTAATCCCGAACGCCGTGAACGAGATCATGCGTTTCGCCTTCGGCGGGCCGGCGGGCATGCAGCGCTTCGCGGTGCGCGACTTCGAACTGCGCGGCAAGACGATTCGCAAGGGGCAGATGCTGATTCTCGCACTCGGCGGCGCGAACCGGGACCCGGCGGTCTTTCCGAATCCGGACGTCCTCGACATCGATCGCGACACCCGCGAGATGCTGGTGTTCGGACACGGACCGCACTACTGCCTGGGTGCGAACCTGGCTCGCCAGGAGATGGGTTGCATGCTCGACGCTGCCCTCGACATTTTGACGCCGGGTTCGCGAGTCCGGAAGGACCTGATGGAGTTCCAGCCGATGGGAATCTTCAAGCGCCCGCTCAACCTGTCGATCGAGATCGCGAGCTGACCCGAGCAACCGAGACGCAGCTGCGGGCCGCGCCGTCAGCGACCGCGAAACATGGACACCCACGCCCCGCACCGGTGCGGTGACTCGCGGAGATCTGCTATTCGTGGTCTTCCGCCACGTCGCACTTCCACCAGAACTTCCTAGCCACGGGGCTCCCAGCGCGGCGGATGGGTCAGGGTGTGGTTCGGGTAGTCGACGTGGATGCGCTGATCGGTGTTGTCGTACGCACCCCCGGTCCGGGCGGTGCGGCCGAATTTCGGCCAGAGGTCGGATTGCGTCAGCCGGATCTCGCGCTCCGGCACAGCCAGGAGCTCGGACACGGCCCCGAGAATCCTCGGATGCAAGCTGATCGAATCCACGGCCGGGCGGTCGGTGGGAAACTCCAGGCTACCGCGGCTGCCGAAATCCGTGACCTTCTCACGCTCTTCGCGCGTGAGCAGAGGAAAGGTTTCCTCAGCGACAGCCTTTGCCTCTTCCAGGCGGGTCGCGGGGCAGCAGGTCATCCACCAAGGCAAAGCCCGCCTCGCGCGCCAGCTGGACTGCTGGGCGGCGGTGAAAACCCCGGCCTGGCCATCGAGGGGGCAGGCCGGGCTCGGGGTCGAGCCAACGGATCTCCGGGCTGGAGGTCTCGGGTTTCGCGGGCATTGCTTTCACGGGCTCGGTGTCGTCATCCGGGGTTCATGCCGGGGGGGGCTACGCCTCGGACTCCTCTTCGCCGGCATGCAAGATCTGTCGCGCGCGCTCTCGGTCTCCCGGGGCAACGAGTACGCCAACACCTCGGGCAAAATCCAGGTTCGGCAACCCGCCCCCTGCATCGTCGGCACGAATCCACGCCTCGATGTTCTCCGATGCCAGGAGCGAGACGGCCGCCTCGGCAAAGGCCTTGTCGGAAAAGGTTTCGATCACCACTGCGGATTCCAAGTCCATACACTACTCCGAAAGCCGCACCATCGGGTGATCCGCAGCGCGGCGTGCCAAAGCTTAGCCCGCGAAGGAAGACGGTGCGGAAGGCGCGAACGCAATGCCGCGTGCAGGGGCCTCGGGGGCGTCTGATCCGCTGAAAACCCCCCTCACACGCCCAATAGGGCAGACCGGGGGCCCGACCGACGTACGCCGTCTGCCCCCGGTCGAGGCTCTGAAGCGCTGGGCCTGGACTCTACGTCCGGTCGCCGGGGCCGTAACCCGGGAACCATTCTTCGTACTGCGGAGCATCGTCGTCGAGGGTCCACCACGGGGAACTTCCGCGAACCATTCCGATCTTCTCTCGCGCGGCTCGGCGGATTGCGGTTCGGCGGCCGACACCGCCGTACCCCCGCGACCAGGAAGCCGACCGAGATCGCATTGGATCGCTGCCCGCCGCCGCCTCGCACAAGTCGGCCGGCGAGCTGGGGGTCGTCCATGGGCAGTGATGAAGAGGTTGGCAGTCGGACACGCCCCTGAGCGGAACCCATGAAGCGCCCCCACAGCGGCCTCCACAGGCGCCAGCGGGGAATTCGAGGACCGGGTGAGCAACCGATTCAGAGGGCGATTTTGGTAGCGGGAGCGGGATTCGAACCCGCGACCTCCGAGTTATGAGCCCGACGAGCGACCGGACTGCTCTACCAGCCACGGGGCTCCCCATAGGGACTTGACATAACGCCCATACCCGGACGTTGTGCCAGAACCCGGTTTGAATGTCCTATCCCCTGGTGTTCCCTGCGTTGCAACGACGATAGCGACGGAGGGAATGCAGGCGAAGTCCGGCAGCGAGATCATGATTGCCGATAATGCTGAGGCGTTCGCCCAGTGCGTCGTCGAGCTTTATGAGAACAAGGAACGCTGGGAGACGCTCGCGAGCAATGGACTTCGGAACGTGGAACAGTCGTTTTCGCTCGACGTCGCTGAAGCAAATCTGCGGGAGATCTTGCGGCTGCATGGCCGGGGATAGCGAATACGGCCGGTATAGAGTAGAACCGCGCGACGTCGACGGGTTCCAGTCGATCGCGTCAGCCTGTTAGGTCGGCCCGCCAGCGTTCCACTATCTCTCGCTCGTCTCGACAACTCGAGAGGTGTGCACCGGCCCACCGGCCGAGGGCCTGCACGCCACGCAGACAGGGGCTATAGCCGCCGTAGCGAACGAGTTCGGATGCTCGCGCATCGCCCAGCGAATCGAGGTCGTGCCAGACTTCGCCCATAAAGGTGCGGGCCAATTGAAGGGCGCCTGGAACATCGTCGAAGAGGATCTTTAGGAGTCGCGCGTCGAGGCGATGACGATGAAAGTCCGCCAGCAGGCTCGATTCGTGGGAGTGTTCGACCACAGAGCTGGGTTGATAGACGATCGCATGGCCGCGAAATTCCATCTGTCTCGCCCAGCAAATGTCCTCGCCGAACGACATTTCTGGAAAGGGGACAACTTGCATTGCACCGCGTCGAACGCATGATGAGACGTTGTTGAAATGTACGGATGCGCGCTGTGCCGCGGCCGGTCGTTGCTGCCAGGCGTCGACGTCGTCGATGTTCTGAACGATTCGTTCGCGACCGGAGACCAGGTCGTTCGCGACTGTTCGACGCACCAGCGGCGTTGCCTCCTTGCCAGCAACTACGCGCGAATAGACGCCGGCGACTTGTGGGTCCGAGAAAGGAGCCAGCAGTTCTGCCAGCCAGTGCTCGTCGTGGGGAAGGGCGTCCTGTGTCAACAGGGCAACGAACTCGCCATCCGCCATTTCGATACCGAAGTTGCGTGTGGCACCGTGATTGAACTGCGATTTGGCGATCCGCTCTACGCGAGCTCCAAACGTCGCTGCGAGTTCGCGGGTGCCGTCGCTCGAATCGCTATCGACTACTATTAGCTCGCTGGCTTCGCCCCCAACTTGGTGCGAAAGAGAGTCCAGCGTGGTCCGAAATTCGGGCCCGGCGTTGTGCGTAACGATGACGATCGACGCTTGCATGAAGCCCACGACTCTAACGGAAGCTGAGGCGCGAAGCCCATAGGATGAGCGGAACTCCCTCGGGCTAAGGTAAGGTCTGGCTGCATCTGGCCAGACTTCGCTTCTCGAGCGGGTGCATTTTTCACGGCGCTTGCTTCGATTTTTCGCAACATCGGAAGAGAAGGGAAGGCAGGGACTCTGTGCGAATTCTACATGCCGTCCACTTCTTTCTTCCCAAACACGTGGCGGGTGTTGAGGTGTACACCGACCGACTGACGGCGGAGCTGGCAAAGCGTCATGAAGTCGGGCTGATCTACAGCGAGATCCGACGAGGCTCGCCGGATTTCCAGATTCGGCGCCATATGCATGGACGTGTTAGTTCTTTCGAAGTTACGAACAACCGCTGGTTCAGTAGATTCGAGCAGGAATACCGTAACCCCGAGCTCTTGCCCGCGATCGCGGATGTACTCGATGAATTCGACCCTGAGGTAGTCCATATTCAACACCTACTGGGCCTGTCGCAGATATTGCTCGAAGAAGTCGCCCGCCGTCGTTTGCCGGTATTGATGACAGCGCACGATCATTGGTTCGAGTGTGCTGCAGGTGGACAGCGCTTTCATCGAGAACTCGGACGTTGCGATCAGCTCGATGCCAATCGATGTGGCGCTTGTACGGCCCATTTGAGTCGTCCGGCGCTCTTTGCCCGCAAGTGGGTAGAGCGGCTGGGAGCGCGCCCCGAGGAAGAGGAAGCGGCCACGGACAGTTCTGATTTGGCCGAAGCTTCCGACGCCTCTTTGCCTCGGTCGCATTCGAAATCTCTCACCAAGGGATTGCGAGATCTCGCTCGCCGCGGTTCGAGGCTCACGCGTGTCCCCACGACACGCCAGGCATTACGTATCGAGCAGCGTTGGGAATCACTGCGCCGAGCAGCTGCGGGGCTCGACCGAATCTTGGTCCCATCTCGATATCTAGCGAGCGAGCTCATTTCATTTGGTTTTCCGCCGAGCCAGATTCGAAAGCTGGACTACGGATTTGTGAAGACCGGGTATGCTGAACACGCACGCTTGCCCGAGGTCGCTCGTCGCTTTGCATTTTTGGGATCGCTGGTTCGTCATAAGGGGCTGCATATCTTGCTCGAGGCTTTTTGTCAGATGCCCCCCGACGCGATTCTCGAAGTTTGCGGGCCGGCTGAGGCGGACCCCTCGTATGTCCAGGGCTTGCGAGATCGCTATCAACATCCAGGAATTTCGTTTCGAGGTCGCTTGAAAAATAATCGGGTCGCCCCGTTCTTGGCCGAAGTGGATTGCCTGGTCGTCCCATCGATTTGGTGCGAAAACGCGCCGCTCGTGATTCGAGAGGCGTTTCTCGCTGGAGTGCCTGTCCTGGCTTCCCGCCTCGGTGGTCACGTCGAATTGTTGGCCTCGGGCGGTGGTCTGCTCTACGAGGCGGATTCGCCAGCTGCACTGGGTTGTTGTTTACGCCGTCTGAGCGAAGAGCCCAATTTGCTAAGGGAACTCGCGAACGGAATTCCTTCTGTCAAGTCGGTCGCGACCCACGCTGCCGAGTTGGAAGAGATCTATCGGGATGTGATCTCTCGTGCGACCGCCACAGATGCGCTGAACGAGACGCACTCGGGCGGAACTGAGGGCAATCGCGACGAAGGGTGATTCGATCGAGCGACTCGAGTTCGTCGACCCACCCAGAGGCCTTGCGGCAATCTCTGTCGTTCTCTTTCACATGGCACTGATGCCGAACCCGGGACTCGAGGTTCCAGCTTGGTGCCGTTTGGCGAGCCGACGCCTTGAGCAGTGTCGTACATGCCGATATCAGGCCTAGTTGACTGCAGGAGCCGTCTTCCATGGAACCCGTGTCTCGCTTCGGATCTGGTCCCTGGGCGTCTTCTTCCTCGCTCGTGACAAGAAGGGGGTTTCGGCGCTTCAGTTTCAAAAAGAAACGGGGTTGGGGAGCTGCCAGACGGCGTGGACGTTGCTGCACAAGCTTCGGTCAGGACTGTCGGCCCTTCCGGCGCGCCACTCCTTATGAGCAACATCTTCTGAGCAACATCTTCTGGGCGACATCTTCTGGGCGACATCGAGGTCGACGAGACCTACATCGGGGGGCTAGTGCAAGGGGCGGAACGGACGTGGTGCCGGTAATGTCGGGGTGGCCATCGCGAAAGCGAGCTCGAGTGCCGTGTCCCCCTAGGGGATTTGTATTTTTATCGCCGACCGCGATGCCACGGCTTTGTTCGTGCCCAGTTCCGCCGCCTCCCGGCGGGCGAAAGACTCGTTTTCCAGCCGCCCAACGGGGTATAGTGGTCCCCCCCTGCCCCGAGAGGCTGTGCCTCCGGGGCTACACCGCGAGATCCGCGCCCGCCCGCCCTCATGACGTCGCCTTCCGACCACGCCCTGTCAGAGACCCTCGGCCCACTCTTCGACGAAGCGTGGTACGCGGCTCGCTATCCCGAGGCTTTGGCCTCGGGTCTCGACCCCTTGGCCCATTACCTTGCCGAGGGCGATGCCACGGGCAATCGGCCGCATCCACTCTTCGACCCCGCCTTCTATTCGGAGCAGCACCCTGAGATCGCGAAGTCTGCGGGTGCCAGACTTAAGCATTACGCCGAAGTGGGTGAGCCCGGCGGTGCCTGGCCGAACCCGCTCTTTGACCCGCGTTTCTACCTCGAGGCAAACCCCGACCTGCAGCCCCTGGGTGAATCCCTCCTCGCCCATTACTACCTCTACGGGTCCAGGGAGCTGCGGGCGCCAAACCCGATCTTCGACTCTGAGTTTTACCTCGCCCAGCTTGGCCCGGGGGCGGCCGGTGCCAACCCTCTGGTTCACTACATGGAGCAGGGGGATCTAAAGGGTTTCGCCCCGCACGCGCTATTTGCCCCGGCCTATTACGGGTCTCAGCACCCCGAGCTTCCCGTCAAGGGTGGCGCCCGCCTCGCCCACTACCTGCAAGAGGGGGGCAGGGACGGGACAAATCCGCACCCGCTCTTTCAGTCCCGATTCTATCTGGATCAGTGCCCTCCCGGTGCCCGAGAAACCGTTCCTGCCCTGGGCCACTACTTGGCCGAGGGTGAGGTGCACGGGCTCGCGCCCAATCCCCTCTTCGATCCTGAATTCTACCGAGACACCAATCCCGATCTCGTGGGTATGGCCAGCCTGCTCTCGCATTACCTACGGTTCGGCGCGGAGGAAGGGAGGGCACCCAACCCTCTCTTCGTACCCGAGTTTTACACCAAGGAGGTCTGGGGTCGAGCTGTTGCCCGCTGTGATCTGCTCGCGCACTACCTCGAAGCTGGAGAGGCGGAAGGTCTGCGGCCGCATCCACTCTTCGATCCCACCCATTACGCGCCGCATGCGGCGAAGGCTGGTTTCGACTCGGGGTCTCTGCTGGGTCATTATCTTCGCCGCGGCGGTGAGCCCGGCAATGACCCGCATCCACTATTCGATTCCGCGTACTACGCCGCTCAACTCTCCGGTCCACAGCCCTGCAAGCAAACGCTGCTCGGCCATTATCTCGCGTCGGGCGAAGCGCAGAACCTGAAGCCAAATCCGCTCTTCGATCCGGCCTACTATGCAAAGAAAAGTGGGAGCGGCCCCTCGGACCATCTCCTTCACTATGTGTCGATGGGGGGGCGTGCCGGGCTCGCGCCCTCATGTCTCTTTGATTCGGCTCTGGTTCTTGGCCAGATGCCCCGGGAATCCGATGAGCGCGTGAGTCCTCTCGAATATTATTTTCAATCCAAATCAGAGATGAAAGAAGGCCCGCATTCTCTTTTCTTTGCTTCGTGGTATCAGAGCGAACATCCGGAAGTCGCGGATTCCGGACTGGACGCCCTCTCTCATTTTGTCGAAATCGGCGCCCAGAGGGGATACGACCCCCATCCTCTTTTTAATTCCCGATGGTACCGTGAAGCCCACCCCGGCCACCTCGACGACGAAATGCCAGCGGTTTTTCATTTCCTCGAATCTGGGGAGGCCCTGGGCCTGGCACCCAATCCCTTCTTCAATGCCGAATCATACGCTGCACAGGCTTCGGTAACCCTGCGCCCCGGAGAATCTCCCTTTTCCCATTTCTGTCGACGAGGAATGGATGAAGGACTCATTTCGTCGCGGCTCTTTCCGTTCTGTTTGCAGTTCTTTCGCGATCAAAATCCGGGTCGTCGTAACCGGAGCGTCAATCCCGCAGGGGGATACCTAGTCGATGAGTACCGGGATCGGAGTGCGCCCGAGGCCGAGATTCGCATCGAACTTCCTCCGGTCTACAGCCCTGACGTATCCATCGTGATTCCCGTATTCGGCCAACTGGTCTACACGTTGGCCTGCCTTCGCTCTATTTCGAGGGCCGAAAACGAGGCGACTTACGAAGTCATCCTGATAGATGATCATTCGCGAATCGCGGAATTCGAACCCCTGGTGGGGATTGCCAATCTCCGGGTCTTCCGGAACGAGAAAAACCTGGGATTCTTACGTTCCTGCAACAAAGCCGTAGAGCACGCACGTGGGAAGGATCTGGTGTTCCTCAACAACGACACCTTGGTCATGGATAAATGGATCGACCGCCTGATCGAGACTCGAGAGGCGTTTCCCGACGCCGGCTTGGTCGGCAGCCAACTCCTCTTCCCGGACGGTCGGCTCCAGGAAGCAGGAAGTGTGATTTGGCGGGACGGCAGCGCGATCAACTACGGAAGCGGTGAGGAAGCGTCGGATTCGCGATATGCCTTCGCGCGAAAAGTCGACTACGTCTCTGCCGCCGCGGTGCTAATAGCAGCAGATCTTTTTCGTGAATTGGGTGGGTTCGACGAGTTCTACGCCCCGGCGTTCTATGAAGACACGGACCTTGCGTTCCGAGTGCGAGAGGCCGGAATGGACGTAGTCTACCAGCCCGCATCGAAGGTGGTTCATTTCGGTGGAGCCTCCCACGGCCGCGACACCACCTCGGGGATCAAGCATCATCAGGTCATCAACCAGAAGCGCTTCTTCGAGCGCTGGCGTACTCGCCTGAACGAGCACTACGGGGACGGGACGAGGCCGGAAAAGGCCGCCATTCGACTCAGCGGTCACCGAGCCTTGGTGGTCGATGCGACCATGTTGACCCCCGATCGGGATGCCGGATCACTCCGCATGCTGAACCTGATGAAGGTGCTCAGTCGCCTAGGCTTCGTGGTCACTTTCATTCCGAGTAATCTCTTGAACGCTGAGCCCTACGTCTCCTTGCTGGGGAGATCCGGAATTCAAGTCGAGTGCAATCCGCACATTAGCTCGATCGACCAGTTTCTTCAGATCTCGGGAACCGACTTTGAACTCTGTATTGTAAGCCGGCCCGATACAGCAGAGTCGTGCCTGGATGCGGTTCGTCTTTACTGCCCCCGCGCGCTGGTGCTCTACGATACGGTTGATCTGCACTTTCTTCGACGCGAACGAGAGATATTGCTCAAGGGGGTTGCGGCGGTGCCGGCCGCTATTCGAGAACAGGAGTTGGAGGCGGTCGCGAGAGCCGATGCCACGATCACCGTGAGTGAATTCGATCGTGCGAAGCTGCTCGAACAGGTTCCGAGTGCGGTCATTCACGTCGTTAGCCTGATTCATGAGGTACACCCGCCGACCACGAGCTTTTCCGATCGAAACGGAATTCTCTTCATCGGAAGTTTTCAGCACACGCCAAATGTCGACGCTGTCCTCTGGTTCATCAATGAAGTCCTCCCAATCATTCATGAGTGGGTTCCCGAGCTGCGTTTTCATATCATCGGTTCGGATCCCCCTGAAGAAATTCGCGACAAAGCCTCGGACCGCGTAATCATCGAGGGATTCATCGAGAACGTCGACGCCCAGTTTTCTCGACGGCGGCTGTCGATCGCGCCCATTCGATACGGCTCCGGGGTCAAGGGGAAGATCAACCAAAGCATGGCGTACGGACTTCCGTGCGTGGCGACGCCCCCCGCCGTGGAGGGCATGGATCTCGACTGGGAGTCCGAAATTCTGGTCGCAGACGGCGCGCATCATTTCGCCGAGGCCGTTGCCGAGCTCTACGAAAACGAGACACTCTGGACGATGCTTTCCCACAACTCGGTTGCCAGTATCGAGCGGTCGTACTCGATGGCTGTGGCGGAAGAGGGGGTACGAGAGATATTCCGCCACCACGGCCGCCAGCTCCCAGAAAAAGCGGGGAAAGCTATCTCGTCAAGAAGAGGATGAGACATCAGTCGGGGCGTCAGGGCTTTCCGAAGCCGTCTCGCGAATGTACTCAGCGATCGGCTCTGAGCCGAAATGAAAGCTCTGCTTTCTGGCAAATACCTCGAAAAAGCGAGGCCAATTCTCGGGGCAAGGAGCAAGCGGGTTCTGGGTACCTTTTTGTTGGCAGAGCTGGAGAAATCCGTTGAGGATCTGGGAAACCTCGTCTTCCTGGAGATGTCGCAGAGAGTGCGTCGAATTCGCGTCGTGTACGCGATAAGAGAGTAGAGGAAGGTCCAAGTACTCGGGCTCCACCAGGCGCACGGCCCGCATCAAGAAATCCCAGTCGTGACAGAAGTTGTAGTCAGCAAAGCCGCCGAGCTGATCGTAAAGAGTTCGGCTAAAGGCGAAATTCCCACTGGTCACGGATAGGTTGTCTTGGAGAAGGCCGAAACCCACAGTGGGAGCGTGCTCGACCCGGCCGAGTATTTTCCTGTACCAGACAGAGTGAGGATGCTCCCGTTCCAGGATTTCGCCGTTGTCGCCGACAAAATCGATCCCCGTAAAGATAAAGAATAGACTTCGATCGGCGGCGAGCTCTACTATGCGGCGTATACGGCCGGGCAGATAATAGTCATCCGAGTTGAGAATGGTGATGCAATGCCCGGTCGACAGTTCGATCCCCTTGTTGATGGCCGCGTGGGCACCATGATTGGACTGCACGTGAAGGATCTTATCGACATCCGGGAAGAAGCTGATTTCTTTTTCGATAATGGCCACGCTGTTGTCCGTCGATCCGTCGTCGACTACAACCAACTCCAAGTCTGGATGATCCTGCTCAAGAACTGAGCGGACCGTCTGCCTGATGAAGCGAGCATGATTGTAGGATGGGATGACTACCGAGACGCGCAAGCTTCCCCCTTTCGAAGTCGATACCGATGGGACCTAGGCGGAAATTGAGGGACTCTCGTATGGTCCTACTCTCTTTTCTCTCTTTGGCGTGATACCTTGTAAGAGCGCTAGAAGGCTCTCGGCATAAGCTTCCGGGGAGAAGCGATTGGATACCTTTTCGCGTGCTCTTTTTCCGAGTTTGAGCCTAAGGTCGGGTTCCTCGGCCAGTCTAATGATCGCGGCAGCCATGGAGTCTACATCGAGATGAGGAACTACGATTCCTGCGTCATCTTCGATCAGCTCAGGCGCACCCCCGGCATCGGAGAAGGCGATTACCGGAAGCCCGAATGACATCGCTTCCATGTTGACGAGGGGAAAAGGGTCTTCGCGAGATGTGAGACAGAAGACCTCGGCGGAGAGGAAATAGGGAGCGACTTCCTTTATTTCCCCCTTGAATTCAACCATGTCATCCACGCCCGCCTCTGCGGCGAAGTGCCTGTGGTTTTCTACGCCATCCGGTGTCAGGGCTCCGCCTACCCACACGAAGCGGAAGAGCATGTCCGGGCGAGACTGCTTGACTTTGCGGGCCACTTGAATGAACAGGTCGGGCCCTTTGCGGGGGTAGAGCGTTCCACAGCCGAGTACTACGTGGTGGGATTCGTCGTC
>DUCH01000403.1 GCA_012959865.1 Myxococcales bacterium | reverse complement strand
CACTATCTCCACTATGTGGTGGGCGACTCGACGCTGGTTCTCGATGGTGTGGGCGTCACCCCGGGCTCATGGGACCAGGAAAACGAACCCCTGATCCTCTGGGAGGTCCAGTTCAACTTCTTTTGCGCGGGTTGCAACCTGATCCCCCTCTACAACGTCCGCATCATTGAAGTGCTGCCCGGGGGCGGCGAGACGGTGCGTTGGCCCGTGGGTGAGGCCTTCGAGACCGGTCTCCAGACGTTCGGCGAGAATGCCTACCCGGATATCACCATCGAGGAGTTGAACCAGCTCACCATCATGCTTCCCCAGACCAGCGGCCTGAAGATCGTGGCCTCGAGAACCGACCCCGCCACGATCATGGGTGCTGTGCCCGACAACAACGTCCAACTCGCTGCCGATCCCCTCACCCAGGCCGCGGTCTACCCGCCGTCTCAGCACACCGAGCCGGTGGTGATCCAGGCCGTGCTCCTCGAGGTCAACGAGACGTCGCCGGGCATCTTCGAGACCACGACCCTGGCCAGCGACTCCGCCATCAACACCCAGCCCCGCTACGAATCCCGTTCGGACGGCTTCTACAAGCTCCCAACCCCCCCAGAGGAGCCCACCGAAACTTTCCTCACCACCAGCCAAATCCTGCCCCCCGCCACGGTGGACACCACCGCCATGCTCACCGACGCCGAGGGCAACCCCCACGACCCCGCCCTCCCCCAGGAGATCCCCATCCCCGTGCCCGAACCCGGCACAGGGGGCGCCCTGCTCGCGGGCATCGCCGCCCTGCTTGCCTTGGGGCGGCGACGGCAGCGCATAAGCGGACTGTGAAGCACTTCACAGAGAATTTCCGCCGCGGCGACCTATGCTGAGACCCTGGACCCAGGAGCCCCATCCGTGCGATGTCCAGGCAGAAGGATCGCCTCAAAGACCGGGAGACACCCATGAGCAGCCCAGACCCTTCCGAGGGCGCGAGGCGAAACACCAAACCCAGGGGTCGTTCGTTCGGACTCGTGTTGGGGGCGACCCTTGCGCTTTGCGGGGCAACGGCCGGCTCCGCCGACAACCTGCTCACGGGCAGCACCCTCACCCGGGACGGCAGCCTCGGGAGCGAACAGGTGCCGTTGGAAATACCTGGGACGGGCGGGGTCTTCGACATCGGTGAGAGCCACGGAAGCCGGCCCGGCGGCAGCAACGGGATCAACCTTCTGCACAGCTTCGGCGTGTTCGAACTCGCCAGCGGCGACACCGCGAATTTCCACGCCGATTACCCCACCGAGAACATCGTGGTGCGGGTGCCCTACAGCGTGACGATCATCGAGGGATCGCTGGATACGGAAACCGGCCCGAACACCAACGGGGCCAACCTTTACTGGCTCAGCCCCCGGGGCGTGATCTTCGGGAACGACGCAACACTCGACGTGGGCGGCTCCCTCGCGGTGAGCACCGCCGACTCGCTCGCCTTCGGCGCGGATGGCGAGACCCAGACCTTTGAAGCCCACGCGGAGGGCCAGGTGCCCACCCTCGCCACCGCTCGCCCCGAAGCATTCGGCTTTCTCGGCAACGCGAGCCAGCGCATCGTCCTCAACGGGTCGGTGCTCTGCGGGGGCAATGACATCGGATGCGGCGGATCTCCGTCCAGGCGCCGCGCGGTCATGGGCTCCATCACACTCGAAGCCGGGGGCATCGATCTCCTGGAGGGCGCGGCCATCGTCGCGAGCAACCAGGATGTCAACCTGGTGGCGACCGACAGCATCGAACTCTCGGGTTTCGACCCCGTCGATGACCGGGGCTCTAGTATCCGCATCAACAACCGCAATACCCAGGCCGGGGGCAACATCACCCTGACCGCCGACCGGATCCACCTCACCGACGGCGCGGCCGTCATCAACCTGAGCCAGGCGGGCGTCGAGAGCAGCGGCAACATTCATTTGAGCGCGACCCGCGGCATTCGGCTCGATGGAAGTTCGGAGGCCAATATGCCCATCGGCTCCCTGATCCTGCAGAACAACTTCAACGACCTCGTCGGGATCTCCGCGCGGCTCCAACGGGGCTCGGCGGATATTCTCACCGTGGGCTCAGCGGTGGATGCGGCCGGCAGCACCGGAGCCATCACCCTCGAAGCCCCCGTGATCGAACTCCAGGACGGCGCCGAGGTCACCACCTTCGCCTACGGCCGGGCCTCAGCGGACATCACCCTGCTGGCATCCGACCGCCTCGAACTCTCGGGCCGGGGACGCGAAACTCCCAGCGACGGAAGCCTGGCCAGCTCTTCCGCCGTGCAGTCGCGCAACCCGGGCTTCGGCGAAGCGGGCGCGAGAGCCGGGGACATCGTCGTCCGCGCGGGCGACGTGGTCCTTCGCGATGGCGCAAGCTTCGCGGTGGACACCGCGGGCCGGGGCCATGCGGGCGCCATCCTGATCGAGGCCGACCGGCTGGCCCTGCTCGGCGAATCCGGACTGTACAGTTCAAGTACCGCCACGACCGCGCTGTTGGAAGAGAATGGACTCTTCGGCGCGGTTCCCGGCCAGGCGGGCCGCATCGATGTGCGCGCCGAATCCGTCCGGCTCTCGGGGGCG
>DUCH01000402.1 GCA_012959865.1 Myxococcales bacterium | reverse complement strand
CAGTCGGTTCATTCCCGCGATGGCCACCGAGGCTCCGAGCAAATCCAGACCGACGCCGACCGGGGATCCGTCGCGGACGCTGGATCCCCACTGACGAATTTCGTCGGCTCCGGCCAGCACCGCGCTGGCGGCGAAAGCGAGGCCGGCCAGTTTCGCCGCGCTGAGCCCAGGAAAATGCAGTCGCAGCGCTCGCCCCACGAGCACGGCCTCGATCCCGTAGACGATGGGGTGAGCGGAAAGGCGAATCAGCCACACCAGGTCGAGTCGAGCGTCGGGACTGATTCCAGGGAGGAGCCAGTCGAGTAAGGGGTCCAATACCCGGCTGGTCTGCGTCGCGCTGAAGCTGTCTCCGCCAAGCATCCAAATCACCGCGGTCCAGGCCAAGACGGGGAGCCAGGCGCGCTGGAATGGGCGTATATCGCGATCGGTCATTCAATCTCGCATTATGAATTCGGCCGACGTCGTGCGGGGCCGGAGGGAGGTCGACTAGGCTAGCAGCCAGAGAAGCCCTGCTATGAAACCCCTCCGTCCCCCAATTGAGCCGCTCACCATCGGCCTGGTCTTCGAGACCTTCGACACCTATGCGGCCCTGCCGGGAGAGCCGCCCGACGCCCATGTGGAGTACGAGCCGCTGGAAACCGTCGAACTTCTGGAGCGAGCGGTGGAGGTGCTGGGGCATCGTAGTCGGCGATTGGGAGGCCCCAAGGCCCTGCTTTCGGCGGTGGCGGCCGGGTCTCTCGGGCCCGTGGATGCGGTCTGGAATATCGCCGAGGGCTACGGCTCGCGAAATCGTGAGTCCTGGGCGCCCAGTCTGCTTGAGATGGCCGGTATCCCCTGTCTGGGATCCGACGGGCTCTCGCTCTCAATGAGTCTCGACAAAGTCTGGGCGAACGCCTGGGCGGCGGCGGCCGGGGTGCCGGTCGCGCCGCAATGCGTGATGGGATCCAGGGCCGAGGCGGAGAGCGCCGAACTCCCCGGTCCCTTCCCACTCTTTGTGAAGCCGCGTTGGGAGGGCACTTCCAAGGGAATCCGCCGGAGTTCTCGGGTGGAGGACCGGCCGGGTTTAGTCCAGGAAATCGCGCGCATCGTGGAGCGGTACGCCCAGCCGGCGTTGGTGGAAACCTTTCTGCCGGGCGCCGAATACACGGTGACGGTGGTGGGCCACCGCCCCCCCCGTGCCTTGCCGGTTCTACAGCGCGCGCTTGAAACCTCCTCCCGGATCGGTCTGCACGCCCTCGAAGGGGCCGGGGGAGCGGAACCCAGCGGAGGATTCGATCACTGTCTGCCCGGCGATCTCGCCCCCCCATTGGAGGCTCGCCTGCAAACGCTTGCGCTTCGGGCCTTTGCGCATTTTGAGTGTCTGGACTTCGCGCGGGTGGATTTTCGGCTGGATGCCGGGGGTGCACCGGTCTTTCTCGAACTCAATCCGCTGCCCACCTTCGCACCCGATGGCAGTTTCGGCATACTCGCCGAACTGGAGGGGCGACCCGCGGAGGCGCTTCTGGCCGATGTGCTGGAGTCGGGTTTGAATCGGCTGGGCCTTCGGGCTCCTCCCGCGCGCCTACCGAACACTCAGCGTTGAAGACAATCAGGACGTGTCAACCCATGGAAGCTTCGCCATCCCATCGATTTCCCGCCCCTACGGCGATCCCGGAAGGGATCGAGCCCGCCGATTGGGAAAGTTTTGGCTGGCAGATGCAGCACCGGGTGCGGAACCTCGACGACCTCAAGGCCTGGATCGAACCGACGGTCGAAGAGGCCCAGGCCGTCGGCGACCTTGCCCGTCGCTTCCGATTCGTGATCACGCCCTACTACGCCTCTCTGATGGACCCTCATAACCCCCACTGCCCGATCCGTCGACAGGTGGTTCCGAGTCCGCTTGAAACTCGTGACCCCGCTGGCCTCGCCGATCCCTTGGATGAGGTTTTGCACTCCCCGGTGAAGAACGTGATCCGGGTCTACCCCGACCGGATCGCGTTCTGCGTCAACAACGAATGCGCGCTCTACTGTCGCTTCTGCTTGCGCAAGCGCATGGTGGGGGAGACCGGTTGGTCCATGCAGAAGCGCGAGATTGAGACCGCTCTCGAATGGATTGCCGACAACCCCGAAATTCGCGACGTACTGCTGACCGGGGGCGACCCGCTGGTTTTCTCCGACGACCGTCTCGACTGGCTGCTGACACGGCTTCGCGCGATTCCCCACGTCGAGTTGATCCGGCTGGGAACCCGGCTGCCCGTGACCCTTCCGTATCGGGTGACGGATGCCCTCTGCGGGATGCTGGCGCGGCATCATCCAATCTGGGTCAACACCCATTTCAACCACCCCAACGAGATCACCCAGCCCTCGGCCGAGGCCTGCCAGCGCCTAGCTCACGCGGGCATTCCGGTGGGCAACCAGAGCGTCCTGATGCGAGGCATCAACGACTCGCCCGAGATCATGAAAGATCTTTGCGAGCAATTGGTGCGAATTCGGGTTCGGCCCTATTACTGCTATCAGGCCCAACTCCTCGAAGGGACCGGGCATTTCAGGGTGCCCATCGAGCGTGGCCTTGAAATTTTCGAGGCCATGCGGGGTCGCACCAGCGGTTTTGCGATTCCCCGTTACGTGCTCGATACCCCCCATGGAAAGGTGCCCCTGGAGCGCTCTTCGCTGGTCGAGCGTGATGGGGATCATGTAGTGGTGAGAGCCTGGAATGGTGAAATCTGGCGTGAGCCCAATCCCGCACACTGAGGCACGGGTTGGGCGGGGGGATGCGCCCCGCCTTTCGGGGTACCCGATGGGATTGATGGTTGAGCCTGGGGGCTGGGAGCAACGTGGCCGAGGACGGTAAGAGCAGCGGAAAGGGCGGTGGTGAGGGCGCGCCCCTGAGCGGCAAGCGTCTCGGCGCGGCGGCGCTGCTGCTGGCGGCGAGCGTGGCCGCCTCCAGGGGGCTCGGTTTCGTGCGCGAGATGGTGCTTGCCGCCCGGGTGGGCGTCGGGTCGAGTACCGACGCTTATTACGCGGCATTTCAAATCCCGGACCTTCTGAACTATCTGCTGGCCGGCGGTGCTCTCGCCATCGCGTTTATGCCCCTCTACCTGCGGACGCTGCAGAGCGACGGTGAGCGGGCGGCCGACGAGCTCTTTCGTACGGTCCTGGGAACCTTGGGTGCCCTGGCCTGCGTGCTGACCGCGGCCCTATGGATTTACGCCGAGCGCCTGGTGGATCTCCAGTTCTCGGGCTTTGACGCCCAGACCCGGGCCGAGACGGTCCGCCTGACGCGGATCGTTTTGCCCAGCCAAGTTTTTTTCATCGCCGGAGGAATCGTGCGCGCGGTTCTGATGGCCCATGGCCGATTCGCAGCCCAGGCCGCCGCACCGATCATCTACAACGGCGCCATTATCGCCGGCGGGCTTCTGATGGGTTCGGTGGAGGGCTTCGCTTGGGGCGCGCTCGCCGGCGCCGTGTTGGGAAATTGGGCCTTTCCGGTTTTCGACGCACGAAAGCTGGGTGGCGTGGGTTTCCGCGTGGCTCCCTGGGATCCGCGCTTCCACGTTTATCTCTGGGGGGCGTTGCCCCTGATGCTGGGCCTTTCGCTCACCACGGTCGACGAGTGGTACGAAAGGATCTTTGGCGCAAGCCTGGGAGTTGGCGTTGTTGCGGCTCTGGCCTTCGCGCGTCGGCTCATGATGGCCCCCGTAGCGATCATCGGTCAGGCGGTGGCCACTGCCGCGCTCCCAAGCCTCGCGTCGCTTCACGCCAAGGGGCGTTCGCGGGAACTCGATGCACGGCTGCTGGGCACTTTGCAAGTCACGCTGTTCCTCGCTCTTTGGGCGTCGGCGGGCCTCTATGTTCTGGCGACGCCCGTCGTCGAAGTTGTCTATCAGCGGGGCGAATTTGGAGCCGGAGATACCTTGCGCGTTTCCGCCTTGCTGAGCCTGATGGGATTGGCCATTCCGGGCTGGGTGATCCAGCAGGTCGCCGTTCGCGGTTTTTTCGCCCGGGGCGAAATGTGGCGCCCGATGGGGTTGGGGACGCTCATCGCGCTGGGCGCGATTCCTTTGTACATGGCCTTGGCCGAACGTTTCGGCGCCGAGGGTCTGGTGGTGGCCGGGGCGCTTGCGATCAGCCTGAATGCGCTCTGCACCTTGGCTTGGGCGAGGATTCGCTTTGGCGGTCCCGATTTGCGACCCCTCTTCTCCACAGGGATTCGTGCGCTGGCCGCCGCGGTGATCGCCGGTTGGGCGGCCAGTCGGGTGCTGACCGCGCTGGGGGAGGCGCAAATTCAAGCGCTGGTGCTCGGCGGAGCCGTCTTCGTATCGGTGGTGAGCGCGGCGAGTTGGGGGCTCGGGGACCAAACCATGCGCGACGCCTTGGGCCGGGGCATCGCGCGCCTGGCGGGCGGGTTCCGGGGGAGTCGGAGTCGCCGTGCGGACTGAGGGCGCGATTCGGACCGGGGGACGGTATCGCCTCGGGATGGGGATTTAAGCGGTGGCGCCGCCGGCGCAAGCGGGGGATCCGGGTCTCTCGGGTTGGTCGTTCTGGATCGATCGGGGTGGGACCTTCACCGATTGCATTGGGCGCGCTCCCGACGGTCGCCGGCTGACTTGCAAGCTGCTGTCTTCGGATTCGGCTCCGGTTCAAGGAATTCGCTCGATCCTGGCGCGCGAGGGCGTGTTGGCGCCGGGTGAGCGGCTGCCGGCCTGCGAGGTCAAGCTGGGTTCGACGGTGGCCACGAACGCATTGCTCGAACGGCGCGGCGCGCCGACGGTGCTGGTGGCCAATCGCGGACTCGGCGACGTGTTGGCCATCGGGACCCAGGAGCGCCCTGCGCTTTTTGACCTCGACATCCGTCGGCCGCCCGTGCTGCAGTCCGCCGTGCTCGAGTGTGCGGGGCGGGTGTCGGTAACGGGGGCGGAGGTAGAGGCGCTCGAACTCGAAGCCCTGAGCGCGAAGCTCGCGGATGCGCGTCAGCGCGGCCTCGACTCCGTGGCCATCTCGCTGATTCACGCCTATGCGTTTCCGGAATTTGAACAGCGCATTGCCGACCGGGCCCGGGAACTCGGGTTCGCCCACGTGGTCTGTTCCCACGAGATTGCCCGGGAGATGGGATTGCTGGCCCGGGGCGAAACCACAGTGGCGGACGCGTATTTGACGCCGCTCTTGCGCGCCCACGTGGCCGATCTCGTCGAGGCGCTGCCGGGCTCTCGGTTGCGCTTCATGCAGTCCTCGGGAGGGCTCACCGACGCCGGGCGCTTTCGCGGCCCCAACGCGTTGCTCTCCGGGCCGGCAGGGGGCGTCGTGGCGGCTGCCCGGGTGGCCGCCCAAGCGGGTTATTCCCGGGCCGTCGGTTTCGACATGGGGGGAACGTCTACGGATGTCTCGTTGATCGAAGCCGGTGAAGTCGATCGTGCCTTCGAGACCCGGGTGGGGGGAGTCCGGGTGCGTGCCCCGATGCTACGGATCCATACCGTGGCCGCCGGGGGGGGCTCGCTCTGCCGCTTCGATGGTTTTCGTCTCACCGTCGGGCCCGAGAGTGCGGGCTCGGATCCCGGGCCCCTGTGTTATGGGGTCTGCACCGAAGACGGTCGCCCCAAGGCGCGGGACCTCAGTCTGACCGATGTCAACTTGGCCCTTGGGCGCGTGCAGCCCGACCGTTTTCCGTTCCCCCTCCGATACGCGCCGGTGGAAGGCGCTTTGGGCGAACTGCGGCTTCGCATGGAGACCGCGGGCTTGGCGCTGACCGAGGACGAAATCGCCGCGGGTTTTGTCGAGATCGCTAATGCGAGCATGGCCGAGGCCATCGCCCAGGTTTCGGTGGCTCGGGGTATCGACCCCCGCGGTCATGTCCTGATTGGTTTCGGGGGGGCGGGTGGCCAGCATGCTTGTGCGATCGCCCGCCGGCTGGGCATCGAGACGATTCTCCTTCATCCCCTGGCGGGTCTACTTTCCGCATACGGGATCGGGGTGGCGGATGTGACCTGGGACGCCCAGCGCGACGCCGGTCGATTGACGTTGGATCCGGGCGGGCGGTTGCCCGCTGCTCTGGAGGCGTTGCTGGTCGAACTCGAGGCCCAGGGCAGGGCGGCGTTGGCCACCGAAGGGGTCGCTGTCGGGGCGCTTCGCACCGAGCGCGCGCTGGATCTGCGTTATCGCGGGAGCGAGTCTGCGCTGACGCTCAAAGCGCCCGCCGCGGGATCCGATCGGGGGGACACCTGGCTCAAGGCATTTGCGGCCGAACACCGCCGTCGTTTCGGGTACACGCGCCCGGAACGCGAAGTGGAGATCGTGACCGTTCGGGTTCGCGCGGTGGCTCCGCCCGAAGACGCGAATTTGGGGCTCGCGCGCGGAGCCGAGCTAAGAGACGCCGAGTCCGGCGGGAGCGCACGCCGTCCAACCGAGCCCGCGCCCCAGCCGCTCCGGCGCGTATCGGTGCACTTCGCCGAGGAGGGGCGCCTCGACACTCCGATCTACCGCCGGGAGGATCTCCGCGCCGAATGCGAGTTGGCAGGGCCGGCGCTCATTCTCGAGGAAACCGGGACGGTGGTGCTCGATCCGGGTTTCGTTCTGAAGCTGGACGGCGAGGGGGTGCTCCACCTGCGCGATTGTGAAAAAGGATTGCACGCGGCGGCAACGCGCCCGCAGGCCGCCGACCCAGAGATCCAACGCCCCGATCCCGTTCGGCTCGAAGTTTTCGGCAACCGATTTATGTCCATGGCCGAGCAGATGGGCGCCGTACTGAGAAATACGGCGGTCTCGACGAATATCAAGGAGCGTCTCGACTACTCATGTGCGGTTTTCGACGCGCAGGGCGGGCTCGTCGCCAACGCGCCGCATATCCCGGTGCATCTCGGTGCGATGGGGGCCACTGTGCGTGCGGTTCGCGCCCGCTTTCCGGATCTCGCCTCAGGCGACGCGGTGGTGACCAACGACCCGTTCGAAGGCGGTTCGCATCTGCCCGACGTTACGGTGGTCTCACCGGTCTTCGTGAGCGGCGCCCAGGGGCCGAGTTTCTTCGTCGCCAGCCGGGGCCATCATGCCGATCTCGGGGGAACGACCCCGGGCTCCATGCCGCCGGACTCGACGTGTCTCGAAGACGAGGGGGTTTTGATTCCTGCGTTTCGGCTGGTGTCCCAGGGCCGCTTTGCTGAAGCACGTGTGCGAGCACTGCTCGGCGGGGCCCGCTACCCGGCGCGCTGCCCGGATGACAACGTGGCCGATCTCGTGGCCATGGTGGCCGCCAACCGCGCGGGCGAGCGTCTACTGAAGGCCTTCGTGATCGAGCAGGGCGCTCGGGTGGTCGCCGTCACGATGGAGCAGCTTCAGAGGGCCTCGGCCGCAAAGGTTGCGCGGGAGATCAAGAAGTTGCCCGATGGCGTCTATCCCTTTGCCGACCGAATGGATTCCGGCATTCCGCTCTGCGTCGAGGTCACTGTGGAGGGCGACCGAATGAAAGTGGATTTCGCGGGCACTGGGCCCGCGGACCGCCACAACCTCAACGCGCCCCGGGCCGTGGTGGAAGCCGCGCTGATCTATGTGGTGCGTTCGCTGGTCGCGGAGTCGGTGCCGCTCAATGGTGGCTGCCTCGCGCCAGTGACCCTTTGCATTCCCAGGGGTTCGTTGCTCGATCCTCCGGCGGGTTCCGCTGTGGTCGGCGGCAATGTGGAGACTTCCCAACGCATCGTGGATGTCTTGCTCGGGGCGCTCGGGATCGCTGCCGCGAGCCAGGGGACAATGAACAACGTCACTTTTGGAAACGCCGGCTTCGGCTACTACGAGACCCTCGGAGGCGGCGCGGGCGGGGGACCGGGGTTCGCGGGGGCGTCTGGGGTGCACACCCATATGACGAACACACGCATCACCGACCCCGAGGTTCTTGAAGCGCGTTATCCCGTGCGTCTCGAGCGCTTCGCTTTGCGGAAAAATTCGGGGGGAGCGGGCCTGCATCCGGGGGGCGACGGATTGATTCGCGGTTATCGGTTTTTGGCCGACGTCACGCTGAGCCTTTTGACTGAGCGTCGGGAGGTCGCACCCTGGGGGCTAGAGGGCGGCGGCGCGGCGGAGACCGGGCGCAACATTCTTGTCCATCGCGATGGTCGGCACGAGGTGCTCGGCCCGAAGTGTTCGCGCGAGGTCGTCGCCGGCGACTGTCTCATCGTCGAGACCCCGGGTGGTGGCGGTTGGGGGCCGAGTGAGTCAGCGCGTTGAACGCCTGACGGGCTTGCCCCCATGAACAGGGTGGCTACTGTCGGCCCGGGCGCGTAGCTCAATTGGCAGAGCAAGGGACTCTTAATCCCTAGGTTCAGGGTTCGATTCCCTGCGCGCTCACCAACTTCCCACGGCCAAGCTAGACTGCCCTTGGTCCAGCTGCCGGGGTGGCGGAATTGGTAGACGCAGTGGCCTTAGGAGCCACCGTCCTTGGACGTGCAGGTTCGACTCCTGTCCCCGGCACCAGCACCGCAACCCCATTGGGGTTTCGGCTCCCGGGCCGCCGCTGAACGGCTTTCTCGCCGATGTGCGTAGGCTGAAGCCTGGGGCTATTGTCCGTGGCTCGCCGAGGCCCTGGGCCGACCGGTGAACCCCGTCCAACGGGTGCCCTCGGGGCGGACATTTTCGCTCGGGGGGAGGCGTCTTGGGGGCTGGCAACCTGAATTGATCCGGGGCTTTCCAGCAGGCCGAAAGTCGGCCGTCTCCTGAAGGGACAGAGCGTGCGCATAAGCGCGAGGAATAGGAATCGATGGCCGAAGCAGGCAGCGTAAGCGAAGACATCCGAGTCGAGTGCAGCGAAACCAGTTCGGTGCTTCGGAGCATCAGTGTCGAGGTGGATGCGGCACGGGTGGGCAAAGCATTCGAAAGCGCATATGGGGAACTGCGCAAAAGCGCAAACATCAAAGGATTCCGGCCGGGGAAGGTTCCGCGCTCGGTACTCGAGCGAGTGTATGGGGCGAGCTTGCCCGATCAGGTCGAGCGTGTCCTTGTCTCGGAAACCTTGGCCGCGGCGATCGAAACGGCCGAAATTAGGCCCGTTTCGGAACCCGATATCGATGCTGAGCGGCCCGAGGAGGGAAGCCATTTTCACTACACGGCGCATGTCGAAGTCAAGCCGGTCATTGAACTGCCCGATCTCGCTCGGGTCGAGGGCCGCAAGCCCATCGTCCTTGTGGGCGATGACGAAGTCGAAGCCGAACTTCAGCGCATGCAGGAGAAAGCGACAAAGTTGGTTGAAGAACCCGAAGGCACCGTTGCCGCAGAGGGTCATTCCCTGATCCTCAATTTTGTTGGCCGAATCGATGGCGAAATCTTCCAGGGAGGCAGCGCCGATGGCGTGGATCTGGAGTTGGGTGCGGGAGCGATGATCCCGGGCTTTGAGGATCAGCTTCTGGGTGTGAAGGCCGGGGAGAGCCGGCGGCTGGAGGTAACTTTCCCGGACGATTACGGCCCTGACGAGTTGAATGGCAAGGAAGCGGTCTTCGACTCCGAGGTTGTGGCCGTTCGCCGGAAAGAGTTGCCCGAGCTCGACGACGAATTTGCGAAAGATCTCGGAGATTGCGAGTCCCTGGAGGAGCTCAGGGGGCGGATTCGAGGGGATCTTGAGAAGAGCCGGGATGCCAACGCGAGCCGATCCCTCGACCGGTCGCTGATAGAGTCGTTGACCGCGCTCTGTGACTTCGAGGTGCCTCCTGGGGTTGTCCAAGGCCAGCTTCAGAGCCAGATGCAGTCGATGCATCGCCAATTCCAGGGCCAGGTGCCCGAGGATGTGCTTGGCGAACAACTGCGGCGAATGCAGGAAGAGGGGCGCCCCATGGCGGAGCAGCGGGTTCGTGAACTGCTGCTTGTGGATGCCATTGCGAGCGATCAGGCGATGGAAGCCTCTTCCGACGAAGTGGACGCGCGTTTGGGTGAGATGGCCAAAGCCCAGGGGATGGATGTCGAGCCCATGCGCGCCATGGCCGAAGCCCAGGGCTGGTTGACGGCGATCGAACAAGAAGTTCGTGAACGCAAGGTCTATGATTATCTTGCCGAGCACGGGAAAATCGTTGATGTCGAGCCCGAACTCACCGCCGAGGGGGCCGGTTCCGAAAGCTAAAGCGCCTTCAGATTCAAGAGGCTTGCGCGAATCTCTAGGGTGCGGCTGAAGTTCGCCGACCCGTGGAAGGTTGGCGCGTCTTCGGAATTTGGGGACTGGCTTCACCCCAGTGCACGTTCTACCCTCGACCGACTAGACATTGAGTCGGTGAATCCCCCCCCCCACCGTTTCAAGCTGGCCTCGACTTCGATCTCGCGTTCATGAGTGGGTACGTTCGGGAGAATTTGAAATTCCGGGGTATTCGCGACCGATAAGAACGAAAGTTCTGTTGTCGGCCGCGATCGGAGCTGCGGAAGAGGCGGTCAATCAGTGCGTCGACGTGCGCCGTCAAGCTATAGAAGGCGCGTAGGGGGGATGACCGCAGGGTCAATGAAACATCGCAGGGGACCCCACCTGCCGAGGGCTGAGAAAACATCCCCCCGGGCCGACTTTCCTCGCCGATTGAGGGCGTGCAAAGGGTTCGATTGCGACTCCGGCGCGGATCGTATGTATGATGGGGTGAACAGTAATTCAGAAACGTAGGTCGAGGGGTGGTGGAGTAGTTCGATGGTGATTCCGTATGTGGTGGAGCAAAGCCAGCGCGGCGAACGCGTCTTCGATATTTACTCGAGGTTGCTGCGCGATCGTGTCATTTTCCTCGGCAGCGAGATCACCGACGACGTCGCCAACGTCGTGGTTGCCCAATTGCTTTTTCTCGAAGCGGATGATCCGGAGCACGATATCCACCTCTATATCAACTCGCCGGGCGGTTCGATTACGGCGGGGCTCGCGATCTACGACACCATGTGCTTTATCCGCCCCCATGTAAATACGACATGCATTGGGCAAGCGGCGTCCATGGGGGCCTGGTTGCTCGCCGCAGGGCAGCCGGGTAAGCGGACGGCGCTGACCAACGCCCGGATCATGATCCATCAGCCCATGGGGGGTGCCCGGGGGCAGGCCTCGGACATCGATATCCAGGCGAAGGAAATTCTCAGTTTACGCCAGAGGATGAACGAAATTCTCGCCGAGTTGACCGGCCAGTCCGGGGATCGAATTGCCGCGGATACCGAGCGTGACTACCACATGGGCGCCGAGGAGGCGCTCAAATATGGGATTGTGGATCAGGTCATGAAGAACCGTACGGCGGAACCCGAGCAGGGGGATCCGGATCGGCCCGAGGAGCAGCGACGATGAAACAGCGGGATGACAATGCAAATCTCTCCTGTTCCTTTTGCGGGAAGAGTCAGAAGGAAGTGAAGAAACTCATCGCTGGGCCCACGGTCTACATTTGTGACGAGTGCATCGAACTCTGCAACGACATTATCGCCGAAGAGTACGGTCAGGATGAAACGCGCGGCCCGGCCTCTCGGGTTCTGAAGCCCAAGGAAATCAAGGAGGCTCTCGACGAGTATGTGATCGGCCAAAACGATGCCAAAAAGGTGCTCGCGGTGGCCGTCCACAACCACTATCGCCGGATCGAGAGCGGCGCCCAGGTGGGCGACGTTGAACTGCAGAAGGCGAATATTCTGCTTCTTGGGCCCACCGGCTGTGGCAAGACCTTGCTGGCCCAAACTCTGGCCAAAGTGCTGGACGTGCCTTTCACCATCGCGGACGCGACGACGCTGACCGAGGCCGGTTACGTGGGCGAGGATGTGGAGAACATCATTCTGAATCTCCTCCAAGCGGCCAATTACGACGTCGAAAGGGCCCAGCAGGGGATCATCTATATCGACGAGATCGACAAAATTGCGCGCAAGAGCGAAAACCCGTCGATCACCCGGGATGTTTCCGGGGAGGGTGTTCAGCAGGCGCTGCTCAAGATCATCGAAGGCACCATGGCGAGCGTACCCCCGAAGGGAGGCCGCAAGCATCCGCAGCAGGAATTTTTGCAGATCGACACTTCGAATATTCTCTTCATCTGCGGGGGAGCCTTTGTCGGCCTCGAGAAAATCGTCGAAAGGCGAATCGGAGTGAAGGGTTTGGGCTTTGGTGCCGATATCCAAGTCAGGAGCGATCAACGCAAGGGCGATTTGCTCGGCTCCGTGGAGGCTGAGGATTTGCTTCATTTCGGATTGATTCCCGAGTTTATCGGTCGGTTGCCCGTAACCGCGATCCTCGGCGAGTTGAGCGAAAGCGCGTTGCTGGAGATCCTGACTCAGCCGAAAAATGCCCTGGCCAAGCAGTACCAGAAACTCTTTGAATTCGACGAAGTGGGACTTCGATTTACCGAGGGCGCTTTGCGTGCAGTGGCACGCAAGGCCCTGGCGCAAAAGTCTGGCGCTCGGGGGCTTCGAGCGATTCTCGAGACCGCCATGCTGGAAATCATGTACGAGATTCCCTCTAGGGATGATGTCGAAGAATGCGTTGTCAATGAGGAAGTGATTCAGCAGGGGACCAAGCCCCTGCTGGTCTTCAAGCGAGAAGCGGAATCGGCCTGAGGGCCGAATGATTGGAAGGGAAGTCGGATGGTATTTTCCCGCAATGACGAAGAGGGCAAATCGGGCGCACCCGGCGACGAGGCTGGGGTTGTGCCGCTGCTGCCGCTGCGGGATATCGTGGTCTTCCCCCACATGGTCGTGCCGCTCTTTGTAGGCCGCCCCAAGTCGATTCAGGCCCTCGAAGACGCGATGGCGGGCTCTCGGGAACTCATGCTCTCGGCCCAGCGCCAGGCGGGTCAAGAGGAACCCTCCGCCGAGGACATCTACTCTTTGGGCACCCTGGGCAGCATCATCCAGTTGCTCCGACTGCCCGACGGCACGGTCAAGGTACTCGTCGAAGGCAAATCACGGGCGCGTATTCGCTCTTTCCAGAGCAATGCCCCGTACTTCTCGGTGCGCCTGGACGAGTTGCCCGATCCGGAAGTGGTTTCGCCCGAGGTCGAAGGTCTGGTCCGTACAGTGCACACCACTTTCGAGAGCTATTCGAAGCTCAATAAGAAGGCGCCAGCGGAGTTGCTGAGCACAATTTCCGCGGTCGAAGAACCTGGGAAGTTGGCCGACAGCATTGTCGTTCATTTGAACCTCAAACTCGAGGAGCGCCAGAGCTTGCTCGAAATGCTTGATCCCGTCGAGCGACTTGAGGACGTCTATTCGCGTATGCAGGCGGAAATCGAAGTGCTCGAGGTGGAGCGCAAAATTCGCGGTCGGGTCAAGAAGCAGATGGAGCGCGCGCAGAAGGAGTACTACCTCAACGAACAGATGCGTGCGATCCAGAAGGAACTGGGCGATCGCGACGAAGCCAAGGGCGAATTCGACGAACTCGACGAACTTCTCCAGGCGAAGGATATGCCCGACGATGCGCGAGATCGGGTCGAGAAGGAAATCAAGAAGCTCAAGATGATGTCCCCGATGAGCGCCGAGGCCACCGTGGTGCGGAACTACATCGACTGGATGCTCGAATTGCCCTGGCACGAGTGTCAGGATGAGTTGGAAGATCTCGACGAGTCCGAAGCGATTCTCGACGCCGACCACTACGGCCTCGCGAAACCAAAAGATCGAATTCTTGAGTACCTTGCCGTGCAGACTCTGGTCGACCGGATGAAGGGGCCGATTCTCTGCCTGGTCGGCCCGCCTGGTGTGGGGAAGACCTCGCTCGGCAAGTCCATCGCCCGGGCGACGGGTCGCGATTTTGTCCGGATCAGTCTCGGCGGGGTCCGGGATGAGGCCGAAATTCGGGGCCATCGGCGTACCTACGTAGGGGCGCTCCCGGGCAAGGTGATTCAGAGCCTCAAAAAAGCGGGGACCAGCAATCCGGTCTTCCTGCTCGACGAAGTCGACAAGATGTCCATGGATTTTCGCGGCGACCCTTCTGCTGCGCTTCTCGAGGTCCTTGACCCCGAGCAGAATCACACCTTCAGCGATCACTATCTCGATGTGGACTATGACCTCTCCAAGGTGATGTTCGTCTGTACGGCGAACGTCCTGAGCGAGATCCCTCGGCCGCTGCAGGACCGGATGGAAGTGATCCAGATTTCGGGTTACATCGAATCCGAGAAACTCGAAATCGCTCGGCGCCACCTGCTCGACAAGGTCCGCGAAGCCAATGGCCTGACCGAGGAGCAAATCAGCTTCACCGACAGCGCGATTATTGAGGTGATTCGCTACTACACCCGGGAATCCGGAGTTCGGAATCTCGAACGAGAACTGGCCTCGGTTCACCGAAAGGTTGCGAGGGCCGTGGTGAAAGCCGGCGACAATTGGAAGATGTGCCGGGTCACACCCCGCCTTGTCAAGAAATTTCTCGGCGTCCATCGCTTCCGCTTCGGAAAGACCGAGTCCGAGGACCGAGTCGGCGTGACCACCGGTCTTGCCTACACGGAAGTTGGAGGGGAATTGCTCCAGACTGAGGTGTCGGTCTCGGCGGGACAGGGCAAGCTTCAGATTACCGGGCGACTCGGCGAGGTCATGCAGGAATCGGCGGGGGCCGCCATGTCGTACGTTCGCTCCCGGGCCAAGCAACTCGGGCTGAAGCGAGACTTCTACACCAAGGTGGACCTGCACGTGCATGTGCCCGAGGGCGGTACGCCCAAGGATGGCCCCTCGGCGGGCATCACCCTGGCGACCACTATCGCGTCGGCATTGACCCGGGTGCCGGTCAGATCCAACGTGGCCATGACGGGAGAGATCACGCTCCGGGGCCGAGTGCTGCCCATTGGCGGGCTGAAGGAAAAATTGATCGCGGCGCACCGCGGTGGCGTGGACACGGTGCTCATCCCGAAGGAGAACGAGAAGGATCTGAAGGATCTACCTGCCCAGATCAAGAAGAGCCTGACTATTATCCCCGTGGAGCACATGGACGAGGTGCTCGCCCACGCTCTGGCGGTTTCCGATCCGGGTGCCTTCCTCCAGGCTGGCGTTCACGATCTTGACGAGATCTACGAAGTGCCCCGGTCGCCTGCCGGTTCTCCGACTGACGTTCCGCACCCGGCCGGGGTAAACTGAGACGCATGCCATCCGGCGCTGAACGGCGCTCGTTGTCCGGGCGCTCCGGGCGTGTAGCTCAGTTGGTTAGAGCATCTCGTTTACACCGAGAGGGTCCGCGGTTCGAATCCGTGCACGCCCACCAAGCGTCCTTGCCGGCACTCTGCGCCCCGCCCCGGTCATCCGATTTGGGCGGATTGCTCTTGCGGTTGACTTTTTTCCCGGCGCAGAGGGGGGACACGTTTCCTTTTCTGCTGGGGTAGACTCGACCCTCGTTGCCCCCTCTCTCAATCCACCCCCACCCCCTCTTCTCACCCCCACCCCGATCCCAACCCCTCTCTCACCCCAC
>DUCH01000401.1 GCA_012959865.1 Myxococcales bacterium | reverse complement strand
CGCCCGGGAGTAACGGCCGGCAGGGCCCAACGACAGCGATCCGGCGCATTGCCGGATCGCCGTCAGTGGGCCCCGCCTTCGATCCGGGGTTCGATCGAATTTTCGGCGCGCCCGATCCCAATACGCACGGCGAGAACGGGGCGAGCCGAGCCGCCATTCGTCCGACTCGAGCGGGGGACGCTCGAGAGGGTTTCGCCCGTGTTCTTGTTCGTGCGGATCGTGCGGATGCGCACACCCACGCCAGTGGCCTTGGTCGTCGCTTCGGGGGGAACCGGTTGCGACGGTTGCCTTTGAGGCCATTGGGGCGCGAGGGCGCTGGCACAGCCATACCGAGTCGCATGCCCGGATCCATTGGATCCGTGCGCGGTGGCCGAGCCTGCGGGGCCGAAAACTGCCATCCCATCCCCTTCCCAGGGTTTGTGTTGCCCAGGTGTCGGGATCGACACCCTTCCTCCTTGAAGTGGCCCCGGGAAGCAAAAAGTGGCAAGCCCAAGGCAAAATAAATGCGGTACGCGGGCGCCGGACGGGCAAATAGTTCCGTAACTATTTACTCGTAAAGAGAATTTTGGATTTCCGCTCCCGTGAAAAAAAATTAATCTTTTCTTTATTATTCAACCTTTCTCCTCAGCCTTCTCCATCAACCTTCTCCACCAACCTTCTCGGCCAACCTTCTCCGGACTCCGGATAAAACGCCCGCAGAAAAATCGAAACAGCTTTCTGGAAGGGGATATCGGCCGTCCTCAGGATTCATAGCCGTGGCATCCCTTAACCGGCGAACCAGCGTAGGAGAGGGTTTGTTGCGTGTTGGCCACAAGTGTTCACCGTCAGCGGTGGAATCTCTGGTGTCCATGAAAGCTCTATTTCCTATTACCAGGCCTTCCTATTACCAGGCCATTCAACGGCCGGGGGGTTTATTGAATCGATTTCAATCAGCGCCGGGCCCCTGGGGCTAGTCGCAGGGGTTTGCGATCCCGCAGGTGTCGGGGCCGGGGCCGGGGGCGCCGCCGAGTTGGCCCAGGGCTTCCAGGGCATCGTCTAGGCCCACGAAGCCGTCACCAGTGAGATCGGCGGCGGGGTCAATGGCCGGGGCCGGGGCCGAGGCGGCCGCCATGGCGGCGAGAATTTCCAGGACGTCGTCCAGGCGCACCGCACCGTCCGCGTTGAGGTCGGCGCGGCATGCGCTCCCGCAGGCCGGGTTGGTGGCGTCCGCTTCGGCGCCCAGCAGGCCGAGGGCGAGAACGGCATCGTCGAGGCCCACGAAGCCGTCGCCGTTGATATCCGCCGAGGGCTGGGGCGCCGCCGAGGCCGCCCGGGCGGCCTGCGGTGAAGCGCCACCGAGGCCGGCGAGAACCGCCAGCACATCGTCCATGCCCACTAGTCCGTTGCCGTCGATGTCGGCCCGGCAGGCCGCGCCGCAGGCGGGGTCGGTGGGGTCGGCGGCCTCGCCCAGCAGGCCCAGGGCGAGGTTTACGTCGTCGAGCCCCACGGCTCCGTCGAGGGTGAGGTCGAGATCCGCGCCCGCGCTAGGTGCCGGAGAGCTCTCCTGTGCGCCCGCCGAGGCAAGGATCGCCTGCACGTCGTCCATCCCCACGTAGCCGTCGTTGTTGATGTCTGCATCGCAGGCGTTCCCAAAGCCGTCGGCGTCGGCATCGAGCTGCGAAGCGTTCGCCACCTCGAGGCAATTGTCGCTGGCATCGAGCACCCCATCGAGATCGCGATCCCAGAGGGCGTTGATGTTGAGGGAGGCGGGGGAGCCGGGATTCGTGGCGAGCGCAGATGGGGCAGGCTCGGCGGTTTCGGAAATTCGGAATCTTGCAAGTTGGTAGGCGGGGGACAAGGAATCTGGAGGGAAAAACGGAACCCAATCGCGAGACACGACCGCGAGAAACGTGAACGTGCCCGTCGCCGGGTTGTAGGGCTCATCTCCATCGAAGTCACTCACGTTACACTGGCCCGCGGGAGGCGGGAAAACCCGCAACTCACGACAAGACAGCGGGAACCCATCACTGGTCTGAAACCACCAATCCGTACCCGGAGGCGCGCCTGGAAATCTGTCACCCAGATATGCTGTATCCGTGTACCGGCCGAAGTAGTTGAAAGGAACAGGAAAGACGGAGCCGGAAGCGGTGGGAACCGGGGTTACAGCGGTCCCACTCTGCGAGAGAACAGGCCCCCTGCCTCCTGTCGTGGTATCGATTGTGATCTCATAGTCGCTGTAGGTGCCGCGAATCAATCCGATCCCGCTGGGAGACAAGGATTCCCCAAAAATGCCGATCAGGAACTCTTCCCAGGTGGCCGCTGGAATAATGATGGTCGCCACGCCGGCTGTGGCAGTGTACGAAGCGAGGCCGATAGTCGCGAAGACGGCCAAGGGGTCATCCGCATAGACCCCAACGTCCGCGTTCAGCACGATCTCGACCATGATATTTCGCGGAGTGGCGTCTGAAAGGTCGACCGGTGCCCCGGACGGGCCGCGCAGCCCCGGCCCGGGCTTGCCGGCGAACTGGGGCAGGAAGTAGCCGAAGAAGTCGGCGGTGTTGATGGCCTGGTTGCCATCGAAATCCGAGGTCAGGCACTCGGGGC
>DUCH01000400.1 GCA_012959865.1 Myxococcales bacterium | reverse complement strand
GCGTGGCTGCCTGATCCTACGCCCAGATTTATATTCGGTTCAGGAATCCCGAGATCCCGGAAAAAATTGTTGGACATAGCATCGTCATAGTGCTGCCCGGTGTGAACGAGATGGGCCATGAACTCGCCGCGCCGATTCAACTCGTGCATCAGGGGGGCGATTTTCATAAAATTGGGCCTGGCTCCAGCGACAACAACAACCTGAATTTTCGTCGTTGGGGAAGGCTTCGGGTGAATCGTCATGGGGCATGAAGTCCTTGCTAAGGCGAGGCGAGGCCTCGAGTCGCTTAGGCGGAATCGGCCGATAGGCCCGCTTGACTTGAGCGCGCCATCATACCGACCGGCCGGACTGTACACCGGCGGGTCCGATTCCCACGGGGTGCCGAGAGGCACGGTGTCTTGAAGAAGTTCGATCTTGTCCGAGCCTACGATGAAATTGGACCCGAAGTGCGCAATCATTTTCAGAGACGTAGCCTTATAACCTCGCTTTTGGGTTGAAAAAGAGAAAAGTTTGACTCCGTTTTGGTCGAAGATAGGAAAAGTGATTCCAAAGGAGGGATAATATTCCCAAAACTGGAACTCTTTTGCACTCGGGTCGACTCGGTGATGAGACGGAAGGCGAACAGACTTCGTGAGGCGGACGGAACGGAAAAAGTGGTCGGCAATGGCTGTATTTGTCGTTTTGCTTGCGGAATAGGGACCGGCTCGAGTCTTCGGTGCGAGGGAATCCGTGTGACCACACGAGAGCCCACGAAGCGGGCGAGCGGGTCGTAGGAGAATAGGCGCGATGGGTGACGCATTCAGAGTTCTCGTCATTGACGACGATCCGGGTATCCGGGAGTACCTCCACACGGTTGCATCACGTCAGGGCTACGACGTGTTTTCGGCCGCCGACGGCGAGGGTGCGATTGCTGGCTTGTCGGAAAGTCGGCCGGATATCATCACCCTCGATGCGGTTTTGCCGGGAATGGATGGTCTCGAAACTCTAGGAAAACTCAAGGAGGCCTTGCCCCAGGTGCCGGTCATCATGCTCTCCGGTCACGGGCAGGCCCGTATGATCGTCGAAGCGATGCGGTTGGGGGCATCGGACTTTCTGCGTAAGCCTTTTGAGGTCGAAGAACTCGAACTTGCATTTAGCAAAGCCTTGGAGACTCACGCTCTCAAGGAAGAAGTCGTGAATCTTCGCGGAAGAGTCCGGAGCGAAGTCGACGGTCTTCTTCTTGGCGGTGACAACCCCAAGATGAGAGAAGTGAGGGAGACCATCGAGCAAGTTGCGGATACGGACATCACGGTTCTGGTCCGCGGAGAGAGCGGGACGGGGAAGGAACTTGTGGCCCGAGCCCTCTACCAGTTGAGCAACCGCAGCGAGCGCCCATTTGTCAAAGTGAACTGCGCGGCGCTGCCTTCGGAATTGCTCGAGAGCGAGCTCTTTGGCTTCGAAAAGGGAGCGTTTACCGGCGCCCAAAAGAGGAAGCTCGGGAAATTTGAGTACGCGAACCGCGGCACAATCTTTCTCGACGAAATCAGCGAAATGGCGCCGGGGCTGCAGGCCAAGCTTCTTCAGGTTCTTCAAGATGGCGAATTCTCACGTCTGGGAGGCGAGAGTGATGTCAAGGTTGATACTCGAATAATCGCGGCGACCAATCGGAATCTGGAAGAGGCTGTGCGCTCGGGAGAGTTTCGAGAGGACCTCTACTACCGGCTGAACGTCGTCATGATTCCTCTTCCACCGCTTCGCGATCGAATCGACGCGGTGCCCCTACTGGCCGAGCACTTTCTCAGCATGTATGGGGAGCAGTACGGGAAAGAGGCCCGTCCACTTTCCCCGAAAACGATGGGCATTATGATGGAATACAACTGGCCCGGAAATGTGCGTGAGCTGGAGAATATGATCAAGCGCATAGTTGTGTTGGGCAGCGAGCAGGCGGTTCTGAAAGAAATTCAGCGGCAGGATGTTGCGGTTTCCGTGGCCGGTACGCCCCAAGAGGACACCCTGGATCTCTCATCCTTGAGCGCAGATTTGTCAGATGGTGAGGGCTTCGATCTGAAAGCGATCTCCAAACGAGCAGCCAGAGTTGCGGAGAAGAAGGTGATCGAACGCGTGTTGACGCAGACTCGATGGAACCGCAAGGAAGCCGCGCAAAGACTGCAGATCAGCTACAAGGCTTTACTCTATAAAATGAAGGAGAACGGGCTAAGCGATGGAATTTGAATCGCGAGATCGATTGACCGGCACGGGGCAATCGCCGAAATTGTCTCGACCGTTCTTTGCGACAGTGAGTGGTGTTTTGATGCTGACGCTCCTGGCGTTGGGGTGTGCTAGGCCAGCGGCCGATTCGCCCCCGGATGAAAAGATGGGCCTGCGTGTCCCCTATGTAATCGGAATCCCGGATATCTTGCGGATTACCGTCTGGAAGAATCCTGAGTTGAGTGTTGAAGTGCCAGTGAGAAGTGATGGGAAGATTTCGGTTCCCCTTCTGGACGACGTCCAAGCCGAGGGTCTGACGCCTGCAGAACTGAAAGAAGTCATCAGCGGGAAGTTGGCGAAATACATCAGTTCTCCGAGCGTGACAGTGATCGTTCTGCAGGCCAATAGTCAGGTTGTCACAGTGATGGGTGGGGCTCTGCGTGCGGGCACCTTGCCACTGAACCGTCAGATGCGGGTACTCGAAGTCATCGCGGCGGTCGGAGGGTTCAATACATGGGCGAATCGTTCGGATATTCGAATCCTTCGCCCGACGCCGGATGGTCTTGTCTCTTATCGCTTCAATTACTCCGCCTACGTCGCCGGCAAGGAGCTGGACTCAAACATTTTGGTCGAGCCTGGTGACACGATTGTTATCCCCGAGTAGGGAATATTTGTGCGAGTTCGTATCCTCCCAGCGTTGTGGTGTGCGCTCATGACTGCAAGTTCTCTTGCAGAAGCGCACCAGCTTGCTCTAGGAATCAGACAGAGCGCCCGGGTAGAGAGTAATATTTTTGGGTCAGCAACGACCCCAATAACCGATGGCACCTATCGGATCAATCCGAGCTTGAGCCTGGGTGGAAGCTTCGATAGGTTTCGCGGAGGCAAATACCAGGCTTCTTATCGACCCTCGTACCTTTGGTACTTCAGGTCAGAAGGTGTCAATAATTTCGACAACAAGGCGAACGGAAGTGCAACGATAGACATTACGCGCAGAGATCATCTATCGGCGTCGGCATCCTATACCGAGTTCAGTTCGGTGCAGGCTATTTCCCAGGCCGGAGCGGACGGATCTTTCGATGTCTTGGCGTCGCCTGCGGGAGAGACAATTCGTGCATTTGGAGACCTTGCGTATTCGCGGAGCCTGAATCAACGGACAAATGTTCGATTGAGCCTTGATATCCAGAATTATTCGTACCGTCAATCGCGCGAAGTTCTCCGCTCGAATGTAGGGAACAAGTCGGTGGGGGCTGTCGCTTCGTATTCTCGAGGCCTCTCCGATCGTTTAACTCTGGGTGCGAGTTTGGCCAGCCGCTACAGGCTCTTTGATGAGCAGCCGCTCTCGGGACGTTCCGAGGTCGTGGTCTCCAACCTTGGTATCCTCGGGTCCTATCGGATATCGCCTCGCTTCGTATTCGATTTCCAGGGTGGTCCATCGTTGATTAGTACGGCGCCCGGGGCGGTGGTGGGCAGGCCTCAGCCCGAGTCGAACGATGACTTCACTTACTTCGCAGACATTTCACTGACTCGGAAAATCAGAGATTCCAAGTTTCGGCTGAACTATACTCGGAACGAAGATGCTTCGGGGGGATCGAGTAGGACTTCCGTTGTCGATTCAATATCAGCGTCGTTTAGTTCCGCCGCCGACGAGTTCTGGAGGGTGGACGCCGTACTGGGATGGAGTCGAAGACAAACGGTCGACGCGTTTCTTATACGAGACGAAGGCTCAACAGTTCCCCGGCCGTTTTCCCAGGAGACTCAGCTCGATCGAGCCTGGGTCTCGGTGGGCGCCGCTCGGCGTCTCGGCGAGCGAATTCTTTTGCGGCTCGATTTTCGCTACCAGAGCTGGACCGACTACAAGATCGACGGAATCGATCAATCCAATCAGGATAATTACTCGGGCTCAGTGTCTCTGAACTATGAGTTTCCCTCCTATGTCTTTTAGGAAAAGTGGCGACGGGGCCGGCAACGGACCCCGGGGCTGAAAGAAATCTGGCGATCATGGCGATAAAGATCAGGAAAAAATGAATACTCTGCAATCTCCTCAGCTTCCCGATATCGGTGGAATGCTGCGTCGTCGGGGGAAGGTTATGCTCTCTGTCGGCGGAGCGACTTTTCTGCTGATGTACTTGATCGCGATGGCGCTTCCCAATCAATACTCCTCGTACGCAACCATCCTCGTTGAGCCCCAAGCAGTCGATGAGGGGCTGGTCAGTGCAGGTGTTCGAGAGAGCGATCTAAAGGAACGCCTCGGGATCATGACGGCGGAAATTCTTAGTCGGCCGCGCCTTTCCCGATTGATCGATGAATTCGACTTGTATCCCGAAGAGTCAGAGAGCATGCAGCGCTCAGAAGTGATCGACATCATGCGGGCCAATGTTGTGGTTGAGCCCATTGTGAGTGCGCTGGAAGCCGGCCGCCGCCAGAGGGAAGAAATCGATTTCAACTCGTTCCGGATATCGTTTAGGTCGAGGTCTGCGGTTACGGCCGCGGTAGTCGCGCAGAGCATCGGCAACGACTTCCTCGAGGCCAATATCGATGCTCGAGTCAATGTTTCGCAACAGAGTCTACGCTTCATGCAGGATTCGATTGAGCAACTGAGCAGTCGTCTTAACGAAGTCGAGCAAGAGATCAAGGAACTCAAGAGCGAAAACGCGGGCCATCTTCCGGAGGAGTTGAAATCCAATCAGGAAGCCCTTCAGCTGTCGATTAATCAGCTTCGAGAGGTGCAGCGTGCTTTGGATCTTGCAATGAGTGACGAGGCATTTTGGAAAAATCAGGCCATTACAGCGGGCGCCATGACCGGACTGAACGATCAGGCGAGTCCAGTGTATCGCCGCAACATTGTCCAGGCTGAGCTTGGAATGATGCGAGCTCGCGGTTTTACGGATCGTCACCCGGATGTCGTGCAGGCCATCCAGGAACTGGCCCTGCTCGATGATCGCATCGACGGTCCAGACCTAGGAGAGGAAGGGGTGCCGGGTTCGTATGCGGAGCAGAATGCCAAGTCCGAGGAGCGCCGTTCTGCACTGCGAGTCGAGGCGTTGACACGGGACGCTCAACGTCTGACCGAACAGGGCGAGGACGCGCGCGCGCGGCTGGCAGCGACTCCCGCGGTCGCTGCTGTGCTTGAGGCACTCGCTCGGGAGTACAGTCACCTCAACGCTTCATTCCAGGATTTTAGTGCGCGTCGCCAGCAGGCGAGCGTCCAGGCGGATCTTGAGCGAAAGCAACTCGGGGAGCAGTTTCGAATTCTTGAGTCCGCGTTTCCGGCGCCGAGGCCGAGTTCTCCCAATCGTCGGCTGATTCTCTTCTTGGGTTTGGTGGTGGGGGTGGGAATGGCCGGAGCCGTTGGGCTCTTGCTCGAATCTCTCGATTCGGCCGTCCATGATTCGCGCAGCCTTCAAGCCGCGACCAGTGTGCCAGTATTGGCCTCGATTCCGGCGATTATGCTTGAGCCAGATTTCGCCGCGCGCCGTCGCCAACGGGCTCGCGAAATTCTGGTCGCTGGCGGAATTGCCGCATTGTTCCTCTTGGGCGGAGCTGTTTCGTACGTATACGTCAACGACGTTCAGATTTTTCCGAGTAGCGACGCCGGCGAAGAGGATCGAGACGGAGAGTCTGAGGCTAGGCGCCGCATTCAAGGAATGAATTTAGGATGGAACCCCTGATGGTCTTCCGGAGTACACATGTATTGTGAATACTACGGCTTGGTCAGGCCGCCCTTTGAAATGACCCCGGACCCTTCATTTCTTTTCCTTGGAGAGGCGCATCGTGAGGGTCTCGCGACCCTCTTGTATGGCGTCAAGGCGGGGAAGGGCTTTGTGATGCTCACGGGTGAAGTGGGAACGGGGAAAACTACCCTCCTGCATGCGCTCCTGGGTCAGCTCGATTCCAAAACGAAGTCAGCCTTCATATTCAATCCGCGACTGACTCCGCTCGGTTTCTTTCGAGTACTTTTTGAGGAACTCGACATTGAGCCTAGGCGCAAGAACAAGGCGGAGTATTTGTTGCAGCTGAACGAATTTTTGATAGATCGACTTGCGAAGAACGAAAAGACTCTTCTCATAGTTGATGAAGCGCAAAATCTCTCGATCGATATGCTGGAAGAGATTCGGCTGCTTTCAAACCTTGAAACGCCACGTTCGAAGCTCATCCAGATAATGCTAGTGGGACAGCCGGAGTTGAAGGAGATGCTTCGGAAGCCCGAGCTTCGCCAACTGCGCCAGAGGATTGCGCTAAGCCACCATCTGAGACCATTTGATGAGACCGAGACCCACGAATATGTAGAGGACCGCCTTCGGCGGGCTGGGTTTACTGGAGGACGGCTTTTCAAGCGGGGTGCGTTGCGTGCTCTCTACCGGATTACGGGGGGTACGCCAAGGCTGTTGAACGTCCTGTGTGACAGCGCGCTTTTGATGGGCTTTGCAAGGGCGCAGAAAGTAGTTGACGCGGATATGATCGAGGAAGCCGCGGAAGATCTTGATATGCTGGAGACGCTTCCTTCGGAGAGTGAATCTGGTGCAAGCGGGGAGCATAAGAAAAAATCCCGCAGCAAGGTTCGCGAGATATTCAGGTTCTTTCGTTAGTAAGGGGATCGTAGAGCGACAATGGCCAAACATTATGAAGCATTGCAGCGGGCCGAAGCGGAACGCCGAAGAAAGGCCGTTGGTGAACCCGCGGTCATGGCGCCGACAGAATGGGACACGACACCAGCGAGCGCTCCAGTGCGAAAAAGGGGGAGTCTTAAGAAAATTCTATCCTTCGGGTCGGGGCGAAGAGATAAAATTGCAGTAGAGACGGCGAACGATATCAATAAGCGCCGCATAACGATGCTTCAGCCCGACTCCGTAGTGTCAGAGCAGTTTCGTACTCTTCGAGGCCGCATCGACTCGCTGGCGACCCAGCAGTCACTCAAGACAGTTTCAGTAGTCAGCGCGAATTCTGGCGAAGGTAAAAGTATGGCTTCGATCAACCTGGCGGTCGTCACATCCATGAGCCTGGGGAAGAAGGTTCTTCTTGTCGACTGCGATCTGCGCAATCCGAGTATCCATACGAGTCTGGGAGTCGATCCCGCCGTAGGCTTGGGAGAGGTATTGACGGGCAGTGCTCGCCTCGAAGAGGCGATTACCAAGATCGATACCGTTAATATGGATGTACTTTTCGTCAGAGGCAGGCCCACCAATCCCTCCGAACTTCTGGCTTCAGTAGGGATGCGGGAGATGGTCGAAGAAGTCGCCGAACTCTACGACCAGGTGATTCTAGATACACCCGCCTGTCTCGGGTTGCCCGATGCCAAAACCGTTTCCGAACTCAGCGACGGAATAGTTTTGGTTGTGCGTGCTGGGGTCACACCGAAAGAAGACGTGGAGACCATGCTCGAAATTCTTGATCAGAGGCGAATTCTCGGCATGGTACTCAACGGGGTGGCCCAGAACTCATCACCCACCGGGCCCTATTAGAATGTTTTCGGGACCTTCGCGACGAGGGACGGCGGGAAGAGGCCGGGTATGGATTTAGCCGCATTGATTCTCGCATTCTGCACGGCAGGCCTCGTTGCCGGAGTGCTGACGCCCCTCGCAGGAAAAATGGCAACTCTTCTGAATGTTGTCGATCGCCCCAGCGAAAGAAAGGTCAACGACCGGGAAGGGATTCCCCTTTTGGGGGGAATCGCGGTGGTTTCTGGATGTGGGTTGGGGCTGATTGCGTACTATTTTGTCGCGGACCAGTCGCAATTCATGAATGTGCGGGATCAGGTGGCGTCCTTTATGGCAGGGGGCACGTTACTGGTATTGGTGGGTGCCTGGGACGACCGCTTTGAACTGGGAGCTTGGCAGAAACTGCCCTTTCAACTCTTGGCTTCTCTGATCGCGATCAACTCCGGATTTGTGATCGACTATTTTACAAATCCTCTGACTCTTGAGACCCATTTGCTCCCGAGTTGGTTCTCCTGGTTGATCACGCTCGGCTGGATCGTCGTCGTCACCAACGCGATGAACCTCATCGACGGCCTCGATGGACTAACGGCGGGAATCGGAGTGATTATCGCTGCAACCCTTGGCATTCTCTGCTTCCAGGCCAGTCAACCTGCAGGTTTGTTGATTTCTTTGGTGATGCTCGGAGCTCTGCTGGGATTTCTGCCTTTCAATTTCCCGCCTGCGAAGATCTTCCTAGGCGATGCGGGAGCCCTCTTTGTTGGCTTTGGACTGGCTCTCATCTCGATTCAGGGCTATCGAAAGGCGGCTCTTCTTGCCTTCATTGTCCCTCTCCTGGCACTCGCTGTCCCGCTTTTGGATACGGGACTTTCCATTTTTAGACGCGTCCGAACTGGAAAAGGAATTTTTTCGGCGGACAAAATGCATATGCACCATCTGATTCTTGCAAGGGAAGGTTCGCATCGGCGTGCCGTTCTTTGGCTCTACTTTCAGACCCTCTGTTTCAGCGTGATCGCACTATCTTTTTCTCAGCTGAGGGGTGTTTCGGCCTATATCTTCCTGGGCGCGGTAATCGTATTGACGGCAAGACTCCTTAAAAACCTTGGTATGCTCTGGCCTGGGCAGGCCGAAGAGTCAGCGGATACCCCGGTTGACTCGGTCGATAGTTAGAAAAGGGAGAAAATGAAATGGGCGCAAAGATTGCACTCATTACGGGAGTCACGGGTCAGGATGGTTCCTACCTTGCAGAGTTGCTAATTGAGAAAGGCTACGAGGTTCACGGAGTCGTTCGGCGCTCGAGCACGGAGACGTACGAGCGTATCGCACACATTCGTAAGGACCTGCAGCTCCATCAAGCGGATCTGCTCGATCAAGTATCTCTTGAAACGGCGATTCGAGATTCGAGGCCGAGGGAAATCTACAACCTTGCGGCGCAATCTTTTGTTCCCACGTCGTGGGTCCAACCCTCGCTGACTGGGGAATACACGGCTCTCGGAGTCACCCGGATGTTGGATGCGATTCGAACGATTGATCCAGGCATTCGCTTTTACCAGGCTTCCAGCTCCGAGATGTTCGGGAGAGTCGCCGAAGTTCCGCAGAGTGAGTCCACTGTTTTTTATCCGCGCAGCCCGTATGCAGTGGCGAAGCTCTATGGTCACTGGATTACTGTCAATTACAGGGAGAGCTACGATCTCTTTGCGGTATCCGGAATTCTCTTCAATCACGAATCTCCGCGTCGAGGTCGAGAGTTCGTTACTCGGAAAATCACGGAGAGTGTTGCTCGAATCAAGCTTGGGCTGCAGGATGAACTGAAGCTGGGCAACGTTGAAGCTCGGCGCGATTGGGGATACGCGGCCGAGTACGTCGACGCGATGTGGCGAATGCTTCAAGCTCCAGAAGCTGCTGACTACGTGATCGGGACGGGCGTTCAGCACTCTGTGCGGCAGTGTTACGAACTCGCGTTTTCCCACGTTGGTCTTGAGCCAGAGGACTTCGTCAAGACCGATAAGAACCTTCAACGCCCTGCCGAGGTGGATACCCTCCTCGCCGATCCGAGCAAGGCCGAGAGGGAACTTGGCTGGAAGGCAGCGACAAATTTTGAAAGTCTGATTGGCCTGATGGTCGATTCGGACTTGAAGGCCCAGCAGCGGATTCATGGCGTTCGCCTTGGGGGTCCGGGCACTCGCTGAGCAATCTTGAACGATCTCGCCGCTGCTGGGTAGGGTTCTCGTCGGGAGCGACGAGCCGTCCCTGGAAATTCGTGTCAAGGGTGTCTGCCTATTCGCGATAGCACCGGGCGGTTCCTTTGGCTGAGAGGGTGGAATATTCAGTTTTCGACTAGAATTCAATCGGACGTTTTGTCAGGGTCGAATTTTGAGGAGCGTGAGAAATGAATGTCTGCGTGATCGGTTGCGGATATGTGGGAATCGTGACGGGGGCTTGCTTTTCGGAGTTTGGGCTTCGCGTCACGTGTACGGATACCGATGCCGATAAAATCGCCGCACTGGGTTCTGGTCGAGTCGAGATGTACGAACCCGGGCTTTCCGACCTTGTCCGACGCAGTATCGAGGCGGAGCGACTCTTCTTCACCGCCGATCGCGATGAAGCGATCCGAGGAGCCTTAATTGCATTCATTGCAGTGGGTACCCCGTCTGCAGAAGATGGAAGCGCCGATCTCAGATTCGTTGAAGCGGCGGCCCGGGAAATCGGCCGAAATCTCGACGGCTACAAGGTAGTCGTCACAAAGAGCACAGTCCCTGTGGGCACGTCGCAGAAAATACGGGGATGGATCGAGGAAGAACTTAAAGCGGCTGGCCGGGAAGTTCATTTTAGCGTTGTTTCGAATCCGGAATTCCTTCGAGAAGGGGCCGCGATTGGTGATTTTCTCCGACCCGACAGGGTTGTTGTGGGCACCGAGCCAGGAGACGATCAAGCATTGGCGATCATGAAGGATCTCTATCGACCGCTGTTTCTCAATGAGACTCCTTTCGTTTTCACAGATTTGGTGAGTTCTGAGATATCGAAGTATGCGGCGAATGCATTCCTTGCGACAAAAGTTTCATTCGTCAACGAACTTTCTCTGCTCTGCGACGACGTAGGCGGGGATGTCCAAAGTGTCGCCCGGGCGATGGGTCTCGACCGCCGGATTGGCTCCAAGTTTCTCCATGCGGGGCCAGGATATGGAGGCTCGTGCTTCCCCAAGGATACGCGGGCGGCGGCTCACACCGTCAGGGAGTTGGGTCGGAAGTTCGAAATTGTCGAAGCCGCTATGAGGGCGAATGGTCGTCAACTCGACTACGCCACCGGAAAGATTGCGAGTGCGTGCGATGGACAATTGAAGGGGAAAGTTGTGGGACTCTTGGGCCTTTCCTTCAAGCCCGAGACAGACGACGTCCGGGAAAGTCCTTCTCTGGCCATCATTCGAGCTCTTTTGAAAGAGGGGGCTCAGATCCGAGCCTTCGACCCTCGGGCCATGGATCCGGCCTCTCGAGAACTTCCCGAACTTGTGCTCTGCGAGGATGCCTACGACGCGTCCGATGGCGCTGACGTTTTGGTAATCGTTACTGAGTGGAATGAATTTCGGGCGCTTGATCTGCGCCGGATCAAGGAACTGCTAAGGCAACCAAAACTCGTTGACTTGCGGAATATTTATAACCCTCAGACTGTGCGCGAGAGTGGCATCGAGTATTGGGGAATCGGGCGCAGGTGAGAAGGGCTTCAACGATGGTCGCGAAGAAACAGAAGGTTGGTCGACCTTCGGTTCATGCCGTGATTCTTGCGGGTGGAGCGGGCGAACGTTTTTGGCCAGCATCGCGTCGGAAGTACCCGAAACCCTTGATGCGCGTGGTTGGGGGGACATCGCTGTTGGCCGCGACTATGAGCCGTGCAAAGAAATTCGCCGGAGAAGATCAAGTTTGGATCGTGTGCGGGAAGGAACACGCGAAGGCAATCAGGGAGGAGTCGGGCCTCTCCGCTCGAAGGGTGTTGATTGAGCCTTCCCGGAAAAATACTGCGATGGCTGTGGCATGGGCGGCCCAGAGAATCGAGGCTGAGGATTCCGGAAGCGTTTTGGCCATTCTTTCTGCGGATCATCATATTCCGGACGGCCGGGCATTCGCGGCTTCGATGCGGCGCTGTGCCCGGGCTGCCGCCTCGGCCGGGGTTTTGGTGACACTTGGAGTCATACCCACTCGCCCAGACACGGGATACGGCTACATACAGCAGGGGAAAAGTGCGGGAGGTTCTTTTCCCGGATTGTATCGAGTTCGTCGTTTTGTAGAAAAGCCCGACGCGAAGCGGGCGCAACGCTATCTAGCATCCAGCCAGTATCTTTGGAACGCCGGAGTTTTTGTCTTTTCAGCAGCGACGATGCTGGGAGAGATCGAGGTCTGCGCGCCCGATTTGCATCGCGCGCTTTCACCGCTCAGGAGCAAACCTCAGGGTCGAAATTCGAGCGCCGTGGCAGCCGCGTATCGGCGTGCCCCATCCGTTCCTATCGATATTGCGGTCATGGAGAGGAGTCGAAAAGTCTGGACGTTGCCCGTTGATTTTGCGTGGAGCGACGTGGGAACCTGGGCATCGCTCGGGGAGGAACTCGGCGTAGGCAGTCGTACCCCCGCGGATCGACTCGTCCGCGGGGTAAGGACGTCGGGTCGCCGGGCCGGTGGGGATGATGGAAATCGCGTTTTGGGAGGTGAAGTTCTGCTCGAGGACTCGGCTTCGAATCTCGTTTGGGGCGGAGAGCGTCTGGTTGCCCTGCTTGGGGTTGAGGGGTTGGTGGTCGTAGATACCGAGGACGCCATTTTGATCGCCGACATTGACCGCAGCCATGAAGTCCGAAAGCTGGTGGCCACCCTTGCGAAGGGCGGGCGCAAGGATCTGACGTGAAAGCCGGGCTGTGCCTTCTCAGGGCCGGCTCATGAGCTGAAGCTCCGTCTGCTATGGTTGTGAGGCGTCGACGGCCCGATTTCGCGCGCTCGGGTGGTCATCGATTCCAGGCTTGTCGAGTTCTGTGGAATTTGAGTTCCGAATAGCGCAGTTTCATAATTCCGAAAATTCGCTCCGGGCCCACCCCGGTTTAAGTTGAGGTTTGACGATGAGTTTCGTTGCACAGAAATTTCCTGGTATCGGACGTCTCCTGGTCCTGTTCGCCGCGTTTTTCGCCGTTCTATCGGGCTGCACGAGCGATGAAGAAAAACGTGCGGATTTCATGAAGCGAGGGGATGCGTACAAGGAGGCGGGGCAACTCAACGAAGCGATTATTGAGTATAGAAATGTGCTTCAGATCGACCCCAATGCCACGGAGGCCCACCGAGCGCTGGCAAACGCCTACCTGAGTTCGGACAAACTGAAAGAGGGCTACTGGGAACTCAGCGAAACGATTCGCCTGGCCCCGGACGACGTCGACTCACGGCTCACCTATGCGGCTATTTCCATCGCGGCCCAAAATTTTGACCTGGCTCTTGAGCAGGCGGATGCAATCATCCAGCTTGCTCCGGACAGCGCTCCGGGGCACCTGGTTCGCGCAGGGGCTCTTGATTCCCTCGGCCGATCAGAGGAATCCGAACCGGATCTACTTCGGGCAGTCGAGTTGGAACCCGACAATGCGAACTACAGGATCGCGCTTGCGGTCTACTACGCGAAGATCGAAGACGCTGAGCGGGCCGAAGCTCAGTTCGTCGAAGCGATCGCGCGTGACGATGGGCCTATGGTTCGCAATCATCTCGCCAACTTATTGATGGCTCAAGAGCGCTACGAAGAAGTTGAATCGAACCTAAATGAAGCGCTTCTCCTCGCGGCTGAGCCCGGAGAAGAAGGCGAGCAGAATCCTCATCTCGTCGGGGCGTTCATCAATCTCGGCCTCTTCTACTTTGAGCGCGAGCGCGAAGAAGAGGGGACGGCGATTCTTGATCGCGGAATCAAGGAGGTGAGCGCTGACAAGAAACGGCTCAGCGAAGCACTGCTCCAGCACTACCGATCTATCGGTGAAGACGAAAAAGCCAATGAGATTTTGGAACTCGCAACAACTTTTGATGATAGCGACCCTGAACCGTGGCTTGCCCTCTCGAATTTGCGAGGCCGCCAGGGGGATCTCAGCGCGGCGCTGGAGGCCGCCGAGAAGGCCGCCGAGGCAGACCCCAACAGCACCTTGGCGAGGCTCCGAAAGGCCGAACTGTTGATCGATCTCGGTCTCCGCAACGGCAACGAGGAGCAGGTGGCCGAAGCCGTCGCGATCGTCGACGCCGTGACCAAGGAAGACCCTTCAAACGCTGAAGCCGCATTTGTTCGGGGAAAATCCGAAATTGCCCAGGGCAACGCTGAGCAGGCTATCGAAGTGCTTCGCGATGCCATCGCGGCCAAGCCCGATTGGGCCCAAGCGCATTTTGTCTTGGGCTCGGCGCTGCTCATGACAGGGGACCTCCATCGGGCGAGGGCGGAACTCGCTCGGTCCGTGGAACTCAACTCTGGCCTCAAGTCAGCGCGAAAGCTCCTTGTTCGGGTCCATGCCGAACTGGGCGAACACGAATATGCGATTCAGAATGGTCGACGCTATCTCGAGCGTGAGCCTGAAGACGAAGAGACGCGGATCCTGTTGGCTCAGAGCATGGTGCGGTTGGGGATGTTCGATGAGGCCACGGAAACTCTCGAAGGGATTCCCGAGGATGGACGGAGTGTCGAAGCGCTGTTCGCGATCGGGCGGGTCGCAATGGCCCAGGGTCAGGTTCGCGAAGCGCGTGAGGCCTTCGTCCTCGCCAACAAGGAACGGCCTCACGATCCCAATATTCTGAATTCACTACTCGCCGTACACGATGCCGAAGGACAGGTTGAGATCGGACTTCAATTGATCGACGAGGCCCTGCAGGCCAGTCCGGATTCCGCGGATCTCTGGCATGTCTTTGGTCTGGCAGGGATTCGAGTTCGAGATCTCGAAGGCGCGACCACGGCTTTCGAGAAGGCGATCGAATTGGAGCCGGGCCGGGTCGAGTCGTACAACCAGTTGGCCCGTATCTACGCGTCGGCAGGCCAGCTGGACATGGCCCTCAAGCAGTATGTCAGTGCCAGTGACCAGAATCCTGAGAATGCGAGCATCCGTCACTTTCTCGGCGTTCTCTATGAAATGACCGGCGATGCCAAGAAAGCGAGCGAGCAGTACGAAATGGCGTTGCAGAAGGATGGAAACCTGGCCCAAACAAAGAACAATCTCGCCTACATGATGGCCGAAGAGGGTCGTGATCTTGACCGGGCCCTCAAGCTGTCCCAGGAAGCCAAGGCCGCGCTTCCCGACAGCGCCAGCGCCGCGGATACCCTCGGCTGGGTGCTTTACAAGCGGGGCGTTCACTCCGCGGCGATTGGGTATCTACGGGAAGCGGTGAGTGTGGCGGGAGCCGACGATGTCGCCATTGGCGAAATTCGCCTTCATTTGTCCCAGGCCTACGAGGCCTCGGGGGACAAGTCCAAGGCCTTGGATAGCCTGCAGGCTGCGATCAACGACATCGATGGCCTTCGGGAGAGCGGGAGCTTGGCCAAGGATGCTCCTCCCCCCCCGTGGGCAGAGCGTGTGCAAAGGGAAATCGCAAGGCTGCAGGCGGCGAGTTGATTGGGGCCGCCGAGCCCGAGTCGGTGCGAGGCCCCCAAGGGACGTGCATTCACGTGGCCGCAGGGTATCAAGCAGGCTCGTGAATTCGCCGATAAGCCGGAATAAGAATGTTCCGACCGTTGGCCCAGTCGCGGTCTCGCGTGGGTGTATTCCGCTGCTCTTGACTT
>DUCH01000399.1 GCA_012959865.1 Myxococcales bacterium | reverse complement strand
GGTTCGCGAGAGTCGCGTCGCTCAGGTCGACTCCGTCAAGGCTGGTGGGCAGGAGCCCGCCGTAGTATGGAATGAAATTGACGCCACTCAAAGTCGCATCTGCGAAGTCGAATCCTGCCAGTTTACTGAGTGGGACGCAGTTGGGGTGACTAACATCGCACAGCTCGATGTTAGTCAGGTTGGCAGAGCGAAAGGAAACAGTTGGGCTGGAACCGATTTGGGTGGAATCGATCCACGCACCAGTCAGATCCGCTCCTTCCAACAATGTCCCGACATTGTCCCCAACAAAACGGAGATGGGCCCCGGCGAGATTCGAACCCGATAGATCGGGTGGCATCGATCCAGCTGAGGGCAAACTACTGAGTTCTACGAGGGAACCGCGCAAGTCGGAATTCGGAGCGATCCCCCAGCCTTTGTAATGAGCCCCTGGAGCCTTGAGTCCAGCCGCCGTGCACTCGTTGGCGAAAAAAACCACGTTTGGCGCTACGACGCTGCCACTGAAATCCGACCCCCCCCCACAACTGACCTGAGAGAATTCGTCAAGCAGAAACGAGGCCCCCACGGCCTGTGTGTTCGGTGCGAGTCTGACGGTCGTCTGAGGACCTCCGCCGCCCGAAAAGACAGCGCCGTTGGCCGACAGGCAGGGTATGCCGAGGCCCGTAAGGACGCATTGATCCGATTCGGCAATGAGTTCCACTTGGTAGGAATAACTGCCCCCCCCTGTATCGGCATCGGGCCCCACAATCACAGTCGCGTTGTTCATCGACGTGGAAATGCCGCCGGACAGCCCAACCCGGGTTTGCCTGAGGTCGGTCAGGACGAGAAGCGCTTCGTCGAGATTCGCGCCGCGTAGATCCGCACCGTTGAGATCGGCCCCCGACAGATTGGCTCTATATAGGTTCGCGCCCCTCAGATCTGCGTTGACGAGGCGTGTCCCCACGAGGTTCGCCATGGAGAGATCCTGGCCGGAGAGATCCGCGCCCGTGAGATCCTGGCCGGAGAAATCTTGAAGACTCGGAAGCGTGGCTTGCAGCGCTGTCAGCGCGGCTTCGTTGGCGGTCGCAGTGCTCTGCGCGGCGGCTGCGGTCGTGGATGCGGAGTCGGCGGAGGCCTGGGCCGTGGTCGCGGCGACCGTATTCGTCCCGATCGTCACGCCCTGGCTGGTGAGTCGATCCACCACCGACGGGTCACCCGGGGCTGGGCTGCCCACCTGGGTCTGGAGGGTCTGCACGTCGGTGATCAGGCTGGGCGCCCCCTGAACAACCGCTGCCTCTTCGGCCACCATCGCGTAGGGGACAGAGGAAAACGGGAGGCGGGGTGAGAGGACTTCTCCGTCGATGACCACCTCGAGGTAGCGATTGACGCCGGCGAAGAGTGAGGCATCGAAAGTGCCCGTTGTCGCCGCTCCGTTGCCGAGGAGCAGGTTGAAGCCGCCGTCGTCGTCGAGGGGAACCACGGCATGGTTCTCTGCGAAAAGAGCGACGCCCCCGGAGAGAACGTCAAAAATGCGGAGTTCGAGGTCAACCGGGCCCGCGAGCGGTGCACCCACCGAGTCGGTAAGGCGGCCCTGGTAGTTCATGTCATGGGGCACCTGGGCCGATGCCATGCTGGCGCCGAGGCAAAGGCCAAGCAGGGCAAGGACCAGCACAGGGGCTGCGAGTGATCTCGATAGGAATCGCATCATGAGTTCTCCGTCTTGCGAGCAGGGGAGGGCGAGCGCAGCCGTCGTCGTCGCCCAAGCAGCGTCAGTCCGAGTGCACCCGAGCCGAGTTGCAGGAGCGCAGCCGGTTCAGGGATCGGGACGGCGCCGCTGAGAAGTTGGATGCCCGAGAGCCCTACGGCGCGGCCTCCTGCGAGCTCGCCCAGCGTCGAAGATTCGATGTGGAGCGTCCCCGACCCGTTGCTGAGCACGGGCGCAGAGGCCACCACCAGAGCGCCTTCGCGAAGTTCAATGCCGGGGCCTACGAGGGTCTGGGCAGAGCCAATGCTGGCGAGCCCAACCAGGGCCAGGGAAGACAGGGCAACCCTAGCTGCTCGCCTGGCTCCGATGACGCTCCCGATCTGCATGGCTGCCCTCCCCGACCCACCAGTTCCAAGGCTCATTCTGACACGGGAAGGGGCTCCGAGGGGAAACAATCGATTTTCTGATGGCATTCAATAAATCGGCACGTGGGGCGCAATCGGTCGGAAAGCCGCGCCTGTTCAGTAAGTTGGGGGATTCCTCAATTGTTTCAAATTTTTTCGTCACCTTTCCGCGCCCCACGTGCACTCACCCTTCACATACACAACACGCGTTTTTCTCTTGGGATCTGACCTTCCTCGATTTTCCTGGGACCAGAGGACGCCCCCGCGTCACCCAGGCCATGCAGGCACGAATGGCGAACCAAAAGCTTCAAGCCGAACCCCTGCGCGAATTGGCATTGGGGCGACTCCGGGCGGTGAACGCCGAAATCGCGGGCGTTCGCTACGGGGCTTGAGGGGACGGGGCCTGAGGGGACGGGGCTTGAGGGTACGGGGCCCGAGGGTTCGGGCCGCGTCGTTTCTAGGGGAGTAGGACAGTCAAGCCCGCTCGTCGGTTTCGCGGTCCTGCA
>DUCH01000398.1:364-2600 GCA_012959865.1 Myxococcales bacterium | reverse complement strand
GGAGCCCACGTGATCGCCCTGCAGGAAGTTTGGACCCAAGGCGCGCGGACCCTCCTGGGGGCGGCCGGACGGCGGGCGGGGTACACGGCGATCTGGCACCGGGAAGCGGCCTTCGGGGGCAGCGGGCTGATGGTTCTGAGCCGGCTTCCGATCTCCCGGCCCCGCTTCACCGCCTACCGATTGGCAGGGCTTCCCCAACGCCCTCGGCAAGCCGACTTCTATGGGGGCAAGGGGTTTGTGAGCCTTGAACTCGCGACCGATCCTGGGCCGGTGACTCTCATCGACACCCATCTTCAGGCGGGCTACAGCGGGCCCACCGGGAGCGACGAAAATTCGGGCATTCGAGCGGGCCAGGCCGTCCAACTCGCCTGTTACATCCGCGACCTGCAGACCCCGGTGCTGGCCACCGGCGATTTCAACACGGGCGAAGGTGCCGATGCCTACAAAATTCTGGGCGGCATCGGTGGCCTGGGTGATCTGGCCGTCGAGCTAAACCGGCGTGAGCCCACCTGCCTTAGCCCGCACCCCTATCGGCCGGTGCAAGCTCCGGAATCTCGGATCGATCTGATCTTTGCCCGAAGCGGCCGGGACACCCGGGTTCGCGCGATCGCCCTCGAACGGACCTACGACCGGGCCCTCGAGTTCGCCGGCGAACCCGGGGCCTACTCGGATCACGCTGGACTGCTCGGCGAGATCGAACTCATCCCGCGCCCGGCGGGCGAGCCACCCTTCGCGTGGCCGGCCCCCAGTGCGGCCGCACTGGAGCACGCCGAATTTCAACTGCACCTGGGCGAAGAAGCGGCCCGGCGGCGACGGCGGCGCGAGATGGGGCAGGCTGGGGGACTTTTGGGCGCAGGACTGCTCGTGGGCGGCAGCGCCTGGAAGGCCGTGGAGAGGCGCCGGGGGTTCCTGGCCCGACTCGCTCTCGGCGTTGGGGGGCTCGGCTTTGTGGCTGGCCTCGCCGGCGGCGCGGGCTCCCAGTGGGTGACCGGGAACGAACTCGCCGGCTTCGCCGAAGTGCGCGAAATTCTGGCTCGACCTCGCCCAGCCCGAGGAGAGCCTGTTAGGCTCCGCACCCCATGAAGATTCGAGCGGTCATCTTCGATCTCGGCGGCGTCGTTCTCGGTTCGCCGCTCCATGCCATTGCGCAGTACGAACGAGAACTCGGAATCCCCGAAAATTTCGTCAATCGAGTGGTGGCCGACACCGCACCGAACGGCGCGTGGTCGCGCCTTGAGCGCGGCGAAATTTCCATGGAAACCTTCTACGACGCCTTCGAAGTCGAGTGCCGGAAGGCGGGACAAACTCTGTCGGCCCGGACCATGTTCGAACGCATGGGAGCGGCCAGCCTGCCCCGGCCCATCATGCTCGAAGCCATTCGCCGCATCCGTGCCGAGGGTTTCTTGACCGCAGCCCTCACCAACAACTGGGCGGCAAACGAGCAAGAGAATTCCCAAGAGAACGGGGTCGACGAGGGGAAAAAACAGGGCCTCGCCCGCGACGACACCCGGGCTCTCAGCGATCGCTTCGATGTATTCATCGAATCCAGCGTCGAGGGACTGCGCAAACCCGACCCGCGCATCTACACCCTGACCTGTGAACGCCTGGGGGTGCAGCCTTCCGAGGCGGCCTTTCTCGACGATATCGGGAGCAACCTCAAGGCGGCCCGAGCCCTGGGAATGACGACCATTAAGGTCGCTGCTCCGGAACAGGCTCTGGAGGAACTCGCCGCCACGATTGGGCTGAACCTCATCGACTGAGGGCTCCGCCTCGACCCCAGGCCTGGAATTCAGCCGAGCGAGGAGCTCGCGCTGATCGGACTAATCGGCGTCGGGATACTCGATCTTTACGCCCGCCGAGCGCAGCCGGGTCTGACAAGTAAGCACCCAGCCCTCCGCCACCTGATCGTCATCCAAGCCGCCATCGTTTAGAAGCATCTCCACCTTGCCGGACTTGACCCGAGCCATGCAGGCGCCGCAATAGCCCTCGGTGCAAGCGCACGGGGCGTCGAACCCCGCTCGGTGGCAAGCCGCCAAGAGGGTCTCGTCCGGCTGCACCGAGACAACATGGTTCTCGCCGTCGAGATAAACCTGAACCGTATCCATGGTCCCGCTCGAATCGGGCGTGACTTCCGGACGGGGCGCATCGAGTTCGGGCGAAACAAAGCGCTCGATGAAGATCCGCTCCTCCGGCACTGACTCGGCGCCAAGGGCGCCTTCCACCACGTCCATGAAGG
>DUCH01000398.1:0-287 GCA_012959865.1 Myxococcales bacterium | reverse complement strand
GGCAGATCGAGAAACCCTTCGCTCGCGTCCAACCGATGCGTCACCGTGAGGCGCCCGGGGTGCTCCTCCATCAGCGCGCTCAACTCGGCGCGGAAGATAATCGAATTGGCATCGCGGTTGGCATAGAGCAGGTGCATCGAGCGCCGGGTAGTGGCCAGAGCGCTCTTGATGATCGAGATCACCGGCGTAATGCCGCTGCCTCCGCTGCAGAAAACCAGGGGGGTTTCCCGGGCCTGAAGGCAGAAACGGCCCGCGGGTTTCATGACGTGCAGAGTTTGTCCGAGTTC
>DUCH01000397.1:1985-15471 GCA_012959865.1 Myxococcales bacterium | reverse complement strand
CCAGACCCAGGACCCGAACCATCAAGGCCGACCCCGCGTCTCCGATCCAGGCATAGATACGATTCGCCTGCAGGAGCAAAAGCAGGGTCAAACCAAGCACCGCGATCAGCAGAAGAGCCGTGATGGCTTGCTCGCCAAATGAAAATTCCCGGTTGTCCGTCAGAATCACCGCCGCCAGAATTGACCCGGGGCTGGCAATCGAGGGAACGGCGAGCGGAAATGCCGCCACATCGTGACCCGGCTCGGACTTGGAATTGGCCGAAGCGGCCCCCGTACCGAACACCATCTGGACACCAAAGAGAAAGAAAATGATGCCACCGGCCAACTGAAAGGACTCGAGCCGAATGCCCAGGGAGCCGAGAACGACTTGCCCGACAAAGACGAAGACGAGCAAAATCACGGCCGAGTACCCTATGGCACGGAAAGCAACCCGGGTGCGCTCCTGAGCGCTGATTCCCGCGGTCAGACCGACAAAGAGCGCGAGGGTTCCCACTGGATCGATGGTCGCCAGGAAAATCAGAAAATCGCTTAGGATTTGCTCCACCCCACTCCTTTCTTGTCTCTTTTCTCCGCCCGCTGCGAACGCGCTGCGGAACCGAAAAGATATCAGACTGTCCCCACTACAGCGGAACTGGCCGGACCCGAGGAGATTGGTGAGGGGATCGGCTTCCTCACTTCCCATGCGGCCCCCTTGAACCCAAAGCCGCCCCGGGAGCCGGTGACGCGCCAGCCCGAGGGCGGGCACCTCTGTTTCCCGAGTGAGGCGAGTCGCGATAAGCTGGCGATCTCCGCCCGCGCCGAAGGAAACAATTTGCCGACCCGGGGGAGCTTTCCGCGTATAATTCCAGTTCTCGCTTTCCGGGGAATTTTAAATCCGTGACCACAGAAGCAACCGAGTCCAGAAGCGACCTTTCCCCCTCCGACGATCCGGTCGGAGGAGAGGCGCCGGTGAACGATGACGTCGAACTTCGTTCGGTGCTTCGCAAGATGGTGGACGTACTTGCTGTTTCCAATATTGTCACGGCCGCGCTCGAAGGCACGGACGATGACGACAGGCGCCGAGTCGCCGCCTCGTGCCGGATGCTCGAAGACAGCCTCAGGCCGCTCCGCTCGCATCTGGCGACCGTCGACGCCGATGACACGCTCGCAAAATCCTGCCTCGTGCGCTTGCGCCAGGACCATGGCGGGCTGACCCACGAGAACCGCTCAAAAGTCGAAAGGCTCTGGGTCCTCGCGTGCGTGGCCTCTCGCATGGTCCACGGTCTCCGAGTCAAGAACCCGAAGCCGCCTGAAGCCACCGGCCAAGGACCCCTCACATCCGTACAGCGCGAAGAGAACAAGCGCCTCGTCATTTTAGAAGCTTTCGCGGGGCGAACAAAGCTCGCGGGCCGCCCGTGGCGGCATCTGATTGATGTCTCCTCGGTATGCAACCTGCGCTGCAGGACTTGCTATCACAGCCTCAACCCCAACTTCATCTACTACGACTACGATCCGACGAGAACGGGAGCGGTGGGTTCAGCAATGCCATTTGCCGACTACGTCAACGTTTCCGGAACGGGCGAACCACTGCTCTCGCCCTCAACGCCTGAAATCGTGAAAAGCTATGCGGACCTCGGCGCCTACGTGGAACTCACTACAAACGGAACCCTCGCCGAAAAGCTTCAGACCGTAGCTCCGTCTTTGTCGGTCATTCATCTCAGCATGGACGGTGCCGAAAAAACAACCTTTGAGACGATTCGCTTTGGTGCCGACTTCGACAAAATCTGCCAAGCAATCAAGGACCTGTCAGAAGACAGCATCCGCAAGGTAAACATCAACTGCGTGGTCTCCCGCCCGAACTCTCGGGAAGCGGCGAAACTGGTCCAGCTTGGCCTCGACCTCGGCGTTGGCAGTGTGACGTTCCAGGAGTTCAGCGCTTACCTTCCCTGGCACGATGAGATGCGTTTACGGCCTCAGGATCGCCACGCATTCTTCGAGTCTCTCTCCGATTTCGAACTTCCCGAGGAATCCGGCTTAACCATCGTGAATCATATCGCTCGCAGCGGGGCGGATGCGCCCAGCGAGGGTGGGCTCGATGTAGAGGAATCGCTGGAAGCGGTTTCTCGCGTTCCCCCCCTACCCAAGCCCTACACGTTTTCATGGAACGCGCTCGCAGATTCCCTGGAGAAAATGGCGCCGCCGGCACTCGAATTCATCAACCTGCTGGTGGAGCTGACGCCCGAAGCAAAGAGCCTGCACGATCAGGAACTGACCACCGACCCCGAAGAGCTGGCCGCGATGATCCGGGCAGGAATCGAGAATGGGTCCGCTCGCTCTCCCGCCTGCCTGGCCCCATTCAACCTGCTCTACGTCCAAGGCGACGGGGAGATCCGCCCCTGCTGTGTCTTGCGCACCCAGGTGGGAAGCCTGCGCGAAGCTTCCTTTGACGCCGCGTGGAACGATCCGGCATTCATTGGCTTCCGCGGCGCCATCCAGGGTGACCGCGCGCTGCATCCGGCCTGCCATGGATGCCAAGACGGTGGCCGGTTCTTCGGCATCGAACATGCTCTCGAGGTCCTCGATCGTGAAGGGATCGACGTTCGCCGACTTCCCCGCCCAAAAGACACCAACCTTCCGGCATCCGTGACCGATCATCCGCTAGTCAAAATTTGGGGCGCGGAAGCGCCCCCGGAGAACTAGCTGCAAAGGGGCGACATAGGGCTGAGAAGTTCCGGCGCAAACTTTCACCGATCAAGATCAGCGGCATCCGCCGCCTCAATCTCGGCGCTCAGGATCACGGACGGAATGACTGACAGGGCAGAGCCCGGGAGACCTCGACCGGGAGTGTTCTAAAGCTCCCGGATCAGCGCGATGGCATCCAAATCCAAAACCGCCGCGCAAGCCCGGCCGAGACCCGCGGCCACGACTTGCTCGGGCTGGAAGTTGCTGGGCGCCGTGACAACCCCCGCGATCCAGGCATAGACACTCTGCAGACGATATTGCCGCCAAGCGGTCTCGAAGTCCAGCGAAACGCCCTGGGCCTCGAGCACGCCCAGGTAATCACGAATCAGATCTTTTTGGTGGGCAAGCCGCAATTCCTCGCTCAGCGAATTGACAAGCAGATAGCTGATGTCGCGCATACCCTGGCCGTATTGACACACCTGCCAATCCAGCAGCCCGGCCTCCCCGTCCTGGAAGTACATGTTTCCGAGATGGGCGTCGCCGTGGAGCAGAGTCCGCGGCCCCTGGGCCCACTGCTCCTCGAGGCGCTGGTAGTTTTTCATGAGGTGTGGAATGACCTCACGAATTTCCTCGGGAATCACATGGGCATATTTCTGGATCGCGATCGGGACACTGAGGTTCCTGACCAAGTTCAGGAGCCTGAAGTCGCCATCGGTCTCGAAGCGACGAATCCAGGCTAGATCCGTGTCAAAGCGTTCGCTCTGCCAGAACGTTCCGTGCATCCGACCGAGAGTCCTAACGATGCTCCTCGCTTCTTCAAAGGAGCATTTTGAGGCGAGGGTCTGGAATTCGCAGTTCTTCGCTCCAAGATCCTCGAGGAGTAGAACGTAATCGCTGGAGTCGCCCTCGGCGAAATAGACCCGCGGCGTTTTCACCGGAATCGAATCTCGGATATTTCGATAGAACAAGACTTCATTTCCCCCGAGATCGAAAAGAACACCGAAGAGCGCGGAAGCGAATCCTGGGGGCCTCGACTTGATAAAGAAGGAATCCGGGCCTCTTTCTGGCCCGGCATCGGCGGTGTACTCGACACACAGCCGCGAACGGGTGGCCGTTCCACTGTGGACCTCTTCGACCCTCGCTCCGCGCACGGTACGCGGCTCAAGGCCCAGCATCTGGGCGGACCCTTCGGCCGAAGCCAAGTGCTTCAGCCGCTTTGAGGGTCCGTTACCGATTCCCGCGAACACGACCCGGGCGCTTGCCCCCAGCAGCCGGGGAAGAAGCAGCAGGGTGTCCCGCAGAATCGACAGATATCGCGGCTTCATCTCGGAACCTCTTGGGCGGGCTTGGCGCCGGCCACAGATTCGTTTTTCGCAGCCGCGCGAATGCTCGCGCAGATCGCCTCCGCCCGACCGGGCACGGATTTTTTGTGCACATCTTTTTTGTGCACATCTTTTTTGTGCACAACAGTGTCGCGATCCCAATGGGGCGCGGGCTTTTGCTGATACTTTGGTCGCAAGGCGTTAGGGCCTCAACTCGAAGCCCGTGGAGCCGGTCCCGATCAAACCCACTCGCTTGCCCGTGAAGTCCACGCCTTCCTGCCTCGGACAAGGATTTTGGCCGGAGCGCACATCACCCGGTCCGCCGACGGACTTACAGGACAAAAATCCCCACGTAGATCAGTACCAGCCCGAAGACGACGCCAAAGATCGCGAGCCCGCGCAGGACCCCTTCGCTCAAGGTCGTCTCCAAGAATTCATAGAGGCCGCGAATCCAATCTGCCGCGATGCCAGGGGCCAAGACAACGCCGAGCAGCGCGAGAGCGATCAAACCTCCGAGACAGCGCAAAATCAGCGGGACTAGGCCTTCGCCGAAGGGCAGCAGGAGAAGCGCCGGAGCAATGGGCGCCATTCCAATACCAAAAGCGCGCGTCCGCGCGTTGCTCGAGAACATCGACTCCCGGGTCCATCGCATGGTTGCCTTCGGAGCGATCGCCATGGGGAGACGAGAGACCACGTAGAGAACTCCCATCAAGGTGCAAAAGATTGCGACCGAGTCCACGCTGAGGCTCTCCTTTCGCGCTTGACGTCAAAAAACGCGCTTCCTCCGCGGGCACCCGACGACGAACGAACCATGTCCTTCAGCCTGGGGGTCCCGCGAGGGTTCGCTGATTCCGCGCGAGCACCGCTGAAACCACGAGAACTTCGACCACGAGACACTCACCCGCTTTGAGATCGGCCGGCTCTTCGCGCATCCGAGCGCCAGGCACTACTCGCTGCCCCTCGCCTTGAAGGGCATGGAGATATAGCGACGCACGTAGTTCCCGCCGGCGAATTCACCCGCCTTGTAGTCCACGCAGAAATCGGGGCAGCGAGCGAGCAGCTCTTCTAGGGCGATCCGTGACTGCAGGCGCACCGTCGCCGCGCCGATGCAGTGATGAGGGCCGTAGCTCAGAGCGACATGGCGCCGGATCTTTCGGGTCACATCGCAAATTTCCGCGTCGGGACCGAATTCCCGTTCGTCGACATTCGCGGATCCGTAGAGGAGCATCACCTTGCGATCCTTGGGAATTGTTTTCCCCTTTATGGTGACTTCGCGCGTAGTGGTCCGGGCCAGGCCCTGGACGGGAGAACTCATTCGAAGAAATTCCTCGATGGCGTTGGGAATACGTCCGGGTTCCTGGACGAGAAGCCGCTGTTGGTCCGGGTGCCGACTCATCTGCTCGACAGCGCCGCTGAGTAGGCCCGTAGTTGTATCGTTGCCCCCGGTGACCATGGTGAACGCAAAACCCAAGATCCAGGCGGCGGGGACTTCCTGGCCGTCGGGCCGAGCTTGAACCAGAGCGGAGATCACATCGTCCCCAGGCTTCTTCTTGACCCGCTCCATGTGCTCGCTGAAATAGCCGATCAGTTCGCCCAGAGCGGCGCCCGAGGAAGTGATATCGCCATCGGCGTTGGCGGCCACGATGGCATCCGTCCACCCGTCAAAGAGCGACTGCTCCGATCGGGGAACGCCAAGAAAATGGCCCACCACCAGGCTCGGGAGGGGCTTGAAGAGTTCCGCGACCACATCGCCTTCGCCCGCTTCGCGCAGCCTGTCCACCCGCTCCACCACGAAGGCCCGGAGTTCGGGCTCGATGGCCAGGACCTGCTTCGGGGTAAATTGCTTGATGGCGAGTTTACGGAGCCGGGTATGATCGGGCGGATCCATCATCACGATGGGCGATTCGAGACCCATCGCCTCCATCTCGCCGTAGGCAATGGTCAGCCCCTGGGCCGAGGAAAAAGTTTCGGCATCCACCGCTGCGGCGAGAACATCCGCGAAACGCGAAAGTGCCCAGAATTCGCCCCGCTCATTTTCGAAGCGGTGGACCGGGTCGTTGTCGCGCAGAGCCTTGTACATGGGAAAGGGATCGCGCCACCCTTCGCCGCTCCGGGGTTCGAAAACAATCGCTGGTGCGTGAGCATTCGAGTTCGACAGGGGAGGGCTCCTCGACCGGGATCAAGCTGTGATTGTACAGACAAAGGATTTCGTTCAACAGGGGGCGCGGGCGCCCCAGAGCCCGGACTTTCGGACTTCGAACTGGGCATGGGGGGAGGCAAGAGGAACTCGGGGGCGGGCGTTAGCCATGAACCTCGATCCACCCACCCCAACCGTCTCCCGGGGTGCGCCGTCTACGATCATGCTCTTCATCGGGGTTCCTCGATAACGGAGGATAGGGGGAGATGATGCACTTTCGGCGCGGCTCCCTGGACGAAAGTTAGAGCTTCTCGACTTCGCCGAAGGTGCCGAAAAAGTGCTCGCTCCAACTCGAAAGCAGGGGCGGAAGGTCCGGCAGGCCCAGACTTCGCAATTCGTCCGCCATGGGGTGGCTGCCGAGTTCGAGAGAGACACCATCACCTCCGGGGTGGGTCCCTTCTTGCTTTCCTCCACGGCTAAACGCGATGCGATGGGGTGAGCCCTCGATCAACGTGTACCCCACCGCGGGAGTCTCGGCAGTTTCGGCATCACCCCCGCGCGGCAGCGTGAGCGTCAACGCGTGCTCGCCCCCCATGGTCAGCACGCAGGTCGCCGAATTCTCGCTGACGGAGAAGTCGATTTCCTCCACGGTCTTGGGAAAGCCCCAGATCTCGAGACCGGCCTGTTGGGTGAAACTCTGGTTCACCGGAAGCCGGTGAATGTAGGTGCCGATCTCGGCCTCGGGCTGCCCTTTGGGCCGCACGAAAAAAACGACGCCCACTTCGTTGTAGTCGCCCAGATCATTATCGCGATAGTCCACCATCACGAGGCAAAGCTGAGTCTGTCCCGGCGCCGACTCGTCCGCCTCGAATTCGGGGGGGATGATCCTACACGCCGCCTGGCGGTCGACCCGATACATCACCGTTCCCGAAGAGGCGTCGCGCACCTCCACGGGAAGCTTCACCGTCTGACCCTGAATTTCGTAATGGTTGCTCATGAAGATCCTCGTCAGTAGAGGGGAATGGACACAAAAGGCGCACGCCTGGGTCGAGGCCGAGCGGGCCCCGGCCCGGACATCACTTAGGCAAACGCCGCAAGCCGGCCGCGGATCGACTCCCGGGCCTCGTTCATGATCCGGTCGATGAGTTCCTTGCAGGTGGGAATATCGTTGATCAGACCTGCCACCATGCCACAGCTCCAGGGACCCGCATCGAGGTCGCCTTCGCGCATGATTTTGGGGTACACGCCGCCCACGAGTTGCGCGATGTCTTCGATTCCCAACTCATCGCCCTTGGTCTGCTCGATTTCGATGAGCTTCTCCACCGCGGCATTGTTGAGCACGCGTTCGGTGTTGCGCAGAGAGCGCATGATGAGCCGGGTGTCGAGTTCGCTGGCATTCACGATGGCCTGCTTGACGTTGTCGTGGACCGGCGCCTCCTGGGTGGCGATGAAACGCGTTCCCATGTTGATGCCCTCCGCCCCCATGGCGAGTGCGGCCACGAACTGCTGGGAGTTCCCCAGCCCGCCCGAAGCCACGAAGGGAATGCTGAGTTCTTCGGCGCAACGCGGCAGCAGAATCATGTTGGGGATATCGTCTTCGCCCGGGTGCCCCCCGCATTCGAAACCGTCCACGCTCACCGCATCGCAACCAATGCGCTCGGCCTTGAGGGAGTGGCGCACCGAGGTGCACTTATGGATTACGGCGATGCCCGCTTCCTTGAGCTGGGGCATGTACTTCTCGGGGCTACGCCCTGCGGTTTCGACGATCTTTACCCCTCCCGCGGCGATCGCCTCGATATAGCCGGGATAGTCGGGGGCGACAAAACCCGGAAGAAAGGTCAGATTGACGCCAATGGGCTTGTCGGTCATTTTGCGGCAGCGTGCGATCTCGTTGGCGAGATCTTCGGGGCTAGGCTGGGTGAGTCCCGTAATGATCCCCAATCCACCGGCGTTGGAGACCGCAGAGGCCATTTCGGCCAGGCCCACATGGTGCATGCCCCCTTGAATGATCGGGTGCTCGATGCCAAACAACTCGGTAATGCGCGTCTTCATGGTGTCTCCTTCGAAGGGTGGGGGGAGCAATCGGGTGGACGTGAGTCAGGCAGCATAGATCGGGGCAGTTCTAGTTGCGAACCCAGGACCCCAGAGCGACCCCGGCGAAAACGAGCACCGAGATCGACTGGAAGATCAGGTCGACGCGGTCAATGCGACGCGCGGTCGTCCTCTTGTCTTTGGCTTCGGCATTCGCATAGGTGTTCGTCCCCCAGGTGAACAGCGCAAACAAGCCAAGCGCTATCGCGTATCCCACCGCAAAGAGTTCATCGAGAAACGTCAGGTAGGGCAAGGGCGGAAGTTCATCGTGGTAGGACTGCTGGAGAAAAATCAACGTAAGCAAAGCCGTGGACGGAATGGCCAGGCGCACGTCACCCAAGGACCCCGCCACCGACGGCGAAAGTAAAACCACCGCCATGATGATCAGCAAGGGGAAAACCCAGGTGACGAAAGCGCTCCAATAGTCCGCCTGGTACACCATCTCCAACCGCATCTGGCTAAAAGTCGGATGGTACCAGGAACCGAATCGACTCGAATAGCGATGGAGATACGGTTCGAAGGAGGAACTGCTCAGGCGATATCCACTCAAGCTGCCCGAACGTCCCATGAATCCGTTGGCCTGATGGTGCGGAAGCAGGATGGCTCCCGCGTATTTGTCCGACATCGAGGGCGCCGCGACTTCAATGATCACCGGTAGATTAACCTCGCCAAAGGGGTCCCTGCGAAACTCGATTTCATCATCGTAAAAGCGACTCGAGAATCGATAGCGCTGGTAATAACGGCCCCCCGAAAGCATCCTGGGCTTGTCGGTCACGGGTTCGAAGAGCGAGTCCCAGATTTCAACACGATTCGCGAGGCGGACGAGATCGGAGGGGGCGATGTCCTTCTCATCCATTAGGTCCTGTACCGCGGGTGGCCACTCGAGCCAGACGTAGCCGTCGGCCGAAAACGTTCTCGAAACCAACGAGAGTTCGTACACCTTGTCGACGAGGATGCCCGTGTAGACGATCAATGCGTCTTCGGCGAACTCTTTATCCTCGGGGAGCGGGATTAAAGATTCCCGGTCCCGGTCGAGCAACTGCTGAGCTTCCTCCCCCAAGCTCGGGTGGAGTTTTTCATGAGAACAGGACAGAGCGGGCAGGGCAAGCACGAAGAGGAGCATCCCGCAAAGGAGCCCCCGGGCCGACCGGGACTTGGCGGCTCGCTTCCCTCGAAGAAAATTTCTCTTTGTCTGCAAGGCTTTATCCATAGATAAGAAAGCTACTGCTTGAACTTCCCGGCATCCGGGCGATCCAGGCTCCAATCGCAGCGGTAGCCACGGCTGTCCGCCAGCAGAGGGCTCCAAGGCTGGGGCTGGATCACACCCTTGTTCTCCAAGATCTCAAAGTGTCCGCCGGGAAGCACTTGGCCAATCAGTACTGTTTTTGACACATGGTGGTTCTTCCGGACCTCGACCGCGCCAGCCGGACCTTCGAACCGGACCCCGATCAGCGCATCGCGCACTTGCGAAACTTCGGTCGTCCCGGCCTTCTCCGCCGCCAGGGCCCACAACTTGACCATGACGTAGGCGGACTCGGCGGGATCGCTGGTTACCCGATGAACGCCATGCATGTCGCGAAAGGCATCGATGAAGGTTCGTGCCGCATGGGTATCCACACTGTGAAAGAAGTTCCAAACCGCGTAGGTGCCTTCGAGATACTCGGGCCCAATCGCGGCCACCTCTTCTTCGGCGGCCGAAAAGCTCATAATCGTGAAACCGTTCTGCTCGTCGACTCCGGCTTCTTTCAGCTGCCTGAAAAAGGAAATGTTGCTGTCTCCGTTCAGCGTATTGATCACGATCCCACCGTCCGGAAAAGCCGTTCGAATGGCCTCCACCACGGGCGCGACATCGCTGCTGCCCAGGGGCAGGTAGACTTCGCCGACGATCTCGGATCCGCTCGCGGCCGCCTTCGCGCTGATGATCGCGTTGGCGGTGCGGGGATAGACATAGTCGGAGCCTACAAGGAAGAGCGCCTTACCCCGGTTCTCGAATAACCAATCGAGTGCGGGCTCGATCTGCTGATTCGGTGTAGCCCCCGCATAGAAGATATTTCGAGAACACTCCTGCCCTTCGTACTGAATGGGGTAGAAGAGAAGATGATCCTTTTCCTCGAAGACGGGCAGCATGGCCTTCCGGCTTGCGGAGGTCCAGCCTCCAAACACCACGGCCACTTCGTCCTCGTCGATCAACTTCTCTGCCCGACGGGCAAAGGTCGGCCAATCCGAAGCCCCGTCCTCTTCAACCGCGATGACGGCCAGGCGCTTGCCCTGGATATCGAGCCCGCCTGCGGCGTTGATCTCATCGACCGCGAGCAACTCGGCCTCGGCCACGGTGTTCTCGGAGATGGCCATGGTGCCGGTCCGAGAGTGAAGAATGCCTACCTTGACGAAACCGTCGAATTTCTTGGCGACAGGCCTTTCGCTCCCGCACCCCAATAGCAGCAAGGCGCTCGCCAGAACCCCCGCCAAGCCAAGACCTGGGCGCCTGCAAAGCGACGGCCGCTCAGCTTTTCTCGGGGGTCTCGGGGACATGGGCGGGGGCATGGGCGGGGACATGGGCGGGGGGCCTCGCAGCGGAGCAAGAAACCATCGGGCTTCCAATTCGCGCTCTCTTCTTGTCGATGGGCTCTAGTCTATCGGCGAATTCTCGCTCGGGACATGGGAACCGACCACAGCCTGCGCCGCATAGTCGATATAAATGGGGGACGACCAGGCCCTGGGCTCGGCCTCAGACAGGCAATCGTCCGTCGAGGGCGAAAGCATACCGCACGGTTCGATTTCCGTGCAGACGCCGCTCGCATCGTAACGGCAGCCCAGGGGGTTGTCGCCGTGAATCAGGGGGGCAGACGCTTCGATGGCCCGGGCGTAGTAGACGCTGTCGCGGCCGGCCGAAGCGAACTCGGTGTCCGCAAACTCGATGACACAGCCCGAACCATCAGCGGGGCAGGGAAAGGTGCGCCACGGATCCTCAACGAGACCATCGAGGGGCTCGTCCGCGTAAGCCTGGGGGCGAATGCGAACCACTTCGATTCGGGAGATCGGGCGGCGGGCGGCGCCCGGGTTGTAGCACTCGCCCTGGCAAATCGAGTCGATTCGTTCGGGGCCCAGCGCTGCCCGGGAAGATTCGGGACAACCCGGCTTTTGTTCGAAAGAGCCCGCAGCCCGCACGCGAAATCGGGGTAGATCCGCTTGGCGGGTGCTGGAGCCCATGGGCATCGAACCCCCGGGAGTCAACAGATCAAACCAGAGCAGGGTATGCCTTCCGCTCGTGGCGTAGACCTCCTTGCGTTGGAGCGCCTGCCAGATCGCGTGGCGATCACGGCCCTCGGAGTGCACCGCCACCAATCCGCCGGTCACAAAATACGCCGATGCCCTTTCCATCTCGAAGAGCTGGAGCGGATTCTCGCCGCTCGAAACAAAGGGGACCGACTCGGCGATCGCTTCGTCGGCGTCATTGGCCGAACCGAAGAGTCCTCCAGCCGGCGCTCGCTGCCCCCCTCGTTGGCCCCGGCCGTCGCTCATCTCGCCCCGGTGAAGCTCCTTGTACCCGGTTCCGGGACTCGAAGTGTGGGTATCGCTCGATCCCAGAAAGCCGAAATTGAAACCCTTGGGGCCGTCGGGATCGCTGAAATCACGAATGGCCAGCATGTATTGCACCGAGGAACGTGGCCGATAGTTGAACGCGGGCTGGAACATCCCGGGTGCCTGACCGGCGTTCACCCATTCATTGGCTTCCAAACCGGGGAGAGTCTTCCAACCGGCCTGGCCGGCGTCGAGGTAATTCGTGCGGGCATCCGCCGCCCGCATCGAGCAGGTCTCGGCTCTCTCTCCCGCTTCGCGGCAGCGCGCCTCGATGAGTTCACCCGCCCGCCAACAACTCGGCAGGTAGCCTTGGCTCGGCGCCGGGCAGGTCAAAGAGCCGTCGGCGGCCACTTCCACCTCGCGCCATTGCGGCAGTTGCTCCGAATTGCCGTGCCCCGAATACACTTCCACGAGGGTCTGGCGTTTGGGGTCGTGTCCGGGCAGCTGCTTTCGCCAATCCGAACCCGCAGGCGTATACATCCCCCAGGCGGTTCCGTGGGGAATCACCAGGGAAGGAAAACCCCAGTCGTCGAGCTTGGCGAACAAGGCCTCGGGCGTTACGGCGCTTTCGATGCAATCGGCGGGCAGATCGCGAACAGGAACGCCTTCGGCGCACGACGGCGTGTTTGACGCGTGGACCATGAACCGGGCAAAATCCAACCCTCGCCTCCCATTGACCGCCCACATTCCGAGCCGCATCCCCGTAGGCGCGGCATCCGCCAATCTCGCCAAATTTCCTGGGGGCAGGGAACTGATGGGCCGAGTGGGAATTTCGCCCTCGCCGGTATCCAGGAGCACCACGTTCTTGTGGCCGTAGTGGTTATCCGGGGTCGTGCCGATATGGCTCCACTCCCAGCCCAGGTAAGTGACCAAGTCGGGGTTCTCCGGGTCGCCCGCCACCGCATTGCACTGGCGCACGGACTCCACGGTTTGCGCCCAGAGATCCGCGGTCAGGGTCTCGGCGTGGTCGTTGATGGACCAAAAATCGAGGCCCGAACAATACCGCGCAAAATCGCAGGCATCCGAAGGCGGGCGACTTCCCGCGCCCCCCGCCATGGGGAGGTTCATCATGAACGCATCGAAGCTGAACGTGGTGTGGACGTGGAAATCCCCGAAGAGCACCTGCTTGCCGGGCCTCGCGCCCAAGCTGGCCGCGGTGGATGCCTGTTGGGCCCCCAGACTCTCCACGCGTTGGGGCGGGCGGGGCGTCGCGGTAATTTGCCCGTCCACTTCCGGGCGCCCAAACCAATCCATCGAGACCGCGAAAAGCAACGCGCCTCCGACCGCTAACAGTCCAACCAACACCGCACCGACACGCTTCATCATTCAAGGCCTCCCCGCAAAGTGGCACAAATGCTGCCACAAGCTCTTCGGAGCGGCTAGGGGCCGAGTCCCCCAACGCCGCCGGCCCGCGCGATGCCGACACGAGGTTCGACTAGTGGGGGCGGCAAGGAAAGGCTCCCGATACCCATGAACGACATGCGCGGAGCGATGGCTGACTCGGATCCGCAACAAGCTCCGAGTCGATATTCGTATTCACGGCTTCAAGCTCGAGGCCATGGCCTCGAGAACCTGGGGATACATTTCTGCCTTGAGCCTGGACATCACGGGCGCGGCCTTGGCGGCCAGCCCTGCAGCCAGTTCCACCGCTGACGAAACGACGCTGGCTTCGTCTTCGACTCGGTCGACGATG
>DUCH01000397.1:0-1860 GCA_012959865.1 Myxococcales bacterium | reverse complement strand
ATCTCGGGCATACAGAAGTAGCCCCGATCCTTGCGCATGATCCTGTAGTCATGGGCCAGAGCGATCTGTGCCCCCGCCCCAAAGGCATGGCCGTTCATCGCCGCCACGGTGATCGCAGGAAAGGTCAGAAGCCGGCTCATGATCGCGAGTACGCTCCCCACGTAGGCCCCGGGCTCCACCTCGCCCGACTGCATGTAGTCCAGGTCCAGACCGTTGGAATAAAATTTACCGGCTCCCGTCGTCACCAGCGCCTTGGGGCCTGCTGCCGCCTCGGCTTCGTCGAGGAGTTCATTCCAGCGACGAATCGCTTCGCTCCCGAACCGGTTCTCGCCCGCGTCCATCCGAAGGACGAGCACTTCCCCCTGCTTTTTCAGTGTCAACATTTTTTCGTACTCCCTTAAGAACGGGGTAGGGTGCGTGAAGCGAAAAACTCGGGGCTCGAATCTTATCCGAAGCCCGGATGGATTCTTGTCCGGGCGAACACTCGAGGAAGAGCTTTTCCGGGCACTTCACCCGCGGCGGTGTTGGAAGCTTGCCGTGCTCAGCCGGGACGCCCGAAAGTTCTAGTCCTTCTTTTTGCCCGGAAATTCGTTGCGTAGCCCACGCGTCACCGACTGGGGCAACAACGCGTCCAGACGATCAAGGGTCCAGGGTTCGTCGGTAAAGACCGTCGCTGCGGGTTTGGGCTGGGTCATCAGACTGATGTGCTCGGCACTGACGACGAAATCCTGGCCGTTCACGTTGGCGGCGGCATCGGTGCAAAGCCAGGTAACAACCTTGGCTACGCCTTCGGGCACCCAATTCTCGATTCGGGAAATTTCCGGCGCGCGCTCCCCAGATTTCTTGGCCCGCGCAATAGCTTCCTTGAGCTGATCGGACAAGGTCAGTCGCGAGGCCGCACGCGGGCGGATCATGTTCGCACGGCAACCGTAGCGGCCCAGGTCCCGCGCAACGGTGCGCGTGAACCCCGCGATGCCTTCTTTTGCGGCGGCATAGTTGGCCTGCCCCATGCTCCCCAGGCCAGACTCGCTGCCGGTGTTGACCAGTACTCCCGAGCGCTGCTCGCGAAAGACCCTGGCGGCCGCGCGGGTGCAATAGAAAGTCCCGCTGAGGTGGATGTCGATGATGCTATTCCATTCGGCATCTGACATGTTGTGAAGCATTCGATCGCGCAAGGTCCCAGCGTTGTTGATCAGGATATCCAGGCGACCAAAATTATCGAGAGCCAACTGGACCAACGCGTCCCCGGTGTCCGGTTTTGAAACGTCACCGTAGTGGGGAATCGCCTTGCCACCGACGGAGCTGATCGCATCGCTCACCTCGTCGGCGGGCCCCGCTTCCCCGCCGCTGCCATCCGCGGCGCCGCCGAAATCGTTGACGATTACGCTGGCCCCCGCTTCGGCCAGGGCCATGCATTCGGCCCGCCCGATCCCGCGACCTCCGCCGGTCACCACTGCTACTTTTCCCTTGAGTCTCATCGTTTTTTTACTCCTTCGCCGATCGTTCGGCCGTCGCCGACCCGGGCCCACGACTCAGGCGGAAATATTGATCACCCTGCGTTGGGTGAATTCTTCGAGTCCCTCGCGGCCGAGTTCGGTCCCCACACCCGACTGCTTGGCTCCGCCAAAGGGAATACCCGGATCGAGTTCGGCGTGTTTATTGACCCAGACCGTGCCGGCGTCTATGCGCACAGCCAGATTGCGCGCCGCTTCGACATCGGTGGACCAAACACTACCGCCGAGCCCCTCGGCGCTTCGATTGATGCGCACCAGCGCTTCTTCGGGATCCGAGAACTTGATCACCGGAAGAACCGGGCCAAACTGTTCTTCGTCGACCAGGCGCGAACCCTCCCGGATATCC
>DUCH01000396.1 GCA_012959865.1 Myxococcales bacterium | reverse complement strand
CGGGCTCGAGGACGGCGGCCGACATCTTTCGGACATGAGTGGAACCTCCTCCCAGAAGATGCTCGGTAAGGCAGCCGAACGAATTTTGGCGGGAACGAGCGATTTGGCGTTGGTTGTGGGCGCTGAGTGCTTGGCGACCCGGAAGAGGATGAAGAAGCGGGGGGTTTCGGTGGCGTGGAGCCATCCGAGCCTTGAGAGGGGGAGAGTTCCCTTCGAGGATTCTCTCCATCCGTCGGAACTCGCCCATGAAGTTTTCCAGGCATATCTGACCTTTGCGATGTTCGACGTGGCTCGCCGGGCTCATCTGAAGATTTCACCCGAAGAGAATCTACGACAGGCGGGCGAGCTCTTTGCTTCGATGACGAAGGTCGCCGCCGGGAACCCCAATGCCTGGTTTCGGCGCGAGCGATCGGCGGATGAACTGATCGACATTTGCGAAGCGAATCGCTTGATCGCGCATCCCTACCCGAAAAACCTTGTGGCCATCATGGACGTCGATATGGCTTCCGGACTTCTGATTGCAAGTCATGAAAAGGCCGAGGCCCTGGGCGTACCTCGGGATCGGCGCGTTTATCTGCGAGGCTGGTGCGAGGCGAAAGATCCGCTGTATGTGGCCGAGCGCAATGAGCTATGGCGCAGTGTTGCTATGAAGGAGACTAGCCACGCGGCCATGTCGGCCGCCGGCGTGGGCATCGATGAAATCGCCTATCTCGATCTCTACAGTTGCTTTCCAAGTTCGGTGAATTTCGCAAGGGATGCGTTGGGGCTTGGCGCCAGCGACCCCCGGCCGCTGACGGTGACCGGGGGCCTGCCATACCACGGGGGCCCAGGGAGCGCCTACCTGGGCCATTCGATCGCGACGCTGGTGGACAGACTTCGCGAGGACCCCCGCGCATTCGGCATGGCGAGTGGCGTGGGGATGCATATGACCAACCACTCCTACGCGGTCTATTGTGCCGAACCCGGCCCCGTTGCATCGCCGGTACACGGAGCAGTGCAGGCTCGAATCGATGCCGTTGGCCGTCGAAAAATTCGCGCCGAAGCGACAGGGTCGGCCGAGGTGGCCGCCTACTCGGTGGTCCACGGCCGGGAAGGGCCGCGCTTCGCCGTTGCGGTTTGCGATCTTCCCGGTGGCGATCGCTGCTACGCTCGAAGCGAGTCGATGGACTTGATGGGGGAAATGGTTTCGCGCGAATTCGTGGGAGAGGGGGTCGAACTCACCGACGGCGGCAACGGGGTGAACCGAATTATCGGCTGAGTGTCAGTCCGAGGGGACAGCGGCGGTAAGCGCTCGAGCCCGCGCCCAGACCGAGTCGACCTTTCCGGTCGGAGTCCGCTGCAAAACGCCAACGACGATCGCCCGGGGCAACTTGTACCCGGCAAGAAGCGTACGACAGTGGGCCTGGATGGAAGCCAGCGACGGAGGTGATTCCGGGTCCAGGGGTTCGATCAAGGCCACGATCCTCTCCATCCACGTCGGATCCGGAACACCCACCACCGCCGCGTGGCGGACGCTGGGATGTTGGACGAGAACGGCCTCGATCTCGTCGGGAAAGATTTTTTCTCCGCCGGAATTGATACATTGGGAACCTCGCCCGAGGAGAGTGATGGTTCCATCGTCTTCGACCCGAGCCCAATCTCCGGGGAGCACCCAACGAACACCTTGGGGGTCCGATCGAAAGGTGCTCGCTGTTTTCTCCGGGTCCTTGTAATAGCCCAGGGGAATATCGCCGCGCCGGGCGATCAACCCGACGCCGCCCGAACCGGGCGGGATGGGGCTGAGGCTTTCGTCGAGTACGGCCACCCGCTCGTCGAGAGCGAAACGAGGGCCTGTGGCGGGATCGAAGGCCGAGGTCTCCCGCGCGGCAGTCCCGATCTCTGAACTCCCGATGCCTCCGCTGATGTAGATCTTCCCGAAGGCTTCCCGCAGCAGGTCGCGGACGGGAGCCGTAAGGAGGGCTCCTCCGCTTGAGATCGCCTTCAACGCACCCGTGTCATACTGGGTCCGGGCCTCCATGCGTGTTTCGGCCAAAGGCCTCCCCATGGCGTCGCCGATGATGCTCAGCGTGGAAACCCGGTGGCGGTCGATGATTCCGAGAACTTCATCGGGGTCGAAATTGGTAGAGACGGGAAACAGGGCAACGCCCCCGTTGAACAGACAAATGAACAGAGGCCATTGTCCTCCCCCGTGCATGAGCGGGGACAGGGTCAGCATCCTGAGCCCGAGAGGGTTGCCGGTTTGAAGCGCAATCTCCTCGGGGCGTTCGATTGGGCCCCCGAGCGGGTGGGCGACATTGGAATAGAGATCTGCGTGCCGCCAGAGGGTGCCCTTGGGAAGTCCCGTTGTTCCACCCGTATACACAATATAAAGATCGTCGGGGGACCGGGGAGAAAACTCTCGGGATTCGGGCGAGTTCGCCAACGCGTTTTCGTATTCGGTTCCCGGGGCGGGAGCGTCTCCGCTACTGGTATCTTGGAGAATCAGGTAGGTGTGCAGCGCGGGAAATTCGCCGGAGAGGGCAGCGACATCTTTTCCGAATCCACGCTCGTACACGAGGGCGGACATATCCGAGTTCTCCCAGAGATAGCGAAGCTCTGATCGGGTGT
>DUCH01000395.1 GCA_012959865.1 Myxococcales bacterium | reverse complement strand
GCGCCTCTTCGATCACGACAGAAATCTTGATCTCGCTGGTGCTGATCATCTGTATGTTGATGTTTTCGCGGGCCAGAACATCGAACATCCTGGTCGCAACGCCGGCGTGGTCCTTCATCCCGAGGCCGACAATGGACACCTTGGCGATGGAGTCATCCCCTTCCACCGCCGCCGAATTCAACTCTCGCCCCACGCTCTGGGCAATTTCAAGAGCCCGGCGATAATCGGTCCGAGGCACGGTAAAAGTCATGTCGGTGGTGCCGTCGCTGGCGAAATTCTGCACGATCATATCGACCACGATTCCGTCCTCACCCAGCGGCGTAAATAGCCTGACCGCGATCCCGGGCTGATCGGGCACATTTCGTAGCCGAATCTTGGCCTCGTTGGCGTTACAAGTCACACCGGAGACGACTAGGCGCTCCATTACATCCTCCTCGGGGACTATCCAGGTCCCCTCGTCCGATCCAAAACTCGAGCGCACATGAATAGGCACCCGGTAACGCATGGCAAATTTTACCGAGCGTGTTTGAAGCACCTTCGCGCCCAGACTTGCCAGCTCAAGCATTTCCTCGAAGGAAATTTTTGACAGTTTTCGAGCATCCTCGACAATCCGGGGATCCGATGTGTAGACCCCATCGACGTCAGTATAAATCTCGCAGACATCGGCTTGGAGAGCCGCAGCGACAGCCACCGCTGAGGTGTCCGACCCCCCCCTCCCGAGCGTCGTAATACTTCCCTCCGAGTCCACGCCCTGAAATCCGGCGATCACGCATATCGAACCCTGATCGAGATGGGCGCGAAGACGGTGGGTGTCGATGCTCTGAATTCGGGCTCGGGTGTGGGACGAGTCGGTCTCCATCCCCATCTGAGTGCCGGTAAAGGATCGTGCAGAATGGCCCAAATGCTGGATCGCCATGGCGAGCAAGGCAATTGTTTTCTGCTCGCCCGTGGAAACCAGCGCGTCGAACTCTCGGGGCTCCGGGAGGTCGTCACCGCAGATCGCCCGAGCGAGGGCGTCCAAGGCGTTTGTCTCGCCCGCCATAGCGGAAACGCAGACCACCACCTGGTGGCCCTCCTCGGAGCTTTTGACCACGCGGCGGGCGACGTTCCGGATTCGGTCCACGTCGCCCACACTGGTCCCGCCAAATTTCTGGACAATCAGTGCCATTTTGACCTGCATCTGCTCGCCGGACGACGATGGCCCGGCCAGAGCGCGCCGACTTTAGCCTGTCCCACCGAGTCGGGTAAGGGTGGAGGACAGTTCACGAATGCTCGGGCACAGCCCCCTCGATCCGTCCAGACCGACGAGTCAACGATTCCACGAGCCGGAGTTCCCCGCCTCCATGCTGGTCGCCCTGCCGCCTGCAGCCAGCAATCGGCGCCACTCGGGCAAAAGCCCCCGGGTTCGGGGGCCCGTCCCCCAGGCGCTAATCACTCTTCCTTCGGGCGTGCGCTCGGCATCCGTTTCGATCGTCATATCGATGCGATCGAGAGGCAGCTCTTCTGAAAACTTGGAACCCCATTCCACCGCCAAGAGGGCATTCGGGACCATCAGATCGTAGAACCCCATGGACTCCAACTCCCCTGCGGCCTCCAAGCGGTAGAAATCCACATGATGAAGGGACAACCCATTGGCCAAAGAGGGATATTCGTTAGCCAGAACAAAGGTCGGACTCGAAACCAATTCTTCGTCAATCCCCATTCCCCGAGCCAGTCCCTTCACGAAGACCGTCTTCCCGGCGCCAAGGTCACCGCGAAGCGAAATCGCTAGCCCCGTTCCTCTCCCAGCCGCCGCTTCCCCCGGTTCTCGCTCCCTTCGCTGCCTCCACGCACGGGACAAAAATTCCCCGGACTCTCGCGTCTGCTCAGGGACCTGGGAACGGAAGCAGAGTCGATAGTCGATGTCCCTCTGTTCCGGCACTCTCTCTCCCTTCTTCGCGAAGTTCCTGCATCGCCCTCGGCAATTCCTCGGCGAGCTCCCCGGCCAGCAGACCGGCGTCTCCCCGACGAAGCGCGATCCGATCTCCGGCCATCCCGTGGACAAAGGCCGCCAGTGCCGCCGCTTCCAAGGCACCTAGACCTTGCGCAATCAGCGCCGCAACCAAGCCCGTCAGGACATCGCCACTCCCCGCCGTCGCCAGGTTGGGTCCACCGGTCGGATTGATGATCACCCGCCCGTCCGGACTCGCCGCCACGGTACACGCGCCCTTCAACAGCACCACCGCCCCGGTCAAACGAGCCAACTCTCGGGCGGCTCCCACTCGATCCCGATTGACTTCCCCCGAGGATGTACCCAGAAGACGCCCTGCTTCGCCGGGATGAGGGGTGAGAATCGTCGACGCCGAGCGGGCCTGCAACGCCGCCGAAGCGCCTTCAAAAGCGTTGAGACCATCCGCATCAACCACCAGAGGAACGCCAACAGCCATAGCCAGTTCGCGAACGAAAGCCCCGGACTGGAGGCTGCGGCCGATTCCCGGCCCAAGGGCGACAACGTCCCGCTTCCCAGCCAAGGCCAGCGCCGCTTCCACACCGCTCTCGGCCAAGCTCCCGTCACGCGTCTCCGGAAGTGACGCCGTCATGGCCTCGGTGCATTGAGCTTCGAGCACGTCGTTAAGCCCGGCCGGACAGCCCACCGTCACGAGCCCCGCTCCCGATCGGAGCGCCGCGCTCGCGGCCAGAGCGGCCGCACCCGACATGCCTTTCGAGCCCCCCACGACGAGCACATGCCCGAAGTTGCCCTTGTGCCCGTCGGGGTTCCTTTCGGGCAGAACGTCGGAAGCGCGATAACGCGACCACAAACCGGCCGCCCCGACTCCCTCTGAGGCTTCTTCGCCCGGAATCGACTCCGCGATCCCAATCCGCGCGGCGCAGACTCTTCCCGCGAGACTCCGTCCGGGCTCGAGCGCAAGTCCTATCTTCGGTGTCCCGAGGGCCAAGGTTGCGTCGGCGACAACAGCGCTCTCCAGGGGCTGCCCCGTATCGGCGTCCAGACCCGAAGGAAGGTCCACCGCGATCACCGCCACTTCAGGTGCGCCCGCAAGGGCATTGATGCACTGAATGATTTTGGCGGAGTCTCCGCGAATCGGGCGACTCAAGCCAGTACCGAATAGGGCATCGACAACAACGCCTCGCCGCGGAAGCGGGCGTTCCAGTGGCCAGGCGGATTCGACCGCGACCCCGACGATGGCCGCCCGGCGATGATTGGCTGCGGCTTGCTCACCCATATCCGCCGGGTTGCCGAGGAGAAGCGCTCGAGTCGGAATTCCAAGCAGAGCGAGGTGCCTTGCCGCTACAAAGCCATCGCCTCCGTTATTGCCCCGCCCGCAGACGATGGCCACTTCGGCATCTGGAAGGGCCAGTAAATCCCGGGCGAACTCAAGGACAAAATCCACCACGGCGCGGCCCGCGCTTTCCATCAAGAGTTCGACGGGAACTCCCAGCGCCTCGATGGTATAGCGATCCAAGGCCCGCATACGTGCCGAAGAGGCTAGCGCCCAGGCTCCGTTCTCCACCCTCATGCCTCCCCGGAAAATGGTTTCCAGACGACTCCTTGCGACGAAGTACCGAATGCCAAGCGCCTAAAAGCCGTGTTAGAGAGAATGCCAAACAGAAGCTTCGATTTGAGACACGATCTCAGTCCGCGAGGGAATTCGTCAGCGCACCCGCCAAAGAGTTCGCCAACTCTAGAACGTGGCCCTCATCCTCGCCTTCAACCATCACCCGCGCTTTCAGTTCGGTGCCGCTGTAGCGAATCAGAACTCGCCCTTTTCCCGCGAGCATTCCTTCCACTTTGGCAACCGCGGCCTGCAATTCGGGAAGCGTTTCCAGGTCCTTCTTCTCCGGCACCTCAACATTCACGAGCACCTGGGGATACCGCTTGAAGTCGGCGGTCAGCGTCGAGAGCGAAACGCCCTCCTTCGCCATGATGGCGAGCAATTGGAGTGCCGTCATGAGGCCATCTCCCGTCGTGCCGTGGTCAAGAAAGATTACGTGCCCGGATTGCTCGCCTCCAAGATTGAACCCCCCTTTGCGCATGGCTTCAACGACGTATCGATCACCGACCTGAGTTCTCACGAGTTCTAGATCAATGGCTTTGAGTGACTCCTCGAGCCCCAGATTGCTCATGACCGTCGTAACCACTCCGCCGCCCTTCAACTGGCCGTTCTTCGCCAGGTAGCGCGCACAGAGCGCTATCAGAAAATCGCCATCGATCACCTGGCCGTTCTCATCGACGACCATCAAGCGATCAGCGTCGCCATCGACGGCGATTCCGACATCCGCATTCACCTTTTGAACGAGCCGTGAAACACCTTCGGGATGCATTGATCCGCACCCTTCATTGATATTCCGGCCTGTGGGCTCCACACCAAGCGCAAACAACTCGGCCCCCAGTTCCCGCATCACAGTGGGTCCAACTTTGTAGGCGGCACCATTCGCACAGTCGAGCACAATGCGAAGCCCGTCCAGGGTGAGATCTGGAGGAAAGGTATTCTTAAGAAAAACGATGTAGCGGCCGGCAGCATCGTCAATTCGGGTCGCCTGGCCCACCGCGTCAGCATCGGCCCGCAGTTCCGACAACCGACCCGACTCAACCAACTCCTCGATCTCCAACTCGATTTCATCGGCAAGTTTAAAACCGTCTCTTCCGAAGAATTTTATGCCGTTATCCTGATAGGGGTTGTGGCTGGCGGTGATCATCACTCCCGCATCGCAACGCATATCCCGGGTCAGGAACGCGATAGCTGGCGTCGGCATCGGGCCCACGTGAAGGACATCGACTCCCATGGACGAAATTCCCGCTGCCAGTGCATCTTCGAACATATAGCCCGACAGTCGGGTGTCCTTGCCAATCAGAATTCGGTGATTCCGCTCCCCACCTCTCCGGAAGATATGTGCGACGGCCTGTCCCAGCGCAAGTGCCACCTCAGCCGTCATCGGGTGAGCGTTGGCGATTCCCCGAACACCGTCGGTGCCAAAAAGCTTACGGCGGGCGCTATTCATATCGTGTACCGACCTCTGCAATTCCAAATCGAATCCCTCACAGCGGGAGTTCAAAACTCTCCGTCAAGAGATTTCATCCAACGAAAGAACTGATACGCCCGATTCATCCAACGACTCTGGCGCAACATCGGCCTTGATTTCAATCCGCACCTGGACGGGCCTGTCATCTTCCATCCAAACGGTACCAAGGCCCGGATTGACCCTGGCTTCCACCACCTGGTCGGCATTCAGACCGCTCAAATTGATATTTTCGGTAACGACTTCGTCGAGACGCATCACCTGGCTTCGGGCACCAACGAGCCAGACCTTCGCGGGCTCGGTAGCGACAGAAACAAAGTGAAAGCCCGCTGCGGGACTACCCTGAAGGTCCGCCCGCACTTTCACCGATTTCCTTCCTCGTTTCTCGAATCGAACCTGGACACTCGAAGGTGCATGGCTTACGAATCGAGCGGCCCGAGGCAGATCGATCTTCGAAAGGTCCACGTCATAGACCGCGACTCCGGGCTTCGCGCCGGAAACATCAATATCGAGCCTGTAATTCGCCGGATTGACGCTGCGCAAGACGGCCTGGCTAGCCATTACACGAACGTTGATGTCATCGATACTCTGATCGGTGATCACGAGATTCTCGGGCAATCTGTCCAGGACCACCGGAATATCAAATCCTTTCTCGGCATTACTGGTCCCCGAAGCGATGCCCCACAGAAAAACTGCAATCGCGAGTGCCAATAGAAACAAACCTGGGCGAACTGACGGATACCGACGCATCTGAAGGTTCTTCCTTTACACGATTTTACTCGGTCCTCAAACCGGACTCGCTCATCAACCCCGGGAAGTGGAAACGTCCCCGACCACTGCTTCGACTTCAGAGACGGCTGCCCCCGAATCTCCACCCGATCCCAACCCCAGCTTTTGAGTTTCACCGGTCAGAATCTCATGGAGCATGACTCGAAGCCTTGGTGCATCCAACTCCCGTACCATTTCCCCCGCCATTACGACCGAGATACCGGCTGTCTCCTCCGAGACAACGACAACGACGGCATCGGTTTCCTCGGTGATACCCACCGCTGCGCGGTGCCGAGTGCCAATTCCCTCTGGAAGGTTGTCGCGCTGAGCGAGCGGAAGAATACATCCCGCCGAAGCGATTCGCCCATCCCTCACGACTACCGCTCCGTCATGCAGCGGTGAAACGGGCAAGAAAAGGGCGACCAGCAGATCAGCGCTCACGGTCGAGTCAATCACACGGCCCGCTTCAATCTGGTCGGTGAGCGCGCTCTCTCGCTCCAGGACGATCAACGCTCCGACCCGCTTTTGCACCAGGCTTTGGGCGGCGCGCACAACCTCCTCGAGCATCTGTGACTCTTGCTGAGCAGACACCGTCGGAAAGAAGCCACGCCCCACCCGCGCGAGTGCCCTGCGAATATCGTTCTGAAAAAGCACGATAATGATCAGAACAGCCGATCCAAGAAAATTCTGAAGGATTAGACGAACCGTCGGAAGCTGAAAGACTTCAGAGACCAAACTCAATCCGATCAGAACAATTAGGCCCACGAGGATCTGGATCGCACGGGTGCCGCGAATCAAAAGAAGCAACCAGTAGATCCCGATGGTCACCAAGAGAATGTCGATACTGTCTCGCCACGGGTCAAAGTTCGCGGCGAAGAAGTCGCCTATTTCGCTCAGGAACGTCCAAATTACCTGAATCATGCCAATTCTTTCCGGCGAGACTCACCCATCGCCCTGCCCACTTGAACAGCGCGCCGCGCGCCCGCCACATCGTGTACTCGAACAGCGTCGACCCCCGAAAACGCAGCGATCGCGCAGACGGCGTGGCTCGCGACGTCCCGGTCACCGACGGGGTCGCCGGTGATCGAGCCCAAGAACCCCTTTCGCGATGCGCCCACCATCACCGGAAGCCCCAATCGCCCACGCAGCCAGCCAAGGTGTGCGGTCAGTTGCAGGTTGTCCTCCAGCCGTTTTCCGAATCCGATGCCAGGATCGACCACCAAGTTGCAATCGGGCACACCCGATTTTCGGGCGAGACGCACCGACTCTTCGAGTTCATTGGCTACCTCGACCAAAACATCGTCGTAATGGGGGTCAACTTGCATTGTCGCAGGGGTACCCCGAATATGACCCAGGATAAGGACAGCATCGGCTTCGGCGACAACTTCTGCCATAGCTCCCTCGTGGGAGAGACCCGAAACATCGTTCACAATTTGAGCCCCAGCCCCCAGGCCCGCACGGGCCACGGCAGCGCGGCGGGTATCGATGGAAACCGGAATTCCGAGTTCGCGGACCACAATCTCCACTGCCCTGGCCGTCCGTTCGATTTCTTCTTCCACAGAAATCTCGACCGCTCCCGGCCGCGTAGATTCGCCGCCAACGTCGAGAACGTGTGCCCCGGATTCGACCAATTTCGCAGCAGTTCGCAACACGAGGTCTTCCGAGACAGCGCCAGATTCTTCCAGCAGGAGGCCTCCATCGGAAAACGAATCCGGAGTGACGTTTAGCACCCCGACGATAGTCACTCGCTCGGGCGGAAAAACCAGACTGTGGCCCACTCAGGCTCTCCTCCCGCCCACCTTCAACTGGGGAAGGGCTCGGGATCCGGCAGGTCCTCTTGCTCGATTTCGGCCTCCGGATCCGGTGTACCCGAGCCTCCTGAATCCTCTTCACTCGGCACAGTCATCGGCGGGAGCGCCTGACCATTCACCAGCAGGGCAAGGTCGCTGGTCTCCAATGTTTCTCTCTCGAGGAGTGCCTCGGCGATGGCCTCCAACTTGTCCCGATGCGTGGAAAGAATCTCGCGCGCCTCCAAATACATTGATCCCAGCGTCGCGCTTATCTCTTCGTCGATTCTCTTTGCCATCTCCTCGCTGTAGTCTTTCCGGGTCATCATGTCGCGGCCGAGAAACACATCCCCCGAGGTGTTCGCATAACTGACCGGACCCAGTTTTGGATTCATACCGAACTCGGTCACCATTCTTCGGGCCCAGTTCGTAGCTTGCTCAAGATCATTCGAGGCGCCGGTTGAGAGGTGACCAAAGACCAACTCCTCCGCCGCGCGGCCTCCCATGGCGTAACGAATAATCGCGAAAATATCGTTCTCGGTATAGTTGAGCCGATCCTCCACGGGCAAGGTTTGTGTAAGTCCGAGTGCGAGACCACGCGGAATGATAGTGACCTTGTGAACCGGATCCGAGTGCTCGGGCGTCATCAACGCAACCAGAGCATGACCGGCCTCGTGAAAGGCCGTGATCCTTCGATCCTCATCGGTCATGATCATGCTGCGACGCTCGGCGCCCATAAGCACCTTGTCTTTCGCGTCCTCGAAGTCGCGACGCTCCACCCGATGACCGTTCCTTCGGGCTGCCAACAGGGCTGCCTCATTCACCAGATTCTGAAGATCGGCGCCAACAAAACCCGGCGTTCCGCGCGCCTGGAGTTCCAAATCAACATCGTCGCTCAGGGGCACACGGCGAGTATGAATTTTGAGGATCTGCAAACGACCGCGGAGATCGGGCCGAGGCACAACAACCCGCCTGTCAAATCGGCCCGGCCTCAGCAAAGCTGGATCCAACACGTCCGGGCGATTCGTCGCCGCGATCAGGATGACACCCTCGTTTCCCTCGAAGCCATCCATCTCGACCAAGAGCTGATTCAAAGTCTGCTCGCGCTCGTCGTGACCTCCGCCCATTCCGGCGCCTCGATGCCGACCCACCGCGTCGATTTCATCGATGAATATGATGCAGGGCGCCTGCTTTTTTCCCTGCTGAAAAAGGTCTCGAACCCGAGACGCGCCCACGCCTACAAACATCTCGACAAAGTCTGAACCCGAGATTGAAAAGAATGGGACCGCGGCCTCGCCCGCCACAGCCCGCGCCAGCAAAGTTTTCCCTGTTCCAGGTGGCCCTACCAGCAGGACACCTTTGGGAATTCTACCCCCGAGTCGCGTAAAACGTTTGGGCTCTCTGAGGAACTCGATGATCTCTTCGAGTTCGGTCTTTGACTCCTCGATTCCCGCGACATCCTTGAAGGTCACAACTTTTTGAGTTTCGGTCTGCAATCGAGCCTTGGATTTCCCAAAGCTCATGGCCTTGCCGCCCCCCGATTGCATCTGGCGGATGAAGAAGATCCAGATGCCGACGAAGAGCAGGAGAGGGAACCACATGATCATGATTTGCCGCCAAAAGCCGCCCTCGTCTTTGGGCTGGGCCTTGACCTTGACCTGTCTCTCCTTGAGCAGGGCGAGCAAATCTTGGGAGATCGTGGGCGCGTAGGTGGTAAACTCGCCCCCATCCACTTGCACGCCGCTGATGCTTCCCTCCTCGATTGTGATCTCTTCGATCTGCCCGTCTTCGACCGCAATGACGAAATCGCTATAGGCGAGATCCGGCGGAGTCTCCTGATCCTGCCGCAGCATCGTGAAGAGCATCAACATCCCCACTAGGATCACGACCCAGAGCGCCATATTTTTGTAGAACTGCTGATTCACTGCGTATCCTCGCGCTCAATTCGAACGGTTGCCTGAATCCCTCTGACCACCATTCCCAGAGGCCCAATCGGCCGGAACGGACTGCCGAGCGTCATGAGAGATGCCAGCTACCGATCGCTGGTTCAGATGGGATTGGATTCCCACGTAGTTTTTTTCTTCAATACGCCTCGACGCATTCCCAAGCGCTGCTCGGCCCCTCAGTGCCGTCGGGGCCAGGGGGAACTGGATCTTAGCATGGACGCTACTCATCGACCCCGATTCGCCCCATTCTGAATCCCCCCCGAACCCGAAGGATGCGCAGCCCCCCGGGCAATTCCAATTGTGTCCCTGGGGCCGCCTCGTTCCTACAGAGAAAAGCCCAAATTCGCTGGAGATGAATCCGGCTCACATCTCGACCCGCCCCCAGGTCGTGCATGGCGCGGCGTGCCAGTCTGAACGCCAGAGCCTCGGGAATGTCTTCCCATCCCGAGTCAACGATTTCCAGATATCGTCCCTCCGCCGACCCTCCCGAAGTCCCAGGGTCCTTTTGAGCCCAGAGTTTTGACGAGGCCGCATCGACCAGACCGCCAATCCACTCGGCGTCCCTCCTCTGGCTTTCGGCAAGTCGGCCGATTGACCTGAGCAACTGGGGGTTGAATTCTCGCGTAAGTTCAGGGATCCAGTGGAGGCGCAATCGATTCCGGGTGTAGGCATCGCTGGCATTGGAACGATCTTCACGCCATCCAATTTCCGCCTGGGTCGCGTAGGTCTCGATCTCGCCACGCGTCACCCGCAGCAGCGGTCGAACCACGAGCCCGTCCTCCGAGTGCTCGGGAATCCCCCCTAGGCCTCCCGGGGCCGTTCCGCGCAGCAGACGCATCAGAACCGTCTCTGCTTGGTCATTCAGATTATGGGCTGTCGCGATATGATCTGCCTCGTGCAGGTGCGCGATCCTCCCCAGCGCTTCATAACGGAGGCTGCGTGCGGCCTCCTGGAGGGTTGGCCGCGCGCGATTCGAGGTCCCCTCGCGCAGAACACGCGGGTCGATGCGCTCGCTTGAGCAAGCGAGCCCCAAACCGATGGCCCTCGCACGAACAGCGTCCTCGTCCGCGTCGGCCTCCCCACCTCGCAATCCGTGATGAATGTGTCCAACCGAAAGGGTCAGATTGCGATCACCGGCCAGCCGACTCAATCCCTCGAGCAGGACCGTCGAATCGACTCCACCAGAGACTGCTACCAGCACATGCCGGCCTTCCAGGGCCAGGTCGGTGATGGCTCGATGAAGGGCAGCGAGCAGCATCCAACCAAGGTAACCCGCCCGGGGGAGAGGATCTCCCCTTCTGGCGGGTTGAGGTGGATTTGCCTATTCCAACTCCAATGGATCCCGTGACTTCTCCGCCGCTGCCCCCCGAGAACCAAGCTTCGTCGCTGCACAATATCGGCGACTGGCCGAATCACTGGGCGCGCATTAAACCCGGGCAACTGGCGATTCAGGACGATGACAGCCGACTCGACTGGTCGACTTTCGCAAATCGCGTGGGACGCCTGGCTGGCTGGCTGACCGCCCGGGGCCTGGTTGCCGGCGACCGCGTGGCCATTTTGCTGCGTAACCGCACCGGGTACCTTGAGATCGTTTTCGGTACGGCCCAGATGGGAGGAATCTCGATCCCCATCAATCTCCGCCTGACGCCTCGAGAAATCGCCTTCCAAATCGACGACGGTCGACCCTCAGCTCTTTTTTTCGAGAGCGGCCTGAGTGCGACCGTCGAAGAAGCCCTCGCGTTATGCCATCACTCCCCCGAGGTGCAGGTAAGCGTCGGAGGGGCAAGCGATCCCTATGAGGTCGGCCTTGGGCAGGCCACGCCGCTTGGGCGAGTTTCTCCGGTCAGCGCCCAGGACCCCGCAATCCTCATGTACACCTCGGGCACCACGGGAACACCCAAAGGCGCGCTGCTGCCCCACCGCAAGGCGCTCTACAACTCGCTCAACGCCGTTATCAGCTTTGGGATCCAGCATGACGACCGCGTCCTTGTCGTCGCGCCGCTCTTTCACTCGTTGGGGCTTCAGATTCTCGCCATGCCGCTCCTCTATTCGGGGGGCAGTTTATTCCTCCAAGATCACTTCGATCCCACTAACGTCTGGCGTGCCGTGAGGAACGAGGGAATCACCTATTTCGGCGGCGTCCCCGCCATGCACCAGCGGCTTTACGACGCTTTGAGCCCCGGGTCCGACCGCCACCTTTCGCGCCTGCGTTTCGTTTTCAGCGCAGGCTCTGCGATTTCCATCGAGTTGATTCGCAAATTTTCAGAGAGTGGAATCGTTGTTCTCCAGGGCTACGGGCAGACGGAGACGTCCACTCTTTGCTGTATGCGCGCCGAAGAGGCGCTTCAAAAAGCCGGAAGCGTAGGCCGCCCTGTGCATCACGCGAAGATCCGAATCATCTTGCCCGAAACCGTGGGACGGAGATCCGCTGAATGGCGCGACAGCGGCGTCGGAGTTACCGGCGAAATCGTGGTTCGCGGACCCATCACGATGGTCGGCTACTGGGAGCGCCCCGAGGCCACGTCCGAAATTTTGATCGACGATTGGCTCCGCACGGGAGACCTGGCACAACGGGATCGGGAGGGATTCCTCACCCTAGTCGGACGGGCCCGAGAAATGTTGATATCCGGCGGCGAGAACGTGTATCCAGCCGAAGTCGAGGCGGTCTACCGGGAGTACCCTGGCATCCGAGAGGTCGCGATTGTCGGCATCCCCCACCCGACCTGGGGCGAAGTCGGGCGGGCGCATATACAGCTCGAACCCGGATTCGTCTTGGATCGGAAAATTTTGGAAGAATGGGCTCGCGAGAGAATTGCGCCCTTCAAACTGCCTCGGGAAGTCGTCGTTGAGAAAGATCTGCCTCGAACGGCAAGCGGGAAAATCAGGAAGCACTTGCTTGCCAAGCGAAGCTGACCTCCGAGGCAGCGGAAAACTGACCGCCTGTTCTCCTCACACTCTCGAGTCAAGCACCTCGCGAACCTTTGACAGAAGGGTCGACCGATCAAAGGGTTTCTGAAGGAAAGGGACTTCCCTCGCCTCAGCAGCCAGCGAAACATGGTCGTATCCGGATGCCAACAGGATCCCCATCTCCGGCCTTTGCTCTCCGATGACCTTACCGAGTTCGATGCCCGACATTCCAGGGAGTACGAAGTCAGTCAGCAGCAGGTCAATTTCCCCATCATGGGCTTCTGCAACTCGAACGGCCTCCTCCGAGTCCTCTGCGGTCAGCACTCGATACCCGTTACTCTCAAGAATATTGCTGGTCAGAGTCCGGACCAGGGCCTCGTCTTCGACGACTAGGATAGTCCCAAACGCCCTCGCCTCCTCGAACCGGGCAGCCTTTTCGGAGGACTCCGGAACTCCATCAACCGCGGGCAGGTAGATTCGAAAGGTCGAGCCCTGCCCCAGCTCGCTTTCCAAATCGATAAAGCCACCGCTCTGGCTCACGATTCCGTAGACCATTGCCAAGCCGAGTCCAGTTCCCTCCTCGGAGGCTTTCGTAGTAAAAAACGGTTCAAATATTCGCTCTTGGGTCTCCCTATCCATCCCCGACCCGTTGTCCTCAAGGGACAGCACTACGTACTCCCCCGGCGGAACGGGTTGCAAAAACCCCTCCTTCGGACCGACATTAGAACTGACGGTCTCAGAGTAAAGAGTGAACTTCAATTGTCCATTTTTCTCCACCGCGTCTCGTGCGTTGATGGCGAGATTCAGAAGAACCTGCTCAAATTGCCCAGAATCGATATCGACGAGGCGCACTGGGGCTTGCACCTCCACACTGACCTCGACCAATTCTCCAATCAACCGATCCAGCATACCCTCCATATTTCGCAAAACTTCCACAGGATCAACAATACTCGTTCGCAGCACCTGCTTGCGACTGAAAGCGAGCAATTGCCGAGTCAGCGAAGCCGCACGCTCGCCAGCAGACACGATCTGACCGGCACTACTCCGAACGGATGCATCTAGTCTCGGGTCCTCCGCAAGCGTTTCCGCATAACCCAATATTACGGTGAGCAAGTTATTGAAGTCATGGGCCACCCCGCCTGCAAGCCTGCCTATCGCCTCCATCTTCTGAGATTGTTGCAACTGCAACTCGAGCTCATTCTGACGTTCTTGGAGCTGGACTGCGGAGGCCAAAGCATTCACCGAATCGTTCAATCGGAGAAATTCCTCAGCCCCATTAAACTGGACTTCCGGCACATCGTCGCCCGCTACCAATTGCCGCAACCTCTTGTCGAGTTTTTGTAGAGGAGAAACGACAAGACGATAAAACCAGGCTCCAAGTACGAGTGCCACTATGACTAGAAGGGCTGCAAAGAGTGCCTGCAGGCGAATCACGTGCCGACTCGCCCGAACCTCTACAGGTCCCATGTCGACGACTAGTTCTACTCGCCCTATGGCGAATTTTCCGGCTCGGAGCACTCGGATTACTTCGAAGCTCCCGCTCCCTTCCGGCGCGCTCGGGGCGGATCGCTCCACAAGAACGTTTCCGTCTGAATCCTCGATGCGCATGCTCAACACCGCTGGATGCGTTTTCTGAAAGTCTGCAGCTATCCGCTGAAGTACCGGGAGATCCATGTCCGCGTCTCGGGTAATCACATGGTCCTGGAGCGCAGGCACCAGCGAATCGAGCGAAGTTACGTACTGGTCCCGCATGATCGCGACCATGGCGTCGGTCTCAATTTGGCGAACGGGTTCGCGACTAAGAACCAAAAGAAGTGCCGCGACCCCGATCAAGGTGACGACCAAGCGGCTTCTGATCGACCACCCATTCAACCGAAAATTGGGAATCATTGATTTGCCCCTTTGGGCGATTGCTGTCGGGGTCGCGAACTAGGCCAGCTCGATCAGGAATCAAACAATCGACTTGATTGGATCGCCTCACGGATAGGATCGTAGTCGGCGTCAACACCTATCATGAATCCGTCCTTCTTCAGCGCTTTGAGCGCAGAAGCATCGTCCATACCAAGAAGCGCGTCTCGGATCGCCGCGATCACTTCGGGGTTCATTCCGGCCCTGGCAATCCAGGGCTTCGTTACGTTGGGAAACGATGCGATTGCTCGAATCGGCTCGCCCGCCGCTACGAGCTTCTTGAACGTGCTCTCTTTGAGCGCTCCTGCTGCATACTTCTTTCGGGCAACGGCCATACCCACTTTATCGTGCCTGCCCAGAAAATCGAAACCGGCCAGATCGTCTGCCCGAATTCCGTGTTCGACAAGCAGTTGCTGCGCAAGAAACCGGCCAATCGTCGACCGCGAATCACCGAAAGCAAACCGCTCGCCGCTCAAATCCTCGACATTCTGAATGGGGCTGTCCAGATGAACGCAGAGAACCCCCTGGAAAATTTTCGACCCCCTCTTGCTTTCTATCGCGATAATTCGGATGCCTTGGTTCAATTCCTTGGCCATGACGTAGGAAGCCGGCCCCATCCGAGCGAAGTCAACTCTGCCCGAAACCAAATCATCAACTCCGCCCTCGTACGTCGAGGCGACTCTCAGGCTCGTCCGGACTGGCTCCCCCAATAATTCACTGAGATCCGCGTCGAGGACCTCTAGGATCGGAGCGAATTGCTTGACCATTTCGGTCGCTGAATCCGAAGTGTACAGGCCGAAAGTCAAAGCCAGGGCCGGGATCGAGACTTCAGGCGCGGGGTTGGATCTCGCCTCGATGGGTTCCCGCTCGGAATCTCCGCAGGCGGCCAATACGAAGACGCCTCCCAACCAGAAAGCCAGAGCCACGAAGCCAAACCAGTTCTTGTTGTCATGCCGCATACCCACGTGACTCCCAGCAGACTGAATTGTCCTGATCCAACAAAATAGCACCTCAGGGACAGCCGATCCGAAGCGGGTGCGATGACCCACGCGTGGCTGAGGGAGGCGGAAATTTGGTCTTATGCCCATACGCTGAACGCTCAACGCTGAGAACCGGACTCGTGGTCCAAGGACTGGTAGCGGTGAGTGGACTTGAACCACCGACCTACGGCTTATGAAGCCGCCGCTCTAACCGACTGAGCTACACC
>DUCH01000394.1 GCA_012959865.1 Myxococcales bacterium | reverse complement strand
GGTCTTCGACCCGGGCCCGGACAGTCTCAGGACTGGCGCAACAGACGCTGAATCTCCCGCGAAAAGAGCCAAAGACGATCCTGCCCCCAGAGGCCAAGAACCTCCTGACCTTGTGAATCCAAGAGTCGGAAACTCGGCACGCCCCACGACCCGAATGCGTACATGGCTAGACGGTTGGCTTCGAGTTCTTCTTCCCAGCCATCGTTTCCGACCCGGGGCTCGGCGTCCGCCCAGGAGAGCCCCGCATTCTCGACGACCCGGCGAAGGCCAGCGTCGCGATTGGTGTTGACCCCTTCGAAAAACGCCGCCCGCAAAAAACTCGACAAGAGTTCCGTGCCCCTGCCCTGCTCGCGCGCCCATGGATAGAGCGAATAAGCCCTCCGAACGGGTTCGCCGATGGGATCATAAAAGGGCCCATACTCGAGACCCAGCGCCGCGGCCTCCCGCGATGCATCAAAAAAAATGTACCAGCCCTTCTCCATTGTGGCCGGCACGCCTCGCATCACCATCGGAAGCACGGGGCGGATCACACAGCGCACGCCCGTTGCCTGGGCGAGCGCGACGGCCTTGTCGAAGATGACCGCCGTATACGGACTCCGAAGCGAAGGGTAAATCTCGAAGGTGAGCGAACCGTTGTCTTTCAGCGGCCCGTGTTCAATCGCGGGTCGCGGACACAGAAGCCTCTGGCCGTCGGTCTTGCGCGCTCCGTATCCCGTCAGCCGGGTCTCGAGGTGATGGAACCGATCGGCTCCCCAGTACCACTCGCCCCCATAGTGGAACATTGCGGCCGAATAGTGCTTCAACTCGGCGCGTCGCGCCGTGCCCCTGGCGATTGCCGCCTCCGCTTCGGCGGGCGAAACCGCGCCGTAATGGGCCGCCATCGCTTCGAGCCCTGCGGCATCTTCTGCCCAAATTGCATCGCCCACTCGAGCTGCAGCCTCTGGGAAATCGGCCTGGGAAACCCCGGCAAGGATTTGCTCGGCCCGCTTGACCTGGGCGGGATCCGGAGCCTTCCGGCCCTCTAGAAAATGAAGCCCATAGTGGGGAGCCACCTTGGAAGCGTCGAAGCGCGAGAGCGCCAGCAAAAGTTCGGGCTCTGGGAGATTGCGGTCGTTTTCGACGGTCACCAGATGGCAGACAAGCTGCACATCGTAATGCTCGAGCAGAGGCCGAAGAAGTTGTGCGGCCAGATGGCTGTAGCCATCCTCGACCTGATGAAAATATTCGACGCGATGGGGCGCCTCCGAGCGCTGGCGTTTTCGCTCGGCCGCCGCGCGCCTGCGCGCGGTAGAGGGCGGCGCGATCCAGTGGCTCATCAGCTTGGAGGTCAGCCATCGCACAAGGGCCGAGGGGTCCATGGTGGCGGTTCCACCCTGGTCTTCGAATGGGTCTGGCATTGAAGTGCTCCCCTTTTTCTCGACCGATGCCCTTTTCGCGACCGATGCCCTTTTGCAACCGATGCCCTTTTGCGACCGATGACGACCGATCAAGTATAAAGACTGGTTGTGACAGGGACCGCACCGGCGCCTCAATCGGGCGGAATGGGCGGGGCGGCCCCACGACCGGCGATAGCCCCAGCGCACTCTCGGACGAAGAGAACCGGACACGAATAGGGGGGGCGAGGAGAGAGAAAATGAGGGGCGAATATGGGATGAGGGAGGGGGGAGGGAGAGCTGCGGATGCCCGGATGCCCGGGCCGGGCGTCCGGGCCCAAATTGGCGCGGATTCGAATCGCATCGCCGGTTTGTGGATCTCCCTGGATACGTTTTTTTCCTTTTAAATTCAGATAGATAGATAGATTTCGCTCGGTGCGGGCGCCCCGCCGACCCCGAACCCACGACAGGGACCAAAGCCCTTCGGGGCCGCGCGGCCACAGCCGCGATTGAGGCTGGGCGGCGCTATCATGACCCCCTCCCGCAACCCGGCAAGGACACCATGAATCGGATTCGCGCCGCTCGACAGGCACTCGGCTGGACCCAAGACGAACTCGCCATGGCCGCCGGTGTATCGCCCCGAACGATTCACGCCGTCGAGCAAGGCCGCGCCTGTCGACAGACCACGAAGCGGCTGATCTTGAATGCGCTCTCGGTCGCGTGGGAACATCGCGACGACTATTTCGTCTCGGCCCGTCGCGTCCGCCGGGTCGCCAACCAGGCGCAAGTACCCCGGGCCTTCGGAGCCTGAGAGCCCCGTACTCCAGAGCACGACCCGGCCCCGAGCCTCCGCCGGGTCGCTCGCCCCTTGGCTCTCCATTTCTTTTCAGTTCGGGTTGGGCACGGACTTAGGGCCTGTTCTCTTTCGGCCCCCCGCGGTCTGCCTTTGCATCCCCCCCCTGTCCGTCAACGCCGCCCAAAAAATCCGGCTAGGCTAGGGGATCGTTTCGCCAAGGAGACCGCCATGCCCGCACTCGACGGAATTCGAATCCTCGACATGACCCAATACGAAGCCGGCCCTTCGTGCACCCAGGCCATGGCCTGGATGGGCGCCGATGTGGTCAAGATCGAGCCCCCGGGCAGCGGCGAACCCGGGCGCTCCCTGGCGGTGGGGGGCGATTACTCGCCCTATTTTTGCAACTGGAACGCCAACAAGCGCAGCCTGGCCCTGGATTTGCGCAAACCCGAAGGC
>DUCH01000393.1 GCA_012959865.1 Myxococcales bacterium | reverse complement strand
GGGGGTCACGCGCCTCCCCTGAGCGAACGCTCGCCGGACAATGCGGTTGAAAACCCTGGAGCGGAAGTTCTGGTACTCCATGGCGCTCCCTGTCTGGCTTGGGAAAGCAAACGAATCGGCCCCAAAGACATCCGGGCGATACTGAGACAACGCCTCCCGAAGCCGAGTTGAAAGCTCCACGGAGCGGGGTTTTCGCGTCTTGGTGGGACCGCGCTTGCCCTGGAAGTCGATACTGGCCTCGATGGTGGCCAAACCTGCTTCGAGGTCCACGTCGCTCCAACGGAGCGCAAACGCCTCACTGACGCGGCAGCCGGTGTCTGCCATGAAGAGCACCAGCGGATAGTGATCGGGGAACTCCGTCCGGGCGACTTCCAGAAGGGTCTGGACCTCGTCCGCGGTCAGGACCTTGCTGCTGTCCACGGGCCGCAAGCCACCACCTCGCTGTCGGCCTCGACTGGCCTTCCAAGCGTCCACTGGATTGAGGGCCAGAACCTCCCGAGCCTGGGCGAATGCGAGAATTCGGCGCAGCGTGCCCAGAATCGTATTGATGCTGCTCAGGGTCGCGGGATAGCGCGTCTTCCTGCAGTGCTCGTAGAACGCTTGGATGTCGGCGACCCGGATTGCCCGAACGTCCCGGTCGAGAAAGAACGGCACCAAGTGAAGCCGGATCTGCTGCTCACGCGCTTGTACAGACTTCGTCGCTAACGCGCCGGGCTCGTTCAACTCGTACGGCAGGCGAATCTCCTGCTGATACCACTCTCGGGCGAAGTGATCGAACCGGACGGCCTGCTCTTCCTCGCTGTGCATGTCGAACTCGCCCAGGGCGATCCTAGCCTGAACCTGCTCGGCTACCCGGAGAGCCTGACGCTTGTCCTTGCCGATCTTCTTCCACTTGCGGCGACCCTGGTAGTGGACAACCACCCAGTAGAACCCGTCCTTTTCCTTGACCTTCGCCGCCATCGCTACTTCCGCCTTCGCTTTATGTGAGAAGTGACCAGTTTTCGGATCAATTCACCCACCGAAAGGTCATGGTCTTGGGCTTCGTCCTGAAGACTCTCCAGGTCCTCTTTCTCCAGATTGACCGTGACCCGGCCAGGATTCTTCAGCACTGGCTTTCGTCCGGCTCCGGCTCTCCGGCCTCCCCAGAGTTTCTTCTTAGCTGCCATGGACGAATCATACCAAAACAAGACTTGAATATAGCAGTTCTAATCATCAGAAGTCGCCTCGATTGCCTTGAGGATCTCTTTGCTCACGTTTTCGATCTGCCCCTCTTGAGTCCGTACCCGATCATCGAGCCACTCTCTGAGGAGGTTGGTCGGAAAGACAAGACAGCGACCGAAATACGTGTGTGGAAGCTCTGGGAGCATCCCTCGGACTGTTCTCTCAGACACGCCGAGGACGGCGGCGACTTCGTGCGTTCGCAACGCTAGGCGCTCTGAGAGCCTCAGAGGAGACTCTTCTGAGGCGTGGGTCTTAGGTTTATCGGCCATGATTGTTCCGCCAGAGAGAGGCTCTGAGAAGCTCGTTGTTTGTCGGGGTTTCAACGAAGTCGCGATCACCCCCATTAGGCCCAACACGACACGCGTTAGTGGTAGTTCCATTTGCGTCAGGATTACGACCGAGTTCGATCATCATTCTTCCAGTCGCATCGCTCGAAATCCCATACGTGGGTGCGAAAGAGGGGTGGTCTTGGGGTGAATTCGCAAACCGCGGACCGTGACTCTGTCGGCGGTAAAAAAGGGGTACCCGGACTCGGAGTCTCTCCACCGTGGATGTGTCGGGAGTTGTTCGACCGAGCGAGTAAGGGAATCGGCGGGAGATTGTGAGAGTCTGATTTGGCCCACTGCAGACGGACGCGGAGTGCGCCCCCGTGCGCCCCCAGTGCGCCTCCTCGAAAAGGCGCACCCGAGAAAAACCCTTGCCCGCCCATGTGCGCCTGCGCCCCCCCCTAAAGGGGGAGGGGGCGCAGCGCACTTTGGGGGGGGCGCGGAGCAACCCCAGCACAAGCGAAGTCGCCCCCCTGGTAGGCGCACTTTCCGCAGCGGGGTTCACTCCTTACCCTCGCGGAAAGGGGCAACTGCCTGCTCTCCTTCGTAGGTGAGACTAAAACGCTGCTTGCCGTCCTCTTCTCGGGTCACCCACTCGCTGAGCGGGCCTTTTATCAGCTTCACCACCCTCTGCCTGGTACTCCCGTTGTAGTTGCCGCAGAACGCCGTGACGAATGCTCTCTGGCTCAACAGTTCCCCGCTCTCGGGGAAGGCTTGGGCGAGGCCCTCCAGTAGGCCGCCCGTATCCTCGCCGCCTGCTGCCTGAGGAGCATCGGAGGGCAGCCAGTAGTCGATCATCCCGTCTTTGGCACGGTCGGGGTCGTCGGTCACCTCGAACCAATATCGCTGCCTGCGCGCCGAATTACCCCAGCAGGTCAGGCAGCGGAGGGCGGGGTCGCTGGTCGGCTGATACATGCCAGCAACCGCACCCGCAGCAGCCGGGACGGCACTTGAGCCCCGGAAGTAGCTCGTCCAGTCGTCATGGTTCGCCTCGCCCCTCTTTTGGGAAGATGTTGCGCCCTTGGTCGGGTGGTGAAGCATCGCGAGCGCCGCCTTGAATTGGAAGGCAATGCCAGTCGC
>DUCH01000392.1 GCA_012959865.1 Myxococcales bacterium | reverse complement strand
TTTTTGCCCGATGCCCAGGGTCGTGGCGCGACGGTTCGGCTGATCGACAACCGCGTGCTCGCCGCGGGAATCCCCGCCGAGTAGCCCCAGGCGCTAGGCTTGCCCGCCATGGCTGAGGACGGCATCAAGAATATTGCGCGCAATCGCCGTGCGCGGCACGAGTACGAGGTGATCGACACTTTTGAGGCGGGGATCGCGTTGATCGGCCCCGAGGTCAAGAGCCTGCGCGCCGGGCGCGCCAACCTGGGCGACGCCTACGGGGTTGTGCGCGGGGGGGAGTGCTGGCTCGAGAAGCTTCACATCAGCCCCTATGAGCCGGCCACCCGGGAGAACGCCGATCCCCAGCGCTCGCGTCGGTTGCTCCTGCACGGCCGGGAGATTCGCAAGATCCGCAGCCGAGTGGTGGAGAAGGGGCTCACCGTTGTGCCGCTGAGCCTGTATTTCAAGAACGGGTTGGCCAAGGTGGAACTGGGCCTGGTTCGGGGCAGGCGGGTTCGCGACAAGCGCGAGGAACTCAAGCGCCGGGACGCCCAACGCGAGACCGCCCGCGCCATGCGCGACCGCGGCCGGATCGACGACTGAGCGCGACCGGGGACGGGCGGTCGGACACGCTGGGCCCTCTCCTCCCCCCTCCACCCGGGGGCTGGAATCCTGCCACACGCCGGAATCCTGTCACAAAATTGAAAATCCCGGGCCCGTTCGGGGCGGGCACGGTCTGGAGGCCCCCAGGCGCGACGAATTCGGTGCCTGGGCCTATTGTTCGGTGAATACTTGCCGATAAAGAGGACGATGCCCTTTACCCGTTTGATACGCGACCAGTTGGCGGCCAGTCACCGGATTGCCGTGGCGATGGTCGAAGTTCTGGCCGAATCGGGCGAAGACACCCTTCGGGCTCGCTCCATTCGCGCTTTGGGCGACGAGGCTCCGGCGATCCACCAGGTCGGCCGCTGGATCGCCCCCAAGCGTCTGGTGGCCATGTTCGAAGCCGCGGCGCTCAGCCCGAGTCGGGCGCGCCGGGTCGGGCAAAAGCTGATGACCCCGGGCGGTGTGGGGTTGGCGCTCTGCTATGGCGGACTGGCCACTCCCGAAAAGGCGTATCGGCGGGTCGACGATCTGCTGGCCCGGGAAACAGGAGCCGGCCAGTACAGCGCGGTTTCCATCGGGCGCGACTGCGCGAGAATTTCTTTCGACCCCTGCGCGAACGGCCTCGATCCCCGGGATGTCTGGCCCGCCGAACTCGGCCCTGCGGTGTGCGGCATGCGCGAGGGAATGCTCGAAGCCGTTCCCACGCTTTTTGGTCTCCTGCCCGGCACCGTGCACGAAACCCAGTGTGCCTTCAGGGGTGCGCTGCATTGCGAGTTCGAAGTGCGCTGGAGCCATACACCGCGCCATGGCGTGGCGGCGGGTCTGGGTCTCGGCGCGGTGCTCGGGGGCGTGGCGATGTGGGCCGCTGGCCTGCCGGTTTGGGGATTCGTGCCCGCCGTGGCGCTGCTGACTCTTTTGGGCGGCGCAGCGGGCCGGGCGGTCGATCTCACGCGTCAGCTCGAGGCCATCGGTGGCGCCCGGCGCGGGCAGCTTGCGCTGCTCGAACAACTCGAGTCGGGGTTGGCCGAGCGCTTGGACGATATCGCCCGCTTCGGGGATCGCCCCGCCCAGGCGGGGGCGAGCCTGAGCGGGGGCGAGGGATTGGTGCCGGTCTCCCAAGTCGAGCGGTTGGGGGGAAGCGCAGGGGCCGTGATGGTGGGGGCCATGGGCCAGGCGTCGGCCGATCTTCAGCGGGCCGCGAGGGAATTGAGTGCCGACCTTACGGCGCTGAAGGCCCGGGTGACCGAGGGCGAGTGCGCGCCGGCCGAGTGGGACGAGGCCTTGGTGGAATGCGCGCTTCACGGCCGCCAGATCGAAGAGGCCGCCGGGATCTTGAACCGGGCGCTGGGCGGCCGGGGGGAGAATCGGATTCAAGAACTGAAAACGATCGTCGAACGCGGGTTGGCGCGTTTTCGATCGGGGCTGTGCGCTGAGTTTTCCGTCGAGCAAGCACTTGGGGACGATCTGCCCGAGGTTTCCTGCGATGACGTCCAAATTGAATACGTGATTCGACAGTTGCTCGTCAACGCCCAGGCGTCGTCGCGCTCGGTTCCGGGAGCGCATGCTCGCCTCACCGTGTCCAACGCCCCGGGCGGCGTCGAGGTGTTGGTGGAAGACGACGGCGAGTGCCTCGAGGCCGAGCTCATCGACCGCATCTTTGATCCCTTTGTCGAAGGCGCTCCGGACCCCGTCGGGGCCGACCACGGGGGGCTGCGCGATTGCCTGCGCATCATCGAAGACCACGGCGGCGAGTTCGTCGTGCAGCCGGGCAGCGAGCGAGGCAACCGAATTTCCTTCGTCTTGCCCGCGCAGACGTTCGACTGAAGGCCGGGAGCGCGTGCGGGCAAGTGTGAAAACCCGATGCGTCCGCAGAGCCCCAAAACCTGTACAGAGCCGGCGCGGCGGGGAAGGGGCTGCATGGCGTGTGCCTAGGGGCTGCTCTTGGCTCGGGGCGCGCCGAAGAGTATGCTTGGGGATGTGGGGGCGATCTGGCTTCGACGGGTGGTCGAAGGTGGGCGCTGCGTGCCGAGATGGTCGTGCTCTCGTTAATCAG
>DUCH01000391.1 GCA_012959865.1 Myxococcales bacterium | reverse complement strand
ACGCGCCTCGCTCACGCGGTTATCTCAGGCGGCTATAGTGTCGGCCGTGAAACCCGGCACTCTCGCTCTCGCCCTCGGATGCATCCTCAGCGCGCCGGTCGCGGCCTGGGGACCGGTGACCCACCAGGTATTCGCTTGCCGCGCGCTTGACGCCTACGATTCCTCGTGCTTCGCCGCTGCTTCAGCGAGAAGCTTTGTGTTGGGCAGTTCGGCTCCCGATGCCTTCAAGCTCTATCTCGAGGGCGGAAGGGAGCTGCACAGATTCGACTACGCGGCCTTCCAGCTTCGCTACGCCCAGGGCAACCCGGGCACGACGACTGAGAACTTCGACGCCGTCGGCTATAGCCGCGCATTCGGAACCCACTTGGCCGAGGACGCCGTCGGCCACCATCCCGATGGGTATTTGCCCGGCGGCGTTGGAGCCACAAAGGACCACCTGCACGAGGCCGCCTTGGACACCAACCAAGCGAGGACTTTTCCCGGGCTCTACGAATCACAGCGCTTTGCCCACTTCGGCGACTCCGTGATCGTCTTTTCCACCGCAGCGATCCGTGCCTACGGGAAGGAAAAAGGCAACGCGCTATTTGCCAAGGTGACCCGTGAAGCGGTCGCGAAGGCGATGCACCGCTTTGATCGACTCGAAACCTGGGAGCAGATCGCCAGCGCGATCAATATTCCCTACCGCCGCGAGATGGTGGCGCTGGATCCTTACGGGCCTGCGGACTTCAATCAAGCGCGCGCAAATTTCGAGCGCGCCAGCAAGTGCAGCCTCGCTGCCGCTGCCCGCTGGCAGGCGAGCATGTCGGATCTGACAACGTCAGCCTCGGATGCTCGTAAGGCGGTAGAGGAAAACGTGGCGATCATGTTCGGCCAGGGCGAGTGCCAACCGACATCTCACCCGTGAGGCCGTCGCGAACGGAAGCGACCTTCGGAGTGATGCCGGGGTTGAGTGTTCGGGGAGCCCTATATGCGCTCGTTCAGCTCCGGCTGGGAGACGAGATATATCGCCCCCTCGATCGGGCTGCGCGCCCGGCGTATGCGAGTTCGCCGAGGGCCGTGGCCAGCAAGAGGAGCGCTAACACGGGGGACGCTGCAGTCTCCCCGGCCCTTCGCCGAGGGGGCCGTTGGGCGCACGAGCGCCTTGGTGCCATCGGGGCTCTATTCGTGCCCTACGGCCAGCCGCCACCGGCTGACTGATCGAAGGACCTGTCGTCTTCCAGCCCAGCGCATCCGGCCCCCGCGCTCGCGAATGGCGCGCCCGGGAATGGCGCGCTCGCGGGGTTGGCCTTCGGCTCTATGTCTCGGCTCGGCTCGCGCCGGCTTTGTGTCGGTCCCTCCGGAGCGCCCGCTGGTCGGGTGCTCCTCACTACTCGCTGAAGGCGAGAAGGGGCCCACCGGCGAGCCGCCCTTCGCCGGGGGCAGGCATCGGGGAATGCGCTGCAGCCCGGCGGCTGTACGGGCTGCCCGGGAGCGACGCGCGCCGCTCCGCCCTGACCCATCTAGCCGGTTCTGGTGGCCACGTAGAGACAGACGCTATTCCACGCGCCGATGGATTGATGCGAGTATTCGAGTTCGCATTCACGAAATAGGGTCCCCATGTCGCGGACGATATCGCCGGATCGCTCGACGAATTCCGCGATCCTGGTCCCCATCCAGTTCTGGTCCGGGGGAAAGCAGAAATCGATCAAGATCAGCTTTCCTCCCGTTCGCAGAACCCGCTTCATCTCCGCGAGAGCCTTGAGGCCTCGGGGATAGCCGGAGAAGGCCATCGTATTCACCAGCGAGTCGAACGTAGCGTCGGGGTAGGGCAGTGATTCGACGCTGCCCTGCACGAGTTCTGCCTTGCTCCCCACTCGGAGGAAGTTTTTCCGAGCCGTGCGCACCATCGTGCGGTTGTAGTCGATGCCGTGGGTTTCGAAGCGATGGGCGTACTGCGACATTAAGTAGCCCGTGCCGAAGGAGACCTCGAGAACCCGTGGCCCTTCGATATGGGGAAGCGCGCGCCCAAGCCAGGTCTTCCACACAGGCAGCAGACGGACGGCCAGGTCGTAGCGCCCAGCGAAGCGCGTATAGGCGTCGTCCCATGCCCGGGTAAAGCGAACCGGATCTGCAGGTTCCTTCGAATCGCGTGCTTGGCTCACGCCCCGCCTCCGTCAGCCCAGACAGGATAGGAAACTCAAGCTGGTTGCTGGCAAAACGCCCGGGGATGGGCGTTATATTAAATCCCTAGGGGATCCCGTGACGGGCGGGCCCTGGAGGAGAGGAACTTCAAGCTGCGTTTTCGAGAACATGCGGAGTCCTAGAGCGTGCCCAGTCCTAAGTAGGACCAAGCCACTGCTGAGAGGATGCGCCGCCGCCAAACCGCCACCGCATCTACATGGGCGAAAACCGAGCTAATCATCTCTCACAGACTGCCTAAGGTTGCTGAAAATTTCACGCCAACGTGCAGAATGCTCATGAGCTCCGACCTCGGGGAGAAAGCGACATCAGGAGGACATGCTCCTGTAATATAGGCGATTGATCGTAGATTCGTCGCAAACTCGGCGCGTCTAGAATTTCCGAATCTTCGGTGGGCGCGGTCCTCGTCTAAATCCTGGCACCCACCAATAAGTACTCGCTTGCATCGTCAGAGCTCAGGAGATCTTGGGAGAAT
>DUCH01000390.1 GCA_012959865.1 Myxococcales bacterium | reverse complement strand
CGCGCTTCGGTCCGGCGAACTCGGGAGGCCGGACTGTCGCCGCCCGGCTCCCCGTTCCTACTAAGCGCCTACTGTGCGAGGGCTGCCGATGGCAAAGCCCTCAGGCAGATAGATAGCCGCTCTTGTCCAAATACTCGACTAAAACCGCCACACTTTGTTCAAGTGTCTGGTCTCCGGTATCCACGACCAGTTCGGGCGCGCTCGGTTCTTCATAGGGGGCCGAGATTCCCGTAAATTCCGGGATTTCGCCCTTTCGAGCCTTGGCGTAGAGCCCCTTGACGTCCCGCGACTCGCAAACCTCCAGGCTGGCGGCCACGTAGACCTCCACAAAATCGCCATCGCCCATGATCTCGCGCACCGCGTCCCGATCCGCCCGGTAGGGGGAAATGAAGGAAGAGAACACGATGGCCCCCGAATCGGTGAAAAGCTTCGCCACCTCGCCGATGCGCCGGATATTCTCGGTGCGGTCGTCGGGTGAGAATCCCAGGTTGTTATTCAGCCCCATACGGACGTTGTCCCCGTCCAGGATGTAGGTGTGCTTGCCTCGGTCGGCGAGCGCCTTCTCGGCCGCCACCGCCAACGTGGATTTTCCTGAACCGGAGAGGCCCGTCAGCCAGATCGTGCAGCCCTTCTGATCGAGCTTTCGCTCGCGATCCTGCCGGGAGACTTGGCCCTCATGCCAGGTCAAATTTTTCGATTTCGGGTCAGACAAAATGGGTGTTCCTTTCTCATTGGGTTCGCGGTTGGGTTCGCGGTTGGACCGATCGCTTGTGGGCCAGAGGCCAAGCCACGCGCCGAATCGGTGGGGGAGCGCCGACTTGCAAATGGGTCGTTGGGTCGACGTTCGTCGGCGCCCTGGGAGCGCCGCGGCGACAAGAGTAGCCGTATCTGGGCCCTAATGCCCGCAGTCTGGCTGCGATCAGATCGCCCTTTCTTTCCGGACCGCTTCGACAACACGTTGGCCGGCATTCTCTATCTCCACCTCCCCTGTGCCGCGGCCCAGGCCAAAGCGCAGGGAAGCGCGCGCCAATCCTTCGGGCAGCCCCAGGGCGGTGAGCACGTGGCTTGGCCCCGGCACCGCCGAAGCGCAGGCAGAACCCGCAGAAACAGCCAGACCCGGCAATCCCAGCAAAAGGCGTTCGCCGTCGACGCCCTCAAAACTCACGTTGAGGTTCCCCGCCAGACGCCGCCCGGGATCCCCGTTGATGCGGACGCCCTCGAGTTCCTCCGACAGCCGCTGCCACAAACGATCCCGCAGGGCGCGAATCCGCACCTGCTCGGCTTCGCCCTCGGCCAGACACAGTTCGAGCGCCGTGGCCATGCCGACGATCTGCGCCACGGGAAGCGTGCCCGATCGCAGCCCCCCCTCGTGGCCCCCGCCCCACTGCCGGGGCTCGAGGCGTACCCGGGGATTTTGGCCTCGGACGAAGAGCGCCCCGACACCCTTGGGACCGTAGAATTTATGCGCCGAGAGCGAGAGCAGATCGATTCGGCTGGCCTCGACGTCCAGGGGGATCCGCCCCGCCGCCTGAGCGGCGTCGCTGTGAAAAACAACTCCGCGCGCGTGGCAGAGCGCCCCGATCTCCGCGATGGGTTGCACGACGCCGATCTCATTGTTGGCGGCCATCACCGATACCAGCCGGGTATCTTCGCGCAGCGCGTCCTCGACGGCGCCCGGGTGAATAAGACCCTGGGGAGAAACCGGAAGCAGGGTGACCTCGAAGCCCATGGCTTCAAGCTGGCGGCAGGGATCGAGTACCGCCGGGTGCTCGGTCACCACGCTGATGATATGTCCCCCCCCCGCAACACCCGCAACCCCGAAAAGCGCGAGGTTGTTGCTCTCGGTCGCTCCACTGGTGAAGACGACCTCCTTGGGCTGGGCGGAGAGCGCTGCCGCGATCCGCTCCCGGGAATCCTCCACCGCGGCTTCGGCGCGCCAGCCCAGCGCGTGGGTTGTGCTCGCCGCATTGCCAAACTCCTCGCGCAAATACGGCAGCATGGCGTCCAAGACCCGAGGATCCAGGGGTGTAGTCGCATGATGGTCCAGATAGACAAGCGACCGCTTGCGGTTCGCGTCGCCATCCCTGCCGCGGTTGGTCTCGCCCATCGTCTCAGGATACCCAAGCTGAAGCCCGCCAGAGGGGACTTTGGTGTGGGGCGGGGGGCGGGGGGCAAGATGCGAGGGGCAACAGGCGAGGGGCGAGGGAAGAAGGGCGAAGGACGAGGCGCTACTCGGAGCGCTGGGGCCCTTCCGCCTCGAAGCGAACAAAAATCTCACGGTTGCCCCGGGGCCCAGCCAAGCGACTCTCGGCGCGCCCGGTGCTGCGGTAGCCGTTTCTCTCCGCAGCCTCGATCACCCGGGTCACCGCCGACTCCCGGAGAGCCCCGTCGCGAACGACCCCGCCCTTGCCGACCTGCTCCCGGCCCACCTCGAATTGGGGTTTCACCATCAGGAGCCATTCGGCCCCGGGAGCCACCCGGACGAAGCCCGGAAGCAGCAGCGTAAGCGAGATGAACGAGACGTCGGCCACCACGAGATCGACCGGGAAAGGCACCTGCTCGGGTTCCAGAGCGCGGGCATTCACGCGCTCGAGAACCTCGACCCGGGCGTCCAGACGCAACCGCGAGTGCAATTGGCCGTGTCCGACATCCAGGGCGAGCACCCGGAGAGCCCCGGCCTGGAGAAGGCAATCGGTAAAGCCTCCGGTGGACGCGCCCACATCGAGACAGCGGAGCCCGGCGGGATCCAGGGCGAGATCTTCCAGCGCGCCCGCGAGTTTTTCGCCGCCCCGGGAGACGAAGCGCCGCACCCCGCCACGCAGGCGAATCCCCGCAGCATCGGAAACGCTGGCCCCGGCTTTGTCCACCGGGACATCGTCCACCAGGACCACCCCCGACAGAATCAAGGCCTGAGCCTGGCTACGCGATGCGGCCAGGCCCTCAACGACCAAGCGCTCGTCCAGTCGCCGCCGTCCCTTGCGCTGAGCGCCCATCACGGAAGCCCCCCGCGCTCAGTCCGGAAGGCCGGCGCCTGTTCGGGGAGCCGTGCCCGCCTCGGTGCGCGCACCCAGCAGTTCCAGTGCCGCGGTCGTGATATCCCCCGGCGCCAATCCCTGGCTTGCCAGGGATTCTCCGTGCTCGACCAACTTGTCGTCAATTCCCATGCAGCGCGTGGGCACCACCACCGCGTGCTCGGACAACAACTCGAGCACGGCGCTGCCGAATCCTCCGGCGACCCGATGTTCCTCGACAGTCAGCACGGCGCCGCAGCGCGCCGCCAAGGGCAACAGTTTCGCCGCATCCAGAGGACATACAAAGCGCGCGTTGACCACTGCGGAAGAAACTCCGTGACCCGAAAGTTCCTGGGCCGCTTCGAGCGCCGCATGAGCGAGGGTGCCGATCGCCACGATGAGCACGTCCTCGCCATCGCGAAGGAGTTCGGACTCGCCAATGGAGATCGCCTTGATATCGGGGTCCATGGGCACCCCAAAACCGCTTCCCCTTGGAAAGCGCACCGCCGCCGGCCCGGGATAGCGAATCGCCGTGGCGAGCATATGCTGAAGTTCGTTCTCGTCCTTGGGAGCCATCACGAGAACGTTGGGGAGGTTTCGGAAATATCCGATATCCAGCAGCCCCTGATGGGTGGCGCCATCCGCGCCCACCAGGCCCGCCCGATCCAGCGCAAAAGTCACGTCCAGGTTCTGGAGACAAACATCGTGCACGATCTGGTCGTAAGCCCGTTGCAGAAAGGTCGAGTAGATGGCGGCGACGGGTTTCATGCCCTCGCTGGCCAGGCCCGCCGCAAACGTCACGGCATGCTGCTCCGCGATCCCGACATCGTAGAAGCGGTCGGGAAATTTGCGCTGAAAATGATCGAGTCCGGTTCCCGGCGCCATGGCGGCGGTAATGGCCACGATCCGATCGTCATCGCCGGCCAGACGAACCAGCGCATCGGAGAAGATGCGCGTATAGGCGGGAGGAGCCGACTTGGCCGGAGCGAACTCCCCGGACCCCACATCAAAACGGGTGACCCCGTGGTACTTCAGCGGATTCGCCTCGGCGGGCGCATACCCGTGCCCCTTCTCGGTGAGCGCATGAATGAGCACCGGGCCACTGCCTGCCGCCACCATCTGCTTTGCGTTCTCGAAGGTCTCGAGCAGGATTTCCATTCGATGCCCTTGAATGGGACCCACGTAGCGGAAATTCAGCGCCTCGAAGAGCAGACCGGGCGAGAAAAAGACTTTGAGCGATTCTTCGGCCTTCCTCGCCCAGTGAATCATGTCGCCGGGCAGGCTTCCCAAAAACTCTTTCGCCCAACCCTTCATGCGGCGCACCATGGGGGCGGACATCTTGCGCGAGAGATACGACGACATCGCGCCGACGTTCGGCGAAATCGACATTTCATTGTCGTTCAGCACGACGATCAAATTGCGCTCCTGAAGGTGCCCCGCGTGGTTGAGCGCTTCGAAGGCCATCCCCGCGGTCATCGCTCCATCGCCAATCAAAGCGATCACCAGGCCGTCTTCGCCCTGGTGAAATCGCGCCCGCGCCATGCCCAGGGCGGCGGAGATCGACGTTCCCGCGTGGCCCGCCCCGAAATGATCGTATTCGGACTCGCTTCGCCGCAAGAACTTCGAGATGCCATCGGCTTGGCCGATGCGATCAAATTCCGCGCGTCGGCCGGTCAGCATCTTGTGGGGATAGCCCTGGTGGCCCACATCGAGAACGAACCGATCGTGCGGGGTATCAAAGACGTAGTGGATCGCGGTGATCAGTTCCACCGCACCCAGGCTCGAGGCGAGATGGCCGCCGGTCTGGGAAACCTGCTCGAGGATCTCGCTGCGAATCTCATCGGCAACCTGCTCCACTTTTTCCCGGGGCAGCGCCCGCAGGTCGGCGGGAGAGTCGATGCCGTCAAGGAGTCGCTCGGAACTCATCGGTCCCTCCTGACGGCGAAACGCGCCAGGGCCCGGAGCGGCTCGGCCCCCTCCCCTGCACCTTCGATTTGAGCGAGCGCGGTCTCGAGCAGCGCCTCGGCCCGCTCGCGACAGGCTTCGATTCCTTCGATGGCCACCAGCGAGCAGCCGTCTTCGTCTTGGGCGTCGAGACAATCGTCGGCGATCTGGAACGCCAGCCCCACCGCGTGCCCGAAAGCGGCTAGCTCCGCCAAACGCTCGCCCTCCCCTCCCGCCAACCGGGCGCCCCCCACCACGGCGACCCGGATCAGGGCGGCGGTCTTGCGCGCGTGGATCGAAAGAACGTGCTCGGTCCCGGCGCTCATGGGATTCGGGGCCAGATCGTCAACCTGCCCGCCCACCAGCCCCGCGGCCCCGATGGCCTCGGCGAGATCCCGCGCCGCCCCTGCAACGCGGTCGGTCTCGGTCCCCGAGAGCAAAACCTGGAAGGCCAGGCTTTGCAGGGCATCGCCGGCAAGAACCGCCGTGGCTTCGTCGAAGGCCACGTGCACAGTCGGGCGACCCCGTCGCAGGGTATCGTCATCCATACACGGGAGATCGTCGTGGATCAGCGAATAGATGTGCACCAACTCCACCGCGGTCGCCATGGGGAGCGCCGCCGATGCCGGGCCCCCTACGGCTTCCGCCGCCGCCAGGGCGAGTGCCGGACGCAATCGTTTGCCACCGGGAAAAACCAGGTGGCGCATAGCGGCATGGAGTGAAGCCGGCGGCGCATGGGCGGCGGGCAGCCAAGCCTCGAGGGCAGCGTCCACCGGGGGAATCCGCTCGGCAAGCCAGGCCTGGACATCCATCAGAGAGCTTCCCCCTCGGAGTCGTCCGCGGCGTCCGCCACTTCGTTCTCGGCCTCGCCGACCTCAAAAGGCCGAGCCACAAGACCGTCCGATTCTCGGACGAGAGTCTCGATGCGCCTCTCGGCCACTTCGAGCTGTTGGCTGCAGCTGCGCACCAACACCACGCCTTCCTCGAAACGCGACAGCGCGGTCTCCAACTCAATCTCTCCGGCTTCGAGACTCTTGACCACGGCCTCAAGACGATCCATCGCCGCCTCAAAGGGCAGCTCGTCTTCCGCGGCGCGGGTCGCCTCGGTCTTGGCTTTACGAGGAGGGGCCATAAGGGCCCAAAGCTACCCCAGCAGGCGGGGAATCACAATTCCAATGCACGTCGAACATATTGATCCCAAAGAGGTTTTAGGCTTGTGAACACTCAGAGAAGCGACCTCAGTCCGCCTCTTCCCGACGCGACTCGACCCGGGCCACGAGACCGCCTTGGGCGAGCCGAAGGTCAACGGATTGCCCGACTTCGACCTCCCCGGCCCGGCGCACGATCGCACCGTCGTGCTCGCGGGTGACCAGCGCATAGCCGCGACCGAGTACCGCCAGGGGCGAGAGGGAATCGAGTTGCCCGGCGCAGCGGGAGAGCGCGCTTCGCCGCCGCTCACCTTGGAGCGACATGGCCCGCACCAGGGCCGATGTCGACGACGCCAAGCGCCGCCCCTGGGCGTCCAGCCGCGCCGATGGCGAAAGCAGGCGAAGCGCGCCCTGCGTGCCGCGCAGTCGTTCCTGGCTTCGGGCGAGCCGGCTGCGAACCCCTGCCCGCAGCCGGCGCCAATCGCGTTGCAGCCCAGCGGCAACTTCGGCCCGATCGGCGAGCACCTGCTCGGCCGCCGCCGACGGCGTCGGCGCGCGCACGTCGGCCACAAGATCGGCGATCGTCAGATCGGTTTCGTGCCCCACCCCACTCACCACGGGCAGGGGGCACCCCGCGATGGCCCGGGCCACTACTTCGGTATTGAACGCCCAGAGATCTTCCAGGGATCCCCCGCCCCGAACCAGCAAAACGAGTTCGACCCCCGGCTGGGCCGCCACCTCGCCGAGCGCCCGGGCGATTTCGTGCTCGGCCCCCTCGCCCTGAACCCGGGTGGGAGAAATCAGCAGGGCCGTGGCTGGCGACCGCCGACCCGAAACTTCGATCACATCGCGCACCGCGGCGCTGGTCGGAGAGGTCACCACCCCCACTCGACCGGGAAAAGCCGGCAACGCCAACTTACGACCCGGATCAAAGAGTCCCTCCTCCGCCAATCGAGTCCGGAGTTGCTCAAAGGCCAACTGCAGAGCGCCTCGGCCTCGGGGTTCAACCTTGTGAACCACCAATTGCAATTCGCCCCGGGCGGCATAGATGCCTACCTCCGCGTAGGCGACGACTTCGAGACCGTCCTCGAGTTCGAAGGGGATGCGTTCGGCGGCCCGGCGGAAGAGCGCCGCGCGCATCTGCCCGCCCTCGTCTTTCAGCGTGAAGTATCGGTGGCCCGACGCGGCTCGGTGAAGATTCGCGATCTCCCCCACAACCCAAACCCGCCCTACGCGCTCTTCGAGAAGCGCGTTCAGGCCGCCCAACAATTCCGAAACCCGGTAGAAGCGTCGGGCGTCGGTTCTCTCGCTGGGGGCATCGCTCACTCGGGCAGGCTACCCCGTACGTCCAACGAACGCCCTCACTCCGCCGCCTCCGAGAGCGTATGGCTTTCTGTTTCGGACGGCTGGGCCGAAGCCTCGCGCTCACTGAGGCGATCGAAATAAGTCCAACTCTTGAGGACCTCGAGGGCCCGGGCGATCAAGACATCGCGCCCCTCCTTCTCGACTTCGGCGCCATCATCGACGTCTGCCTCGGGGTCTGCCGCTTCGGGTTCCGCGCCCGAGTCCTCGCCCGAGCCCTCGCCCGAGCCCGAACCATTCACGCCCGAGGAACTCGAACTTGCAGCATCGTGGCTGATATGCCGTCGCAGATCGCGTTCACGCACCCCTCGATAGAGAACACCGCGTTCGGGGGAGCCCTCATGCACCTCGATATCGGGAACGATGCCCACTTCCTGGATCGAGCGGCCCGCCGGGGTGTAGTAGAGCGCTGTGGTGAGGCGCAGACCGGCTCCGCCTTCCAGAGGATAGACGGTCTGCACCGAACCCTTGCCGAAAGTGGGCGTCCCCATCACGAGCGCGCGCCGGTGATCTTGGAGCGCCCCGGCCACGATCTCCGAGGCGCTGGCGCTGCCTCCGTTGACCAGCACCACGATGGGATAAGGCGCCTCGAGACCCCGCGCCCGGGCGAGATAATTCTGTCGCAGGGATTCGTCCCGGCCTTGGGTGTAGACGATCAATCCCTCGGCGATCCAGTGATCGGCCAAGGCCACCGCCTGGTTGAGCAGTCCACCGGGGTTGTCACGCAAATCGATGACCATGCCCTGAAGGCCCGTCGGGTTTTCGCTGCGCAGTTTTGCAAGAACCTCCGTAAGATCTTTGTCGGTTCGCTCTTGAAACGCGCGCACCCTCACATATCCGTATCCGGGCGATAGCGTATTTCCCTCCACCGAAGCCAATTGGACGACATCCCGGCGAATCGTGAAGGGAATCGGCGCTTCGACACCCTCGCGAAGAATCTCGATTTTTATTTCTGTACCGGTTTTCCCGCGCATCAACTGCACCGCATCGAAGATCGTCATTTCCTCGGTGCTGCGGCACTCCTCACCCTCGCTCCAGGACTCGGGAACCTCGGTGGGGCAGATCGAAACGATCTGATCCCGAGGTTTGATTCCGGCGCGAAACGCCGGCGTGCCGTCAATCGGCGAAACCACCTCGATGAAGCCGCCCTGCTGCTTGCTGATCTCTATTCCGAGCCCGTGAAATTCGCCTCGGGTATCGACCTGCATCTCGTCGTAGGCGTCTTTGGACATGAAGCCCGAGTGCGGGTCGAGTTCACCGAGCAAACCCCGAACCGCGCTCTGCATCAAATCGTGCTCGTCAACCGGGGCCACGTAGTTGTTCCGCACGAGATCGAGCACATTGGCAAACAGAGCGAGATCGTCGTAGCGCTCCGATGCGCGAAGAATCGACCCCGAACCCGTGAGCAAAAGCGCCACCCCCGCAGCCACCAGGCCCGTGACGAAGGACCTCCACGCGATACGCCGAGGCGAGAAAGGGGAATGCGGCTTGGGACCCATGATCTGCTCCGAATTGATGGTTTTGGGGCGCTCGTCCCCGTCAATCGCCACGGGCGGCGAACCGAATGGCCGCCGATGCTACCCCTTCGCCAACCACTCTGCCGGATTCAACGGCCCACTTCCCCGGCGCACTTCGAAGTAGAGACCCGGACCTTCGAGGGATCCGGTATCGCCCACGGTACCCAGGACATGGCCTTCGTCCACGACATCGCCCACCTCGACGTAGATGTCGGCGAGATGGCCCGAGACCGTGAAATAGCCGTCGCCGTGGTCCACAATCACGAGTCTTCCGTAGCCCCGGAACCAGCCCGCCAAGCGAACCCGGCCGGGAGCCACCGCCCGCACCCCATCGCCGCGACGCGCCTGAATCTCCAGCCCCTTGTGAAAAATCTCGGTCCGGTAGCGGGGATCAACGAGACGTCCGAACGGTCGGCGGACCGGCCCACCGACCGGGCGCAGCAAACCGCCTTTACGCGCAGCAAAGCTCCCTCCCCCGAATCCGGCGCGCTCGGCGCGAAACTTCGCCAAAACCTCCTTGAGGTTTTGCGCCGCACCCTCCAATTCGGCGAGCAGGCTGCGCTCTCGCGTCTGGTCTCGCCGCAAATCTTCCAGGGCTTCGCCGCGAGCGGAACGCTCGGCGGAGAGGAGCGTATTGCGCCGGGCCAGGCGTTGATGGGCCGCATCCGAATCTTTCCGGGCCTCGTCGGCCTCCCACTCCAGGACCCCCACCCGAGCGCTCTCCCGAATCGAGCGCGCCACCAGTTCCGAGTCGTGCACCAACAGACGCTCGAGGCCGCCCATCCGAACCAACATTTCGGGAAGATCCGTCGAGGCAAAAAGCACCTGCAGTGGACCCGCGGCCCCGGCCTTATAGAGGGCTACGGCCCGCTTCTCCATAGCGCGCCGGGTGGCCGCCAGTCTTTGCACCGACGCAATCCGCTCGGCCTCCACCCGCGCATGGGTCTGGGCGCTTTCCTCGGCGCGTCGCCGGCTGCGATCCACCCGGACCCGCAAGGCCTCGAGACCCTGGTCGAGATCCTGGATGTGCCGAAGCAGATCGCGCTCGCTGCGCGCGGCGTCCCCCAGCCGTTCCCGGCTCGCGGTGATCTTGGAGCGGAGCGCTTCGATTTCGCGCTCACTCGCTTCTTCGTCGACGGCATGGACGACGCCCCCGACCAAAAGCCACAGCGAGACCACCGCCACAAGCGGCCAAAGCGCCCGGCGGCCCGGGATGCCCTTCACGACTTGCCGCCCAGCAGGGCCAAGCCCGCTCCGCCCAATCCGAGCCCCGCTCCGCCCAAAATCAGGCGCGTGAGTTCGCCGGCATCGAAGAAACGCGGCGCGGCATTGCCCAGAAAGAACGCCAAGCCGTAGCGCAATTCGGGCACAAGCAGACCAAAGGCCACGGCCAGCAGCGCGGCGGCCACGCATCCCCCCAGTGCACCTTGAGCAAAACCTTCGATCAGGAAGGGCGCGCGTACGAAGAACCGACTGGCCCCCACCCACTCCAGGATTTCGATTTCGTCGCGGCGTGCGTAGACCCCAAGTCGAATCGTATTGGCGACGATCAAAAGCGTCGCCAGGGAGAGCACCACCCCGAGCGCATAGCCCACCACGCGCAACAGGGCCGCCAGCCGCGCATAGCCGTCTACCCAGTCCTGGCCGTGGGCCAATTCCTCGATCCCCGGCAGACCGTCCAGGGAGGCCTGCAGAATCGCCAAGCCCTCGGGCGTGCGGTGCTCAGGGCGCAGAAAGATGCCGAGGGAAGCGGGCAGCGGATTGCCCTCGATCCCCTCGAGCAGCGCCGCGCCCCCCGCCATGGCGCGGAAATGCTCGAGCGCCTCCTCCTTTCCCGTACGGGTGACAAACTCGACGCCCTCTACGGTCTCCACTCGGCGGGCCAAACCCTCCGCCTCGACCTCGTCGACGCCGTCCTCGAGGTAGGCCGTCACCTCGAGTTCCCGGCCGAAATCGTCGAGCAAGCCCTCCATGTTGACCACCACCAGCGCAAAGGCGCCCAGCATGAAGAGCGCGGTGGCAATGGTGGCAACGGCGACGCCCCCCATGAATCCTGCACCCCGGAGTCCCTGCAACGCCGAACGCAGCACGATCCCGGTCATTTCCAGTCTTCGGCTCAACCCCTTGCCCCCGAATCGCCCTGCGACTCGACGACTCCGCCGTTCTCAAGCCGAAGAACCCGCCCGCCAGACCGCGCCAGAAGCGAACGGTCGTGAGTCGCCACGATGACCGCGGTTCCGCGATCCGCCGCCGCCATCATGAGTTCGATGATCCCACTGGAGAGTTCGGAATCCAGATTCCCCGTCGGCTCATCGGCGAGTAGAATTTCGGGTTCGCCCACCAGGGCCCGAGCCACGGCAACACGCTGCTGCTCGCCCCCCGAAAGCGTCAGCGGCTGGTGGTTGCGGCGATCGTGCAGCCCCACCTGGCGCAAGGCGTTGAAGACCCGGGAGCGCGTCTCCCGGCGCGGACAACCCACCACGTCCAGAGCCACACCGACGTTTTCCTCCACGGTGCGGCGATTCAGTAGCTTGAAATCTTGAAAGACCACGCCCACGCGACGGCGCAGGGCGGGCACGCCGCCCCCGCCCAGCCGAGCGATGTTTCGACCGAGCACCAGAATCTGGCCCTCATCGGGCTGCTCGGCGGCGAAGAGCAGCTTGAGAAGGGTCGTCTTGCCGGCGCCGCTGGCTCCGGTCAGGAAAACGAACTCGCCCCGACCCACCTCGAGGGAAACGTTTCGCAGGGCCCAGCTGCCGGGAAGATACGACTTGGAAACGCCGTACATGCGAACAGGAGCATCGCCCGCGCTCGAAGCCGGGGACGAAGGGCCCGGCTTCCGCACCTTCACTTTTGCCGCCATCGCGAAAGACTGTAGCCCCAACCCCGGCCGTCCGGGACCGCAAGCCGAGGGGCGAAATGCGAAGAGGTCAGTCCGGAAATACTTCGGCGCCCAGGCGCTCTCCGAGCACGGTATCCAGCTCGCCTTGACTCAGGCGCCGCAGCATCGCCTTGTGCTGCGCCTCCATGCGCGAATTGACTTCCGCTTTGAGGTCGTCGGATTCCAGGAGCTCGGCGTAGCCGGTCTTTTCGCTCGCCAGAATGGTCCCACCGTGGAAAAGGTGGGTGATGATATGCGGCTTATTGCGTCCGCTGTCTTCGGTTTGGATGTGAAAGGTCACGCCCCGATGGGCCAAGTTGGTGTTGTAGCCGGTCAGCATTCCAATATCCCTTGCCTCGCCGAGGTCGATCCCTCCGCACCGGGGGTTCCCGAAGATTCAGGGAACACCTGAGCCCACCCCCGAGAGCCCCGGACATTTCGTGCGATGCTCGCATACTCCCCCTGGCAGGTCACGCGAAAGCCCGCAAACCATTTCGCTCCCTTGGGGATAATCCGGTCGAACCCGCGCCCGCATCTGGGCGCAGGACAGAGCGAAGTGTAGGCTTGGAGATCGAAATCAAGAGACCGCCGGCGCCAATTCTGGGCCTCGTCCGAAACTCTTCTCCAATCCCGCACCCCCAAATGCCGTGGGCAAGACCTTCGCGGTCGCGTAGAGGTCCGCTAGAACATGCGCTTGCTCGCCCTGAACTGCGGATCTTCGTCGGTCAAGTTCGCGGTGGTGAACACCGCCTCAAGCGAGCGGATCGTCTCGGGCAGCTACGCTACGGACGCTGGCGGCACGGGGGCGGCCATCGACGCGGTTGTGGACCAAATCGCTGGGGACAGCGGGCTCGTGGCCGGGCTCCGCGGCGTTGGGCATCGAGTGGTCCACGGCGGAGAAACCTTTCGGGAATCCGTGCGCATCGACGCATCGGTCCAGGCGGGCATCGATTCGGTCTCCGCTCTGGCGCCGCTCCACAATCCCGTCAACCTGCTCGGAATCCGCAAACTCGAAAGTGCCTTTCCCCATCTCCCCCAGGTCGCGGTCTTCGACACGGCCTTCCACCAGAGCCTGCCGCCCCGGGCCTACCTCTACGCCCTGCCCCAGGCGCTCTATAGAGAGCACGGGGTGCGGCGCTACGGCTTCCACGGCACCTCCCATCGCTATGTGGCCCAAGAGGCCACCCGCCTTTTCGATCTGCCCGCCGAGCGGGCGCGCATCGTCACCGCCCACCTGGGCAACGGCTGCAGCACCGCCGCAGTCCTCGGCGGGCGCAGCGTCGAGACCAGCATGGGATTCAGCCCGCTCGAGGGACTCGTCATGGGCACCCGGTCCGGCGACGTGGATCCTGGGCTTCACGTCTTCCTGGCCGAACGCCTGGGCCTTGACCTGGCCGGCGTAACGGAACTGCTGAATCGCCAGAGTGGACTGCTGGGAATTTCGGGATTGTCGAGCGATATGCGCGAACTCGAGACCGCCGAAGCTTCGGGAAATCACGCGGCAGGCCTGGCCCTCGAGATCTTCTGCTACCGCCTCGCCCGACAGGTCGCCAGCCAACTCGTTCCGCTGGGGGGGCTGGATGCCCTGATCTTTACCGGCGGCATCGGCGAAAATTCGGCGCGCATCCGGCGCCAAGTGCTCGAATTTCTTCGCCCCCTGGGTTTCGAGATCGATCCTGCCGCCAACGCGGCCCACGGCCGGGAAACCGGAGGCCTGGTCAGCCACCCCGCCCCGCCCTTCGCCGGGGTCGTGGCCACCGACGAAGAATTCTTGATTGCAGCCGATACGGCGCGGGTGCTGGGCGCCTGAGCCGTATCGGTCCCATTTGCCTGTGCTTCCTTACTCATGCCGACTCATACCCCTTAATCGCCCCTGAGCGCTGCCCATACATCCCTCGCCCCCCCTCCCCGACAAGGCGCAAACGACGTTACATTTGGGGCTTCGCGCGCCGGGGATCGAAAGCGGCGACAGACCCGCAAAAAAAGCGGGAAAGAAAGAGGAGACCGAAGTGGAATGCCATTACGCGACAATCTGGGAGTCACTTGCGGACAGCATCGGCGACCGCGAAGCCGTGGTCTGCGGCGATGATCGACGCACCTGGAGCGAATACGAGGATCGATCGGCCCGCCTCGCCCAAGCCTTTGCCGAAGCCGGCCTGGGAGAGGGTTCAAAGCTGGGTCTCTACCTGTACAACAGCAATGAATACCTCGAAGCTCAATTCGCCAGCATGAAGGGGCGCGGCGTTCCCATCAACGTCAACTACCGCTACCTCGACGACGAGCTCCTCTACCTGCTCGAGAATTCCGACGCCGAGGCGCTGGTCTTTCACTCGAGCCTGGGAGATCGCGTCGCCCGGGTCATGGAACGCGCACCCCAGGTCAAGCTCTGGGTCCAGGTCGATGACGGCGGCGAGAAGGTTCCCGGCGCTGTCGACTACGAGGCTCTGATTGCCAGCCACGACCCCGCCGCGCGCGTCACCCGCTCGGCCGACGACATCTACATGCTCTACACCGGCGGGACCACGGGCATGCCCAAGGGCGTGATGTACGACATCGGCGGCATGTGCCAAATGTTTCTCGGCCTCAGCTACCCCATCTACGGCTTGGCGATTCCCGAGCCCGGTGAAATTGCCGAGGTCGCCCGGCAGCGCTGGGATCGAGGCGAGCCCATCCGTTCCCTGCCCGGCTGTCCATTAATGCACGGCACCGGAATGTGGCTGGGCGCTTTGGTGGCGCATCTGGGCGGCGGGCTCATTACTCTGCTCACTCATCGTTCCCTGGACGCCGACGAACTCTGGCAGGTGGTCGAGCGGGAAAAATCTACCCAGGTAGTGATCGTCGGCGACGCCTTTGCGAAGCCCATGCTGCGGGCACTGGACGCGGCGAAGGCCGACGGCAAGCCCTACGACCTCAGCTCCGTTCGCTTCTTGATCTCTTCGGGCGTGATGTGGACTTCCGAGGTCAAGAAGGAACTCCTCGACTGGCACGACTTCACCATGATCGACGCCATGGGGTCCACCGAGGGAAGCATGGGAACCCAGATCACCACGCGGGGAAACATTGGCGAAACCGCCAAGTTCGCCATGAACCCCACCACCAAGGTCTTCACCGAAGACGGCCGCGAAGTTCAGCCCGGCTCGGGGGAAGCCGGCATGGTGGCCGCGGGAGGCACCGTGCCCAAGGGGTATTTCAAGGACGAAGCCAAGTCGGCCACCACGTTCAAGACCATCGATGGCGTTCGGTATTCGTTTCCAGGCGACTGGGCGCTCATCGAAGCCGACGGCTCCCTCACCCTGCTCGGCCGGGGCTCGAACTGCATCAACACCGCGGGGGAGAAGGTCTACCCCGAAGAAGTCGAAGAAGCGGTGAAGTCGCACCCGGACGTGGTCGACTGTCTGGTGGTCGGAGTGGAGGACGAAAAATTCGGTCAGCGAGTGACCGGCGTGGCCTCGCTTCGCCCGGGAAGCCAAATCGATGCCCAAGCGGTGCGCGACTTCACCCGCACGAAGCTCGCCGCCTTCAAGGCGCCCAAGGATCTCTTCATCGTGGACAGCGTCCAACGCGCCCCCAACGGCAAGGCCGACTACACCTGGGCGCGCAAGACCGTGGAAGAGGCCCTACAAGGCTGAGGAGAAACCCCCAGGAGCCCGGCGTGTTGTGGCCCAGGCCGCCGGGTCCAATTGCCCTGTTCTTGCCGCACAGATATAGTGGGTCCCGCGCTCAAAAAAACGCCGCAAGGAAGCCGCGAAAAAGAGAAACGAGAGAGTAGGAAAATTCGAGAAAAATATGGCCACCAATCCTGATTCTTTAAAACTCGACCGCGAAGCCATGCGCCTGGCCAAGCCCTCGGTGGGCGGGGTCGCTTGGCCCACCATCGCTTTCGCGATCGGCGTCGCGGCCGTGTACGCGGGCACGATCGCTGCCGTGTCTATCGG
>DUCH01000389.1:2026-2655 GCA_012959865.1 Myxococcales bacterium | reverse complement strand
AGTATCGCCGGCACCGGACCCCGCTGGTTCCGAGCCAGCTGGCCCGGGGCGTGACCGAGCGCATCGACATGTTTGGTACGCCGGTCATCCCCATGTACGAGGACGAAGTGCGCGAGGGGGCTCGGTCACTGATCGCCGACGAGAAGGTCGAAGCCATCGCGATCATCTTCCTTCAGTCCTTCGTCAATCCCGCCCATGAAAACCGCGCCGCGGAAATTTGTCGCGAGGTCATGGTGGAACTCGGCCAGGAGGTCGTGCTTGAAGTTTCCAATAAGGTCGCGCCCACGACCCGGGAAATCTCCCGGGCCAACGCGACGGTGATTCAAGCCTATGCTTCGGACCCCGCGCGCAAGCAGCTCTACCGAATCGAGGAGGAGCTGGCCAAAACGGGCTACGCCCACAGTCTCAAGACCGTTCTCGGCTACGGGGGCATCACCAATATTCGCTACCCCCGGCTTTTCGAAGCCGCCATGTCGGGTCCGGTGGGTGGGCTCATGGGGGCGAAATATCTCTCCAGCGTGATCGGCGAGGAAAATATCGTTTGTAGCGATGTGGGCGGAACCTCCTTTGACGCGGGCACCATCACCGCCGGAGTTCTTCCCATCGACCGGGAGCCGGGCTTTCAGGGC
>DUCH01000389.1:809-1929 GCA_012959865.1 Myxococcales bacterium | reverse complement strand
CCCCCAGACGAACCGGATCAAGCTCGGCCCGGATTCCGCGGGGGGTACGCCCGGCCCGACCTTCATGGAGGCCGGCAACACCACGCCGACCATCAACGACGTGAACCTCCTCTTGGGCATTCTCTCCGAGACCAATTATCTCGGCGGGAAGGTCAAAATCAACAAGTCCGTTTCCGAGAAGTTCTTCAAGGAAAAGGTCGCCGACCCGCTGGGCATGGATATCTACGATGCGGCGGAGACCTGTCTCGAGTTGCTGAATGTGATGATGCGCGAGCACCTCGTGAACAGCTTGATGGTCGGCCACGATCTCCGGGAATACGTACTCCTCGGGTATGGGGGAGGGGGCCCGCTCCATCTTCTGGGCTACGCGGGTGATCTTCCCTGGAAGGCGGTTTGTACCGTGCCCCACGCCGGAGGGTTCTCGGCTTGGGGGGGCGCCTGCATGGATTACTCCCATCGCCGCCACAAGAGCGTGGGTGCCGTGGTGACACCGGATATGGACGAGGCCACCAAGCTGCAATATCTGCAGCCCGTAGCCGCGGCGTGGAACGAACTCGAGGCCGAGCTTCGGGAGGAACTGAAGGTCGAGGGCTTCGATCCCGATCAGGTTTCCATCTCCCGGGTGGTGTACATGAAGTACTACGGCCAACTCGACGACGTCGAAGTGGACTCGCCTGTCGCCACTTTGGACACGGCCGACGACATGAACTCCCTGATCCAGGCCTTCGAAGATCTTTACGCCAAGATGTTCACCCTGGCGGCGCGGCCGGATATCGGCGCCTATCACATCACCGAGGTGTGCGTGATTGCCAAGGTAGCCACCGTCAAGCCGAAACTGCGTAAGTTTGAACTCGCGGACAAGGCCCCGGACAAGGCGGCCTACAAGTGCTCTCGTCCGGTTTACATGCGGGGCGCCTGGCAGGACGCGGATATCTGGGAAATGGAGAAGCTGGTTCCCGGCAACGAAATCGACGGTCTCGCGGTAATCGAAGCCTCGAATACCACGCTGTTGGTTCCGCCTGAATGGCACGTGCGCATCGATGCCCACGACATCTACTGGATCACGAGGAAGGATTCGTAATGGCGCTCTCTCTTCGCGAACAAACACAGGCCAACGCCG
>DUCH01000389.1:0-560 GCA_012959865.1 Myxococcales bacterium | reverse complement strand
TTTATTGCACTGGGGTACGAGGAGAACCCGGGCTTCAAGGCCGGCGATATTTTTGAGAACAACGACCCCCACTATGGCGGCATTCATTCCCCTGATTTCGATATGTGCATGCCGCTCTTTTATGACGGGAAGCTGATCGCCTGGGCGTCGTGCGTGAGCCACGTTGCTGATGCGGGTTCGGTGACGCCGGGTTCCATCGGCTTCCTGAATCCCGATTGCTACTCCGATGGACTGCCGATCTCAATGGAACGAGTGGGCGACGCCCGTGGACGCCTCGCGGGCTGCCTGACCATGCGCCAGCGGCTTGAGGAGGTCATCGGGAAATACGGACTCGATTTCATCTTGGACGCGGGCAAGGAATACATCGAGGACAGCCGCCGCTACGCGGTGGGCCGGGTCAAGACCCAGACCGTTCCGGGCCGAATTCGAAAATCCCAGTTCAAGGATCTGGCCATGAAGGGCAAGCGCGTGCTCTTGGCCAAACAGGATATTGATTGCGCATTCAACCTGCCCATGGAACTGACCATCAATGCCGACGCCAGCGTTGACCTTTCGCTCCA
>DUCH01000388.1 GCA_012959865.1 Myxococcales bacterium | reverse complement strand
CCCCACCCCCCGCTCACCCCCAGACGAAAACGAGGACCCGCCCGCCCATGAGCAACACCCTGATCGAAGTCCAAAAGCACGGACAAAGCCTCTGGTACGACTACATCAGCCGGGACCTTCTGCTCTCCGGGGAACTTCGCCGGCTTGTCGAAGAGGACGGAGTGCGGGGCGTCACCTCGAACCCCTCGATTTTCGAGAAAGCCATCGCGGGCTCCTCGGATTACGACCCCGCCATCCAAAGCTTGGTCGCCCAAGGCGAGACCGATGCCCAAACCCTCTACGAGGCCTTGGCCATCCAGGACATTCAACTCGGCTGCGATGTGTTGCGGCCGGTCTACGACGCCAGCGATGGCAGCGACGGCTACGTGAGCCTGGAAGTGTCGCCCCACCTCGCCTATGCGACCGAGGCCACCCTGGACGAAGCCCGGCATCTGTGGGAATCCGTCGGACGGCCGAACCTGATGATCAAGGTCCCTGCCACCACCGAGGGGCTGCCCGCCATCGAACAACTCATCGCCGAGGGAATCAACGTCAACGCCACCCTGCTCTTTTCCGTGGGCTACTACGAGGGCGTTCACCGGGCCTACCAGCGCGGCCTGGCGCGCTTCGTCGAATCCGGCGGCGATCCCTCCACGGTCGCCAGCGTGGCGAGTTTTTTCGTGAGCCGCATCGACGCCATGATCGAAAAACGCGTGGCCGCCGAGTTCGAGGAATCCCCCGAGCCCGATCGCAAGGCCCGGCTCGAGGCCCTGCTCGCCAAGGTGGCCATCGCCAACGCCATCGAGGCGTACGCAAGTTTTCAGCGCGACCTCGCCACCCCCGAATGGGAGGCCCTGGCCACCCAGGGCGCCCGGCCCCAGCGCGTGCTCTGGGCCAGCACCGGGACCAAGAACCCCGACTTGCCCGCCACCCTTTATGTCGACGAACTCATCGGGCCCAACACGGTCAACACCGTACCGGCCGCCACCTTCGAGGCCTTCAAGACCGGCGGTACCGTGGCCGACGCCCTCTGCGGCCGGGGCGAGGCCACTCTCAAGGAAGCCCAGGCCGTCATGGCCAGCATGGACGCGCTGGGGATTTCGTTTCAGGAAATCACCGACGAGCTCCTCGAGAAAGGCTGCACGCTCTTCTGCGACGCCTTCGACCAAGTGCTCGCCGCGGTGGCGACCAAGCGCGACGCGTTGACCCAAAAACCGTGAGCGACCCGGCGCCCGAAGCCAGCGCCCAGGCGGCGCTCGAATTCGTCGAGGAGGGCCAGACCCTGGGCCTGGGCACCGGGCGCGCCGCCGAGGCATTTGTCCGCGCCCTGGGTGAACGCGTGGCCGGTGGGCTCCGCGTGCGCGGCGTGCCCACCTCCGAGCGCACCGAAGCGCTGGCCCGGGATCTCCAGATCCCGCTCATCACCCTGGCCGCCGCCGGGCGACTCGACGTCACCTTCGACGGCGCCGACGAAGTCGACCCGAACCTCGATGTCATCAAGGGCTACGGGGGCGCGCTGGTGCGCGAGAAAGTGGTCGCCGCCTCGTCGGATCGCCTGGTGATTCTGGTGGGGGCCGAGAAACTTGTGCCCCATCTGGGCGCCCGGGGGCGCCTGCCCGTCGAGGTCATCCCCTTTGCGGAGAGCCTGGCCCGGGCTCGACTCGCCGAATTCGGCTGCCCCGCCGAACGGCGGAGCGATTCCGGCGGCGCGCCCTTCATGACCGACAACGGCAACTTGGTTCTTGATGCCCAGGTCAGCGCCATTGCGAACCCCGGCGATCTCGACGCACGCATCCTCGCGATTCCGGGCGTACTGGGCACAGGCCTTTTCGTCGGCATGGCGAGTGCGGTCATCGTTCAAGACGGCGAAGCCGTCGACGTTCGCAAGCGCGAAGGCGTCTGAGCCCGCCGCCCAGACCGAACGCCCCACACGCTTCGAACGCGGATAGTTTTACCCCCCCCCAGCGCTCTAGCATCCCGCAAGCCCACAGGAGCCGAGTCCGTGTCCAACCTCAACTGCCCCCACTGTCATTCCGCATTGTCGACCACTCAATACGAAGGCGTAGGGGTCGACTGGTGTCGCAGTTGCCAGGGCGTCTGGCTCGATACCGGCGAACTCGCCAAAGTGGTGGAAACCCGGGAGGCCACGATCAGTGCTTCGATCGTGGAGGAAACCCGCGCGCTCGCGCGCACCGGGGTTCCCCTGGAGGATTCGAACCGACGCTTGCAATGCCCCCAGTGCAGGCGGGTTCTGTCGGCCATCAACTACGACTACTCGTCGGGGATCATCGTCGACCGCTGCCCCGACGACCACGGCACCTGGCTCGACGGCGGCGAACTCGCCAAGGTTCAGGCCTACCACGAGCAATGGGACGAAGAAACCAAACGTCCCGGAGCCAGCGCGGGCACCCGGAAAACTTCGGGCGAGAGACCCGCTCTGGGAGCCATCAGCCGAATGATGCGGGTTTTGCGGGGCCACTGATCCCCAGCCCTGCCCTTCGCGCCGGTGCCGGCCTCGGCCCTCGCCGGCGAATCGCCAGCCCTCGCCGGCCATTCGCCGGGAGCTGACCTACGCGCCGCGTCTCCGAGCCTTCTGGCCTGCCGTGCGCCCGGCACCCGCTTTGCAGTCCTCAAAAGCAGACCCCCACGAACTCGACTCGAACGGTGGGAAGTGGGACG
>DUCH01000387.1:444-15862 GCA_012959865.1 Myxococcales bacterium | reverse complement strand
CGCATTCGTTGGTCCATGGCTGCCCAGACTTCCATCCGCTCCCTTTGCCCCTTCGCCCCTTCGCCGAAGCCCGGCGAACTCAGGACGTCCGCAACAAATTTTGCCCCAGCATACCCTCGGACGGCCCGGATTTTTCGTGCTCCCGGAGACTCTGCCCAGATTCTCGCCCTCCCGGGGCCCCGCGGCGGGCCGGTCCGATTTCCCCGACTAGAACGTGTTTCACTTTGGGGTTATACTGGCCCTAATCGGCGGCGCCCCGCGCCGTTCTCCACTTCCGCCGCCCCGACACCGGGGCTTGAGGATCCCGCCCATGCACGTCGACTACACGCCCGAACAAAAAGAACTCCGCCTGAAGCTCCGCGACTACTTCGGCCAGCTGATGACCCCCGAACGCCGAGATGGAATCAAGATGCTCGAGGGCGGCAATCTCTTTCGCGAGATCGTGCGCGAAATGGGGCGCGACGGCTGGCTGGGCGTGGGCTGGCCCGAGGAATACGGGGGCGGCGGGCTGACAGCCATCGAGCAGCTGATCTTCTTCGACGAACTTCGCCGGGCCGGTGCGCCCCTGCCCTTCGTCACCCTGAACACCGTCGGTCCCGCCCTGATGGCCCATGGCTCGGAGGAGCACAAGCGCGAGTTTCTACCGCGCATCCTGGCGGGCGAAGCCCATTTCGCGATCGGGTACACCGAGCCCGATGCCGGCACCGACTTGGCTTCGCTCAAGACCTCGGCGGTCCGGGAAGGCGACGAATGGGTGATCAACGGCACCAAGATCTTCACCAGTGGGGCCGACGACGCCGACTATATCTGGCTTGCCGCCCGGACCGACCCCGATGCCAAGAAACATCGCGGCATCTCGATCTTCATCGTCGATACGAAACTCGCGGGCTTCAGCGCGTCGCCAATTCATACCGTGGGCGGCGGTCATACCTGTATGAGCTACTACGAAAACGTTCGAGTCGACGAGTCGATGATCGTTGGAGGTCTCAATCAGGGCTGGGGATTGATCACCACCCAACTCAACCACGAGCGCGTGGGCCTCGCGGCATTTGGGGGCATCGCGTTCAAGCACCTCGACGATATCGTCGCGTGGGCCAAGGAAACCTGTGACGCGGCCGGGATTCGGGTGGTGGACGACCCTCGGGTCCAGCTGGCCCTGGGCGAGGCCAGCGCCCGATTGGAAGCCATGAAAGTGATGAACTGGCGTATGGCCTGGGCCCTCGAACAGAACGTTCTCGACCCCGCCCAGGCTTCCGCCGTCAAGGTCTACAGCACCGAAACCCTGATCGAGGTGTACCGCCTGCTCCAGGAGGTTGTGGGCGTCGCGGGCGCACTTCGCAAGGGTTCTGCGGGCGCCGTTCTGTTGGGGGCCTTGTCCCAGGAGGCGCGCGCCTGCCAGATCAATACGTTCGGGGGCGGCGTCAACGAAGTCCAGCGGGAAATCATCGCCATGGCGGGACTCAAAATGCCCAGGGCGCCGCGCTAATCCCATTCGACCCAGGAGTACGAACCCATGAATTTTTCGTTGACCGAAGAGCAGGCCGCAATCCGCGAGCTGGCCCGGCAAATTCTGACCGACGCCTGCACGCCTGAACGCCTGACGGAACTCGAGGCGAACGCCTCGGGTGACGGCATCGACCGATCCCTCTGGGCCGCGCTCGGCGAGGCGCACCTGCTCGGGATCGACATCGACGAGAGCGATGGAGGGAGTGGCCTCGGCTTCGGTGCCCTCTGTGTCTTGGTGGAAGAAGCCGGACGAGTCATCGCACCGATTCCCCTCGTCCCCACCCTCATCTGCGGGGCCGCGGCCATCGGGCAATTTGGCACCGATGCTCAGAAGAAAAAGTGGTTGCCCGGAATCGCCGCCGGCGAAACCCTCCTCAGCGCAGGACTCCAGGAGGTCGGACGCTTCGATCCCACGTGCCCGCAGACCCGTGCTCGGAGCGACGGAGATCGCTGGATTCTGGACGGCGAGAAAGTCTGCGTGCCTTGCGCAAAGAGTGCGGCACGCATTTTACTCCCCGCATCCCTCGGTGAGGGTCGGGTGGGGGTCTTCCTTGTCGACCCCGAAGCCGAGGGGGTTCGGCTTGAAGAGGCCGTTGCGAACAATCACGAGCGCCAATTTCAGCTGAGCTTATCCGGCGTCGAAGTTTCAGCGGACGATGTCTTGGGCGACCCCCAGACGGGCGCGGGGATCATCCAATGGGTGGCCGACCGTGCCCAGGTCGCCCTCGCGGCGTTGCAACTCGGGGTCTGCCAGGCCGCCGTGGAGAAGACCGCGGAATACACCTCCGATCGCAAGCAGTTCGGTCGACCCATCGGAACTTTTCAGGCGGTCACCATGCGGATCGCCGACGCCTACGTCGACCTCGAGTGCATGAAGTCCACGCTCTGGCAGGCCATCTGGCGTCTTGAAGAGGGCTTGCCTGCGGGCGCCGAGTCGGCAGCCACCAAATGGTGGGCCTGCCGGGGCGGAAGTCGAGTGGCCCATACCGCCATGCACTTGCACGGCGGGATCGGCGCAGACATCGACTACCCGATCCATCGGCATCTGCTCTGGGCCCAGCAGATCGGGCTGACCCTGGGCGGCGCGGGCGAACAGCTGGCTCGGATCGGCGCTCTTCACGCCGAATCCGACACCGGAGCCCCTGCGGACGTCAGCCCCTGACCGAATCGCTATGGTTCGCGGCGAGCGAGGATCAGACCGGGAGCAGGCCGCAATGCCCATCGAAATCCGGATGCCCCAACCCGCCCCGGACATCGATGAAGCCGATCTGATCGACTGGCTCGTGGAACCCGGGGCCGAAATCGCCCTGGGCGAACCCATCGTTGAAATCGAAACCGACAAATCGACCCTGGAGGTCGAAGCGCCGGCCGCGGGCATCTTGTGCGAAATCACCGTCGCGTCGGGCAGCCTGGGCGTACCCGTGGGTACTGTGCTCGGCCTGATCGAAGCTCGGGCGGAGGACTCGGTCCCAGAGTCCGAGCCGCGCCCACCGGCCGCGCCGGCCCTCCCGGCAACCCCTCCCTCAGCCACCCGCCCCGCGACGAACCGCGCGGAGTCTTCCACAGGCGGCTCCCTTCCCTTGCCAGACTCCCCCGGGTCCGGCGCCTCCGCGCCACCCGTGCCCCGGAGCACCGCGCTGGCTCGACGCCTGGCCGAGCGCGCGGGAATCGAAATCGACCGGATGCGCGGAAGCGGATCGCACGGCCGGGTCACCCGGGCCGATATCGAACGAAAAACCCCGCCCCCCGGCACCGGCCCACTCGAGCCCTATTTGCGTTTGGAGGCCGACTGTCAGGCCAGCGCATTGTTGCGAATTTTGGCGAGCATCGAGGAAAATTCGGGCGGCACGCGAATTCCCCTGGAGGTCGTGATCCTTCGGGCCACCGCCCTTGGGCTTCGCAACGCGCCTGAGATCGCGCAGGCTTCGGGGGCCGAAGCCGGTGCCCCTCGCGACGCATCCGTAGATATCGCGCTCTTGAACGCCGGAACACCCGGGGAAGGCCGGCGAATCCGCGAGGCCAACCGCAAGGGGCTGGCAGCCCTCTCCGCCGAGTTGGAAGCCCCTGACCCGGAGCCAGAAACTACCGGCGATTCGGAGTCAGACGCCGCGGAATTCGTCGTAATCCACCTCGACATCCCGGGCGTGAACCGCCATTGGCCGGTTCCTCGTCCGGGCGCCCACGTAACCGTGGGCAGCGCCCCGCCGCGCCGGCAGCCCGTCGCCCAGGGTGAATCCGTCGGCGTGGGCGACGTGCTCACCCTGACGCTCTGCGCGGACCCCAGCAAAATTGAAGCCGCCGCCGCCGCCCGCCTGCTGGTCGGAATCCGGCGCTTCATCGAGCGCCCTCTGGAAATGGCGCTCTAAACCGACAGCTCGGCTAGAGGGCCGACCAGGAACGTGCGATCTCGATCAGATCGGTCTGACGCGAAATTCCCGCACGCTGCTTCGCCATGGTCTCGATCCCTTGCAGCACATCCCGGCGACTGACTTGACCCACCAGACGTCCGTCTTCGACGACCGGAAGGCGACGGATCGGCAGGGTGAGGAAATAGTGTGCGATGGCGTAGATCCCCAGGTCGGGAGGAATCGTTCGACCCGCGCCGGTCATGAAATGCTTGACGGTTCCCGCTTCTTCTTGATGGCCGGCATAGAACTCATCCGAAGAAAGCATCCGCAGGCAGTCGAGCTCCGAGAGAACGCCGATCATTGCCCCGGCGTCATCCACCACCGGTGCACCCGAAATGCCGCGGCTCAGCAAGATCCGGATCGCATTGAAGATACTCATCTCGGGCCGCAGGGTGATCAGCGAAGTCGCCATGATGTCTCCGGCGGTCAGTACTCTGTGCGAATCGCCCATTCTTCAATCCTCCTGTTTGGCCGTATCTTCAACCGGGATCTCGTCTGCTTATCTGGACTCCGTCTCTTCAATGGTTCGGATCGACTGCGGTTCGGCGTCTCTTGCCGCTTCTGTTTCTGTCGTTTCTATCGTTTCTGTCGCTTCTATCGTTTCTATCGTTTCTGTCGGTACACCGCAATCAAGACTTTCGATCGTCCGCGCGACCCACCGTCCAACGCACCCATCTCGGCTCCGGGGAGACCCGCAATTTCCCTCCCCTGGGAATTGCAGAGTCCGGGGAGGTGAATTCGCTCGGTTCAATCCATTCAGACGACGTGGCTTGGAATGCTTTCAGCTCCGCCCTGCAGCGCCCAAATCCGCGAGCTCCGCAACGAAGGGCTACGCCCTTTAGTCTACAGGCTGGACCCCAGGCAGATCAAACCCAAAAGCTCCGATCTGCTCTCTGAAGACTCGCCTTCCCCGAGGCAGGGGCGCTCAGGGCCGGGCGCCCGGCGGCGTCGGGCCTCTACCCGCGACTCACCGGCAAATTCGAAAGGAATCTGCGTCCCTCGGTTTCCTTGATGGATGCCCTTTCCCAACCTAGTATCTGCCGCGTTCGATTCGTTGCACCTCCCGAAGCCAAGCCATCTGGCCCGCCGGAGCGAGGGCACGAGACGTGAATCGAAGCTCTTCAAGTGGGCGGGAAGTCCGTCTCGTTCAGGCCTCCATCACAGGCTCGATCTACAGTCAGAGAACCTCAACCGATACGACGGCTGCTTTCGATGCGCCGACGAGTCGAAATCAGCGAGCAGCCAAGCCCCGATGGCCATCCACAAGATCACGAAGGGCCTGGACATTCCCATTTCGGGCCGGCCCCTCCAGGTAATCCGCGAGCAAGTGCGAGCGACCCGAGTCGCCGTGGTGGCCGACGACTTTCCGGGCATGAAACCCCGCATGCGCGTCGAAGAAGGCGAGACAGTCAGGCGCGGCCAGGTTCTGTTCGAAGACCGGAAGTCCGAAGGGGTGCTCCACACGTCACCCGGAGCCGGGAGGGTCATCGGAATCCATCGCGGCGCTCGCCGAGTCCTTCAATCCGTGGTCATCGACCTTTCGGATGCCGAACGCTCGGGCGAAGTGGACCCGGCAGAGTGCCAGACTTTTTCCAGCTTCGCGGGAAAACCCGAGGCCGAGTTGACTCGGAGCGAGATCCGCGACCTGCTGGTGGAATCGGGGCAATGGACAGCCTTTCGAACCCGCCCCTACAGCAAGGTTCCCGGGGTCAAATCCGAACCGGCGGCGATCTTCGTAACCGCCATCGATACTTCGCCGCTGGCGCCCCTCCCCGAAGTGGCCCTCGCCGACCGGCGAGAAGATTTCGAGCGAGGACTAAGGATCATCGCGCGGCTCACCCCCGGAAAAACCTACCTCTGTCTCCGCGAACACAGCGATTTCGCCGATAACCTGGATGCCCCAGTTGCAGCAGAATACTTTTCCGGTCCTCATCCTGCGGGCACCGTCGGCCTGCACATCCATACTCTTGAGCCCGTTCACCGAAACAAGACGGTCTGGCATATTGGCTACCAGGATGTGGCCTCCATCGGCCGACTTATCGCCACCGGCCGGTTGGACGTCGCTCGGGTCATCTCCTTGGCGGGGCCACCGGTCGCCGACCCCCGGTTGGTGGGCGCCCGGCTCGGCATCTGCATCGAGGACGTCGTAGGCCATGAACTCGGCACCCGGTCCGATCTCCGACTGATCTCGGGTTCGGTGCTTGCGGGCAAGAAGGCCGAAGGCAACTCCTTCGGTTATCTCGGGCGCTACGAGCGCCAGGTCAGCGTCATCGCCGAAGGTAACGAGCGCGAATTTCTGGGTTGGCTCGCCCCGGGCAAGCGGCGCTTCTCCGTCTTGCGAATCTTTCTTTCCAATTTCCTGGCGGCCCGAACTTTCGACATGACTTCGAGCCTCAACGGTGCCGAGCGCGCCATGGTACCCATCGGAAGCTACGAGCGAGTAATGCCCATGGATATTCTGCCCACCTTCCTGCTCCGGTCCATGCTGGTGGGCGACGTCGAGAAGGCCGAGGAGCTCGGAGCTCTCGAACTCGACGAAGAAGATCTGGCCCTATGCACCTTCGTATGCCACAGCAAGATCGACTATGGGCCGGTCCTCCGGCGCAATCTCGAAATCATCGAGAAAGAGGGCTGACCCTGGGATGAAGTTCCTTCGCGACAAACTCGACAAAATGGCGCCCCTCTTCGAGAAGGGCGGCAAATACGAAAAATTCTGGCCGGTATTCGACCTCCAGGCAAGTTTTCTCTTCACAAACGGCGAAGTAACCCGCAGGGCTTCGCATGTTCGTGACAGCACCGACATGAAACGCCTGATGATGACTGTCGTAGTGGCCCTGCTTCCCTGCATGCTCATGGCGTGCTGGAACACGGGCTACGAGGGCATGCTGGCGATCGCGAAGGGAGCCTCCCCCCTGGACTCCTGGCAGACCACTCTCTGGCAGGCCCTCGGATTTTCCTTCGACTTCAAGAGCAACTTTCATTGCGTCCTTTTCGGCGCCCTCTATTGGATCCCTCTTTACATCACGGTGATGGTCGCCGGGGGAGTCGCCGAAGTTATCTTCGCGGTGGTACGAAGCCATGAAATCAACGAAGGCTTTTTGGTCACCGGTGCGCTCCTGCCCCTGACTCTTCCGCCAACCATTCCGCTCTGGATGGTGGCTGTGGGTACGGTCTTCGGCATCGTAATGGGCAAGGAGGTTTTCGGTGGGGTGGGGATGAATTTTCTGAACCCCGCACTGACGGCCCGGGCTTTCCTCTTCTTCTCCTACCCGGCGGCGATGAGCGGTGACTCACCCTGGATTGCCGCCGACTTTTCGGGCATCGACACCTTCAGCGGAGCCACCCTGCTCTCCCAGGCGGCGTCCCACGCAGGGGCACTTGAAAATGCCGACTGGTGGTCATCCTTCTGGGGTGTCGTCCCCGGTTCGTTGGGCGAGACCTCCGCGTTTGCCTGTCTTCTCGGTGCCGGACTTCTGGTCCTCAGTCGCGTGGGCTCATTTCGGACCATGGGGGGCGTGGTCATCGGCACCATAGTGACGGCCCTGTTTTTCAACCTCATCGGCTCGACCACCAACTCCATGTTCGCGGTGCCCTGGCACTGGCATATGGTGCTCGGGGGTTGGGCCTTTGGCATGGCCTTCATGGCAACGGACCCGGTCTCCTCGGCGTTCACCGACCGGGGCAAGTGGCTCTATGGCTTCGGCATTGGAGTACTCGTGGTCATGATCCGAGTGGTGAACCCCGCCTATCCCGAGGGCATGATGCTGGCAATCCTGTTCATGAACATGTTCGCCCCGCTCATCGATCATTTTGTCGTGCAAGCCAATATTCGCAGGAGGTTGGCGCGCAGTGCAGCATAGTACGACGTACATCATCGGGTTTTCAATCCTGGTCTGTGTAGTCTGCGCGCTCTTCGTAGCCACTGCGGAAGTTTCATTGCGGCCTCTCAAAGAGCTCAACGTCCAGATTGACAGGCAAAAGAATATTCTTGCTGTCGCGGGCCTGATGAAAACGGGCGAGAAAATCAGCACCGAAAATATTCGTCAACTTTTCGAAAGTTCGATAAGGCCCAAGATGATCGACCTGGCCACGGGCGAAGAGAACACGACCCTGGACCCGAAAACATTCAACCAGCGCGCCGCTGCCCGCGACCCGGCCCAAAGCACGCGGGCTTCCCCCAACCCTTCCAAAGTACTCCGCGTTCCCAATCAGGCTTTGATCTACGAAGTCGTCAGCGACGGAAAGGTGGACTCGATCATCATTCCCATCGAGGGGTACGGCCTCTGGTCGGTCCTCTACGGGTACCTGGCCCTAACTCCGGATACCCGAACGATCCTAGGCATCACGTACTATGACCAGAAGGAAACCGCTGGACTCGGCGGCGAGGTCGACAATCCGAACTGGAAGGCAAAATGGGTTGGCCGGAAGGCTTTCGACGAGCGGGGACGTGTCAAAATCGCCGTCCGCAAAGGACCGGCTGGACCGCCCGATAAGGACCCGTACCAGGTCGACGGCCTGTCGGGAGCGACCATTACGAGTCGCGGCGTAACCAATATGCTGCATTTTTGGCTGGGCGAGGGAGGGTTCGGCCCCTACCTGACTCGCCTTCGCAGCGCCGCAGGCGCCTGAAAGAATCGGGAAGGAAAAACTATGGCACCCACCCAGCGCGAGGCACTACTGGATCCGCTGATCAACAACAACCCCATCGCCCTCCAGGTTCTTGGTTTGTGTTCGGCACTCGCCGTCACGACGAAAATGTCAACCGCCTTCGTCATGAGCCTGGCCGTTATCGCGGTGACAGCACTCTCCAACACAGCCATCAGCCTGATTCGGAACCTGGTTCCGTCGAGCATTCGCATCATCGTGCAACTCACCATCATCGCCTCGCTGGTCATCATCACCGACCAGGTTCTTCAGGCCTTCGTCTTTGACATCAGCAAACAACTGACAGTCTTCGTTGGCCTGATCATCACCAACTGCATCATCATGGGCAGAGCCGAGGCCTTCGCGATGCAGAACCCTCCCGGGCTCTCCTTTATCGACGGTATAGGCAACGGGCTTGGGTACGGTCTCGTCCTGATGTCCGTAGCCTTCGTTCGTGAACTCTTAGGTAGCGGAAAAGTCTTTGGAGTCACGATCCTGCCACTAACCACCGAGGGGGGTTGGTACCAGCCCAACGGCTTGATGCTGTTGGCCCCCGCCGCATTCTTCCTGATCGGCTGCTTCATTTGGGCCGTTCGTAGCTGGAAACCCGAGCAAGTCGAGGAGGACTTCCATGTTGGAGCACTATTTGAGCCTGGCCGCGAAGGCAGTGTTCGTTGAGAACATCGCTCTAGCCTTCTTCCTAGGGATGTGCTCGTTTCTCGCCATCTCAAAGAAGGTGACTACCGCCATTGGGCTCGGAGCAGCCGTCATATTCGTGTTGGGGATCACCGTTCCCTTGAATCAGGTTCTGTCGAACGCCTTTCTCAAAGAGGGGTCGCTGGACTGGCTGGGGCTACCCGATGTCAACCTCGGCTTCCTCACCTACCTGACGCTTATCGGGACTATTGCCGCAGTGGTGCAGATCGTCGAGATGGTGATCGACCGCTTTTCCCCCGATCTCTACAACGCTCTGGGGGTCTTCCTGCCCCTAATCGCCGTGAATTGCGCGATCTTGGGCGCAGCCCTTTTTATGGTGAACCGCGACTACACCCTCGGCGAGGCCACAGTATTCGGGCTGGGATCAGGGGTGGGCTGGGCGATCGCCATCGTCGCGCTGGCTGCGATCCGAGAAAAGCTCCGCTACAGCAACGTGCCCGAGTCGCTCCGCGGTCTGGGTATCACGTTCATTGTAGTCGGCCTGATGTCCTTGGGATTCATGGCCTTCTCGGGAATTTCGCTCTAATCCGGCTCTGGGCCGGGGAGGTTTCAAATTCATGCTGACCATCGTCTGGGGGGTCATCGCCTTCACCGTCGTGATCGTTACGCTGGTGCTGGTTCTGATCGCCACGCGATCCCAACTCGTTTCTTCGGGCGAGGTCACCATCACCATCAACGACGACCCCGACAAAGCGATTCGTACGGTCGCTGGGTCCAGCTTGCTTGGCACACTCGCCGAGAACAAGCTCTTCATCCCTTCGGCCTGCGGGGGGCAGGGAACCTGCGGGGTCTGCCGAGTCATCGTCAAAGAGGGCGGCGGTTCACTTCTTCCCACCGAAGCAGGTTATATCTCGCGCAAGGAAGCACGTTCCGGTACACGCCTTTCCTGCCAGGTCAAAGTCAAGGAAGACCTGAAGATCGAAGTTCCCGCCGAGGTATTCGACGTCCGGAAATGGAAATGCCGCACCCGCTCCAACAAGAATTTGGCGACGTTCATCAAAGAACTCGTGCTTGAATTGCCCGAAGGCGAGGAAGTCCCCTTCCGGGCCGGAGGCTATATCCAGATCGAGTGTCCTCCTCACGTGGTGGACTACAAGGATTTCGAGGTCGAGGAAGAGTACCGGGAAGATTGGGACAAATTCGATCAGTGGCGGTATATCTCGAAGGTCGATGAGAATGTGGTGCGCGCCTATTCGATGGCCAACTACCCCGATGAGAAGGGCATAATCATGCTCAACGTGCGGATTGCATCGCCCCCCCCCCGCACGCCAGACGTCCCGCCCGGACAGATGTCTTCCTTCATCTTCGACCTCAAACCGGGGGACGAAGTCGTGATCTCGGGTCCCTACGGCGAATTTTTCGCCCGGGATACCCGGAACGAAATGATTTTTATCGGTGGCGGAGCCGGGATGGCTCCCATGCGCTCGCATATATTCGACCAGTTCCAGCGCCTGGGCAGCGATCGCAAGGTCAGCTTCTGGTACGGCGCGCGAAGCATGCGCGAAGCTTTTTATGTCGAAGATTTCGATGGCATCGCGGAGAAAAACGAAAACTTCAGTTGGAACCTAGCTCTCTCCGAGCCTCTCCCCGAGGACAATTGGACAGGGCTCAAGGGATTCATCCACCAGGTTCTCTTCGACAACTACTTGAAGGATCACCCGTCGCCCGAGGACTGCGAATACTATATCTGCGGCCCGCCCATGATGAACGATGCCGTCATTCAGATGCTCACGAACCTTGGCGTGGAACAGGAAAACATCATGTTCGACGACTTCGGTGGCTAGAGACACAGCACGGAGCTGCCCCTGATGCCTCCGCCCGGAGCGCTGAACCGCCGAACGCAAGCTCTCCTCCTCGTGGGCGTGGTGCTCCTGGCCGGATTTTCCGTCTACCGACTCTACTTCGCTCAGCCTCCGGGCCCCTACACGGTCTATTCCGGGGCCACCATGGGGACTACCTGGAATGTCAAGGTAGCCGGAGACGACCTCGGCCCGAATGCCATGCGGGCCATCGGCGCCGCCATCGAAGAAACCCTCGACGATGTCGTCGGACGAATGTCGACATGGGAAGAGAACTCCGAGCTCTCGCGCTTCAATGCGATGGAATCCACCGCTCCCTTTTCCATTTCGCCGCCTGTAGTCGAGGTTCTCGAGGTGGCCCAACAAGTCAGCCGACGGTCCCAAGGCGCCTTCGATGTCACCGTCGGTCCCCTGGTCGATGCCTGGGGCTTCGGAAGCCAGGGGCCGACCCGGACCCCGCCCTCGGAGGCTGCGATCGGACTGCTCCTTCAACGCGTGGGCTACCGAGGCTTGAAGCTGGACTCGGCAGCGAGCCGCCTGGAAAAAATCGACCCACGAATGCAGGTCGACGTATCGGCGATCGCCAAGGGGTACGGGGTCGACCGAGTGGCCGGGGCGCTGGCCGCCCTGGGCCGTCGTGACTATCTGGTGGAGATCGGGGGGGAACTGCTCGCCCGGGGACGCCGGAACGACGGGCGCGTCTGGCGGGTTGCCATCGAGAGGCCAACAGAGGGAATCGGCACTGTCCACCGGGTTCTCGAACTCCAAGATCGCGCCATGGCGACCTCCGGGGACTACCGGAACTACTACGAAATCGATGGAAGACGCTTCTCCCACACCCTCGACCCCCGCTCGGGGCGGCCAATCACCCACTCACTCGCCTCGGTGAGCGTAATCCACGAGAGCGCGACCTGGGCGGACGCCTGGGCGACCGCGCTGAACGTTCTCGGGCCCGAGGCGGGTTATGCTCTCGCCGACGCCGAGGGGCTCGCCGCCTATTTCATCGTGGGTCAAGGGCCCGAAGGCTTCGAGAGCCGCTGGACCCCGGCATTCGAGGCCCTGGCGTCGGCCTCGGAATCGACCCGGGAACTGGAATCCAAAACCCCGTCACCCGAAGCGGAGTAACCCCGATGCAAACAGTCCTGCTCACGCTCGCGGTCATCGGTCTCACCATGGGGGCCATGGCGGTGGGCGTCATCTTTACCCGACGCCCGCTGAAAGGGTCGTGCGGGGGAACGGGCGAAGCGTGCGCGTGCAGCCGGGCGCAGCGCATGCGCTGCAGCACTCTCTCCCGCGATGCCGACGACTGACTCGACCCGGCACGAGTATCAATCTTCGTCGACAAACCCAGTGTAATTTTCGGCTTGGTGTTTTGTGAATACGGCCCAGACCGAAATTATGACCAGGGTGATGAGGCTTGCCTGAAGCAGCAGAAACCCTGCGACCTTCATGATCGCAAAATTCGGACTCACGAAGCGAACCAACCAGCCGGAGATTTCGCTGACGAAGCCCGCCAGAAAAGGAACCGCGATCAGCCAGGCTTTGATTTTTCCGGAAACGGGAATGAAGAGCATCAGATGCGTGAGCACCATGAGCAGCATCCCCACTGCGAAGAGGTGGAAGTGCGACAACTCGAGCATCCCCTGGTAGCTCAGAGGCGCGCTGAAATCGGATTCGCTCCCGAGATAGTGGGCGACCACCGATGCGGGCGCGAGAGACATCTTGCCGAAATACATCAAGATGTTGGTGGCTACCAAGAGTGCGACGTAGACCGCGTAGAGCAAGGCGATCACCTGAAGCAAACGGTTGCGGTTCCATTCGCCCGTCACAACAAAGCGCATTATCGGTTCGTCATACCTTTCTCGGTCAATCGGTCAATCGGGCGACCTTTCAATCGGTCAATCGATCAACCGGGCGACCTTTCAACCGGGCGACCTTGGGTTCAAGTTTCTCAGGTCCGCGATAGCAGCAGTTCGTAGTATGCGAGCGTCCTTCTGATTGCGGCGGTGGTCGCCCGAGTGGTTAGCGTAGCACCTGTTACCGCATCGACGTCATGACCCACGCGAATCTCGCCTTCCGATCCCTTCCCCTGGAAACCGTCATACCATCGCTGCACTGGCTTGTAGTCCAGGGGTTCATGAAAGGCCAACACTCGAACGTGAATCACACTCCCCTTCCCATCGAGCGCCACCAGCAACCCCTCGGATTGGGTTCGCACCTGGTGAACATCGATCCGAAGATGACCGAGCACGGTTTCGCCCCGCCACGCAGTCTGAAACGTAACCAGCTTTGACCCAAGGTCGGACCGCGAAGCTCGCTCGATGGCCTCCACTTGTTCGGCGGTCAGCAGATAGGTTTTTCGCTCGAATCGGTCGGCCTCGGGAAAGGCGAGGCGAAAGGCCTCCTCCTGGGTGTAGAAGACCCTGGCCTCCAGAAATGGCGAGATCCCTAGGCCTAAAATCACAACAATTACAAAAAGGTACGAGAACTCTCTTAACCAGTTTCGACTGCGAAGACTCACTGGATCAAGGAGCGAAGGATCGCTCCGAGGCCCTCGCCGGAGATCTGTTCCGACTCCGCGGTGACAAGGGGGATCGGAGGACAGATCAGAATACATATCGTCAGAAGACACACCATCAGAATACATAGCCGGCACCAAACTCGATTTGCTTGTCGAGGCTTTGCCCATTGGATTGCTGGGTGATCCAGCGGTAGTCGAGTTTCAAGACGATCTGGGAGATGGGCTTGTACTGAAGTCCCACCGTGTAGAGATGCCGATTGTATTTCAAGGTGGGTGCGTACGCGGCGGCGTCCTGCATGCTCGACTGCGTATTCAATCGCTCGTAACGAAAGAAGGGCTCGAGAGATTGCTTCGTCTCGGGCAGCAAGCGCGGCATCACGTCGTAGGCGACTTCGACATAACCGCCGATCAGGGACTCGGCGAGAAATCCAGTCTTTCCGCTGAGGCGGATTCCCGCGTTCAACGCGTCGGGATTCTCCACAAAGGCCTGGGAAAAAAGACCGCGCGCCGTGATCCCGTAGCGTTTGTACTCGGCGTGCAATTCGTAAATCGCGGTGGAGAGCGAGCCCACCCCCACACCCCCAATACTCTGACCCTGACCCTGGTTTCCGTAATAGACCGACGCCCCCAGATTCAGCCCCGACATCGCCGCCACATCGGCCCTGGCAACGAACGACCAATCGTTGGTCAGCGCCTTGATTCCTTTTTGCCGGCCCGGCCGAAAACCCGATGCATTGAATTGACTGCCTTCGAAACTGCTCACCCCATAGACTTGGTAGGTGATGCGATCGCCGATGCGCCCAAAGAAGCCGGCGCCGTTTTCTCGCCAGGTCGTTGGGATAATCGTTTTCTCGACTTCGGGGCGCGACGCGCCGTAATAGAAGGTGGGTTCGTGAAGCTGATTCACAAAACCCATGGGAATCAAAATCAAGCCAACGCGGAAATTCAGCGCGTCCGAGTGCAGGTAGTCGAGGTTGAGAAATTCCACAAAGACATCGCTGCCACCACCGTGCTCGAATTCGATTTCTGAGTTGAGTACCCAACTATCAGAAAATTTGTATCCCACATAGAGAACAGCACGAAGGGCGTCGAAGATATCGTCGTCGGTACTGTCATGGCGAAAGCGAACTTCGCCGTAGCCCCCAATGGAAAGTCCGCTGCCCTCGCGATAGACCTTCGAAGCCGAAGGCCCGACACCCCAAACGGGATCGAATTCCGAATCGACGGGAACCGCTTCGGCGATCCGCTGAGCGCTCAACTCTTCGGCGAGGGCCTGCACTTTGGCTTCGAGCGCTTGGATCCGCTCTTCAGAACTGGGAACCGTGGCGGGCTCCTGAACGGGCTCGGCGACGGCCTCGCCGGCGGCAAGCAGGCTCGCCGCGAGAGCGACGGCGAGGATTCGCGTGGGGCGCCCGGGTTTCGCGAATTTCAGCCATCGATCGAAACGCATTGACTCTCCCTCTCGATTCCGCCTTGGGAGGAGCGGAATGGCCTGGGCTCATATCCCCGCGAGCTCAAGCCTCTAAATTGAAAACGAATATCAATATCGATGAGAGGTTTTAGTTCAGCCGCACTCGAGTTTCAATAGGCATTTCACCGAAGCGGGACCATGCCCCACCCCCGAGACCAATCGGTCCATCGTCGCCCTGCCCCATCCCGGCCCGGGGCCGAGTCATCCAAACCAAGCCACGTGGTAATGGCGGACCAGGAGCACCAGGAAGATGCTCAGAGCCACGGCCCGCCAGTCCAATTCCTTGATGCCCTGGAGGGTTTTTGCCCCGGTAAATGGCACCAGGGGGGTAGCCGCGTAAAAGGCTCGATAT
>DUCH01000387.1:0-407 GCA_012959865.1 Myxococcales bacterium | reverse complement strand
CGGTCCTGATGGATGGATCCCAGCAAGACAAAGAGAGGAAACCCGGGAAAAAATGCGACATCGGTCGCATACCCATTGGGGACCAGGTGGATCATGCCGAAAATGCCCATCGCCATAAAAACTGCGTGGCGGGTAAGCTTTTGAACTCCCTTTGGTTTTTGCCCTTTCGAGTCCGTGGAGGCCGAGATTGAAGACGGACTGGGCGTCAGAACACCCGACACGAGCAACACGAATGCGACGGCCATACCGACGAAGACCAAGCCTCGCCCCGCGCCCCCAACGCCCGGCGCCCACAACAGAACGCCCTGGTGTTTGTGGCCGAAGTAAAAGACGACCAGGGGCACGAAGGTGGCGAGGGAAATCAGCGAGTAGAACCCGAGGAAAGCGTTCTCACCCAAGGCCACGGC
>DUCH01000386.1:826-15941 GCA_012959865.1 Myxococcales bacterium | reverse complement strand
GCGCCGACACCGTGTCCATGATGGGCCGGTCGCCGTAGAAGTTCGTCCACTGGAAGGCGGACTGCCGGTGGGACGAGGGATTCGGACGCTCGCCCCAGGCCACGCTCATGAGTTCGTTGTATCCCGATTCGCCCACGTGGTAGGCCACCGGCACCCCGGCCTCTTCGAGCCGGGCCCAGAGGGGATCGAAATGGGGATCGGCGGGCGAACGGCCGAAGGCGGGGCCGGGCCGCATGGAGACCACGCGTGCGCCGCAAGCCAGCAGCCACTCGAGTTCCTCGAGCGCCGAGTCGAGATCCAGCAGCGAGAGCAGGGGCACGCCGAAGAGCCGCCCGTCGTCGCCAAAGCCCCAATCCTCGCGCAACCACGCGTTGAAGGCGTGGAAGTTCGCGTACATCTGCTTGGGGTCGTCTTGCATGAAGTGCTCCACGCAAACCGCGAGCGTCGGAAAGAGCAGCGTCGACTGAAGGCCCTGGGCATCCATCAGGGCGAGCCTCGCCCAGCGATCGGTGTACTCCGGCCGGAGATCCTCGACCACCTCCCCGTGGTATTCCGGCGTCTTCATCAGCCGGAGCATCTCGCGCAAGGCACCGGGCTTCGCGTAGCGATCGAAGTTCCAATCGAGAAAGGTGAAGGGTTTGTCGCCGATCAGGATTGTCTCGCGTCCGTTCTCATCCTCGACGACGTGGATGGCGCCGGGAAGATCCTTGCGCGCCATGCAGCGGGTAAAACAATCCCGGGGCTCGTAGTAGTGCTGGTCGGAGTCGAAGAGCGAACCCGGTGAACTTTCTGCGGCCTGCATGCCTTCTCCCGAGCCGGGGATTCTCGATCCCCGATCCCCTGGGTTTCAGTCCTCGCCGAAGAATTGGCCAGTATAGTCCCTGCGCGCCTTGCGGCGGTACTCCGCGATGGGTCCGTCTTCCGGAACCAGGCAGGGGTCGGTGAGGTATTTCTTGTTCTCGAAGATGACGATGTCCTGCTCCATTTGGCGCACCAGTTCGGCCACCATCTTCTCGCCGACGCGCTTCTTCTTCGCGTCTTCGGTCAGCGGCTGCAAGTAGTTGAAGCGGACTTCGACGTTCTGGTCGTCGATGGGCGTGTTCGCCATCACGATCAGGGTATGAAGAACCCCGCGTACGTGCACCCAGCCGAAACCGGGGCCGGCGTGTTCGCTGATGATCGAACCCCGGATGGCGCCCTTCGGCGTGGGCATGTCGAGGTTCGACACGTTGCGAGTCGCCCCGTGCTCGTCCTTCTCCTGCGCGAAACTGGGTGCGATGCCCCCGTGCAGAAAGCGAAAGTGCTGGGCATCCACGGGATTCTCCCCCATGTCGTACATCCGGCTGCGCACCTTCCAGCCCTGGCGGCGAGCGTCTTGCCAACCCGGCGCCCCGTACTCCTCGACCGCGGGGATCTCTCGCTCGGGGGAGCGGCCCTCGGCGTCATGCCAGAGAAAGACCAGACCATTGCGCTCGCACACCGGCCAGCTCCGCACCCGGGCCCGGGGCGGGATGCGCTTGGCATAGGGGATCTCCAGGCAGACGCCGTCGGCGCCGAAGCGCCAGTGGTGGAAGGGGCAGCGCAAGCTTTCGCCGACCACGCAGCCGCCATGGCCCAAATGCGCGCCGAGATGGGGGCAGTGGGCGTCGAAGACCATGGCCCGGCCGGCTTCGCTCCGCCAAAGCACGAGATCCCGGCCGAAGTAGTGAATGCGCCGGACTTCCGATGGCGCCACCTCGTCCCCGTAGCCCACCGCGAACCAGCCGTTGGGGTAGGCGGGGAAGGGAAATTCCCGATAGAAGGGCGCTTCGGGCACTGGGGCTCTCCTGCTCTGGAGGGGGCGGCCCTCGGCGGCCGAGAGCGATCCGTAGAGAATCTTATCGCGTGACCGCCCGGGGTGCCCGGAGAGGGCTGAGAGCGAGCGCGGGGCCGCTCCGCGGAACCGGGTCTCCAACCAGGCCAGCGCCGCGCTCCCGAGAGCCCGTGACGGGTTCGCCGCGAAGGCTTCGCTGTTCATCCACCCCTTGAGTTCGGCTTCGGTCTCGAAGTTGTCGACGAAGAGCTCGACGCCGTTTCCATCGGGGTCGCGGTAGTAGAAGGAAGTCGTTGGACCGTGATTGATCGATCAATAGGGCTGCATGCCGAGCCCCACCAGGCGCTTGTAGGTCGAGAGCAAGTCGCCGAACGTATCGAAGGCGACATGATCGAGCCCTGGCGATCCCTCCGGTGCCTCCTCCTCGACCGAGGTCTGCAAGAGCGCAAGGCGGTGGTGCTCTTCGTCATGGCTCATGAAGGCAATCATCGGATTGCCGTGGACGACCTCCATCCCGACGACGTCGTGGTACCAGGCGATCGAGCGAGCAAGGTTGCGAACGCGCAGGACCATATGGGACAGGCGGTGGGCCGGATCTGAACATCCGGAGAGAGCTTGCGAGTCATCGAATTCTCCTTTCGGGTGCGGGTGCGTCCTTTGACGCCCTTCGATGCGGCCACGCCTTCGCGATCGAGACCGCGCATGAAAGTCGAGATCGTCGGGCGCAGGGTATAGGACATTCAAGCTGGGTTCCCGTGGTTTCGCGTTTCTTCGTCATCGCCTTCATCGCGGAGACTTGCCACTAAAGGCCCAGTTCGCCGGCAATCATATTTCGTTGCAGTTCACTCGAACCCTCGCCGAGTTCGAAGACTTTGCAGTCGCGATAGTAACGCTGGATGGAAGAGTCGCTCATGAAGCCGGCCGCGCCGTGGTAATGAAGGGCCCGCTCGACGATTCGGGTGCAAGTCTCGCTGGCATGAAGCTTTGCCATGGACGCTTCGCGACTATGAGGAAGCCCTCGATCGGCCGCCATTGCCGCGCGATGACAGAGAAGGCGCGCGGCCTCGAGCTGAACCGCCATGTCGGAAATCCCGAACCTCACTGCCTGGAAAGAACCAATCGGCTGTCCAAACTGAATGCGGGTGGCCGCGTGCGCAACCGTCGCCTCGTAGGCGGCGCGTGCTACGCCGATAGCAAACGCCGCGGAGGCAATTCGCCCGAGCGTCAGGGTGCTGAGTGAATCAAGAAAGCCTCTATGAAGGCTTCCCACCAGGTTCCCTGCTGGAACCCGGCAATCTTCAAAGACGAGTTCTCCCATTTCGGAAGCTCGCACTCCCAGCTTGGAAAGAGATGCAGCGACACGAAAACCCGGCCGGTCGCTTTCCACCAAAAAAAGCGAAAGACCCTTGAGCCTGCGCTCGGGAGCCGTGGAAGCAACCACCACCAGGAAGTCCGCGAAGGGGCCGTTGGTGATGAAAAGCTTTGTGCCGTTGATCACATAGCAGTCACCGTCGGCAACGGCCTGGGTCGAGATGGCACCGGCATCCGATCCGGCACCCGCCTCGGCGAACGCCCATGCGCCAATGCGCTCTCCCCGCAACGCAGGGGCGAGCCATGCCTCCTTGAGCTCACCACTGCCGAAAGCATCGAGCGCCGCGCAGGCCAGGGCCATGTGGACGTAGATCCCGAGCGCTATACCGCCCGAGCCGTAGGCGAGCTCTTCGCACAGGATTGCGTAGTCGAGGCGACTCCCTCCCGATCCGCCCACCGATTCCGGAAAACCCAGGCCCAGGTAACCGAGTTCGCCCAGCCGAGGAAAGAGCTCCACTGGGTAACGCTCTTCAGCGTCGCAGTCGGCGGCCAGTGGTGCAATTTCTTTCGAAACAAAGTCTCGAAGCGCCCGCTGAAGCTCGCGCTGCTCGTCACTCAGATAGAAGTCGGGTTCCGCCATCCTGGGATCCTCTCGTTCAGCGGCCCCGAAAATCGGGAGCCCGTTTTTCCTTGAAGGCCTTTACGCCCTCGCGGTGATCTTCGCTCTGAATGCACTGCACCTGAGCAAAGATCTCGAACTCGAACTCGGCATTCATGTCTACTCCAAGCGAGCGGTGAATGGCCCGCTTGGTCCAGCGATGGGCGATTGGCGGGCCCGCTGCCAGTTGACGCGCCAGGCCCGAAACCTCGTCGCCAAATTGCTCCGGCTGAACGACACGGTGGACGAGACCGATCTCGAGCGCTTCGGCCGCGCCGACGAGGCGTCCGGTGAACATGAGGTCGGTGGCCACCCCGAGACCCAGCAGCCGCGGAAGAAACCAGCCCGCAGACATGTCACAACCCGCCAGGCCGATTGGAGTAAAAGGGGCACCCATACGAATGCCGTCCGCAGCGATCCGAAAATCACAGGCCAGCGCGAGCCCGAGGCCTCCACCCACCGCATCGCCGTGCAGAGCTGCGATCACCGGTTTATCCATGGCCACGATGGCTCGCACGGGGTCCAGGTAGCGACGAACGATGGGTTCCCACGCCTGGGGCTCTCGCTCCACCATCTCCGCTTGATCCGCCCCGGCACAGAAACGCCGGCCATTGCCGGCGAGGACCACCACGCCCACATCTTCGCGGGCCGCCATCTCGCCGAGTGCCTCCACGAGCTGACCGATGGTCGGAAGGGTGAGCGTGTTGAGACGATCGGGTCTGTTCAGGGTGACAGTGCCCACACGATCGTGGACCTCGAGCAAGATTTCGTCGCTCATCGGTGTGACTCCTGGCTCTGTGGGAGAATGACTGTGCGAGCCGGCCCACCCGGCTCCGAAAAAATCGAGGCGGCCTCACCCAGGGGAACTTCGCGTTGGACCGAGTGAGAGACGTCCAGACGACGGCGCTCGATCAGGTTCAGCACCGTCTCGATTTCGGCCGGGGTCGACCCAAATGAACCGCACACAGAGAGTTCGGTCCCGATGAAGCGAGCCAGGGGAGGTAGGCTCGGCCGGGCACTACCGACTCCGACCACCACCAGGCGGCCGCCCGGCGAGAGGGCCGACATTCCCAACTCCACCGTTTCCGCCGTTCCAACGCACTCGAGAGCAAGGCTGGCCCCTCGTGCCAGGCGACGAAGCGCGCGCACCGCATCGTCTTCCAAGCTCGGATCCAGCACTGCATCCGCTCCGGCTATGAGGGCTGCCTTGCGCGCGGGCTCGAAGGGATCCACTGCAACCACGCACGCCGCCCCCGCCAAACGCGCTAATTGGATGGCATGGAGCCCAAGACCCCCTGCGCCAATCACCACGACAGTCTCACCGGGGCGCAATTGGCCCACGGTCATGAGAGCGTGCAGCGGCGTGGCAATTGCGTCGGAAGCGATCGCACCCACCGGGCTCGAAACGTCATCGGGTAGCCGGATCAGGCAGCTGGCCGGAAGCGCCACCTGTTCGGCAAAGCCTCCCTGGCGGGCCATTCCCAGCACGGCTGGCTGGCGGCAACGATTCGAAGCGCCCGAGACACAAGGAGAACAGGTCCCGCAAGTGACCTGGCCGAAGCAGGCCACACGGTCGCCCGACTTCCAGCCTTCCACGTCGGATCCCATTCCGATGATGGTCCCGGCGATCTCGTGCCCGGGTACGGTTCCCGGTGGCACGCCGAGTTCGCCGGCCACGATATGACGATCTGTTCCGCACACCCCAGCCGCGTCGACTCTCAGCAGTACCTCATCATCCGTCGGAGAGGGGTCCTCGATCGTTTCCAGCGAAATCTTGCCCGGCCCCTGGTAAACGAGTGCCCGCATCACATACCCATCTGGCGCGCAATGATGTTGCGCTGAATCTGGCTGGTCCCTCCACCGAGTTCGCAGCCCCTGACTTCCAGAACTCGGCGCAGAAAATGAGAATCGTGTTCCCAGCCCCGTGCGCCCGCACACTGCAATGCCGCACTCGTGGCACGCGCAGCGACATTGTTGGCCAACATCTTGGCCATCGAAGCTTCCTTGGGGCAGGGGCCTTCTTGATCTCGCTTGGCGGCCGCGGCGTAAACCAGCAGGCGCGCGGCCGTTACCTCGGCCTGCGCCTCGGCCAGGGGATGGGAGACCGCCTGGAAGCGGCTGATGGGCTGGCCGTATTGCTGGCGAGTCGTCGCGTAGGCGACCCCGTCATCGATGGCCGCCTGGGCAACACCGACAGTTTGAGCTGCGTTGGCCAGCCTTTCGGGATCCATGAGTCTAGCCAGGTTCATCCAACCCTCATCGATCTCGCCGAGTACGGCCGATTCCGGGACGACCACGCCGTCGTAATGAACCTTGTTCACCATGAGTGCCTGCATGGCCGCATAGCGAGTGCGCTCGAAGCCCGGGCCGGAGGGACCGTTCTCTACCAGGAAGAGGCTAATGCCCTTCTGTCGAGGACCCGAAGGGGAGGTCGAAGTGCGAGCGGCCGTGATGATGACGTCGGCCCTTTCGGCCCCTGAGATCGGCCCCTTGAGACCGTCGATCCGCCAGCCACCATCGACCCGTTCGGCTCGCGTCTCCATGCCGGCGAAATCCGATCCAGCGCCCGGTTCGGACATTGCCAGGGCAAATCGCTTTTCTCCGTTTACGACACCCGGGAGGTAGCGATTCGCCTGCTCCTTCGAACCGCATATGTGCAGGGCATGGGAGCCGAAGATGGTTCCCGTGATGTAGAGGGTAGAGAGTGAGATCGATGTCTTGCCGACCTCCTCTACAAAGACACACAAGTCCAGGACAGATCCGTCCGAACCGCCGTATTCCTTCGGCACCGGAATTCCCGTCCACCCTCGCTTCGCACACTCACGATAGAAATCGTCTGGATACTCCTCGTCCTGCTCCATCTGCAGAATGCGCTCTGGGGGGTACTGCTCGTCCAGGAAAGCGCGAACTTCGGCGCGCAGATCGAGTTGTTGGGGTGATAGGTAGATGTCCATCGCTTCGCCCTCTTCGCCTATTTTCCCTTGAATTCTGCGGGCCGCTTATTCTGAAAGGCATCCAGCCCCTCCCGGAAGTCGGCAGAGCGAATGCAGTCGGCTTGAATCTGAGCCTCCAGATTCAGGTGTTCTTCGAGAGTTCGATCATCGAGACCCAACAGAGCTCGCTTGTTGCCGCGAACGGCGAGAGGAGCCAGGGCAGCCAGACGCTCGACCAAAGCGGAGACCGACTTCTCGAACGACTCGGCTGGCGCCACCTCGGTGACCAGTCCAGCCTCCAAGGCTTCGGACGAATCGAAAACCTTGCCGAAAGTAAGGATCTCCAGGGCCCGACTGGGGCCCACGATGCGAGAGAGCCACCAACTGGCGCCGGTATCGGCTCCGCTTATGCCAAGGCGAGAGAACACGAAACCCAGCCGGGCGGAATCGCTCATTACGCGGTAGTCGGTACTGAGCGCAACGGCTGCGCCGCCGCCGAAAGCATCTCCGTTCAGTGCTGCCACCGTGGGCACCTCCAGGCGCGCCAATGCCAGCACGCCGGCGCCGGCGTTCTCGAGCTCGTTCACCGCATAGGCGCGGTCTCCGTCCAGCATTTTCTGGAGCGATTCGAAGTCACCACCCGCCGAAAAAGCACGCCCCTCACCCGTCAGGACGAGCACCCGAGCCGCGTCATCGGCAGCGACCTCATGGCAGGCATCGATCAACTGATGAAAGGCCTCTTCGTTGAGGGCATTGCGGACTTCCGGCCGCCGGATCGTCAGCTTGTAGACGCCGAGGGCACTGCGCTCGAGCGTGAGAAGATCAGACATCGATATTGAATACTCTCGCCGCGTTATCGCGCAGGATCTTGCGAGTCGCCTCTTCCGAGAAACCGCAGTCGTACACATCCTGAACCGTCCGCCCGAAGGGAAGCAGCGGGTAATCGGTTCCCCATATCATCTTGTCCTGTCCATAACCGCCGGCGAATTTCTTCAATCCCTCGGGCCACTGGCGAGCCGGGCGCGCGGAAGACTCCACATATAGATTCGGGTGCTTCCAGGCCAGGATCATCATCTCCTCCTCCCAGGGGTTGCCCACGTGCGTGCCCAGGATCTTCAGTTCCGGAAAGGTGAGCGCCACCTCGTCGAGATAGATGGGCCTGCCGCATTCGGAAGGCAGTAGTGGGCCCGTATGTCCCACCTGGATGGCGATCGGAATATCGTACTCGCAGCAGGCCACGTAGAAGGGCCAATACATCCGGTCCGTGGGAGGGGGAGCCGTCGTCCGTCCATCCCCGTACTGGTAGGGTTCGACCCGAAAGGCGCGGAATCCCAACTCCTCGACGCAGCGCCTGAATTCACGCATGGCTGGCATGGGATTGCGTATATCCACCGTGAAGCATCCCACGAAGCGATCCGGGGCCTGCGCGATATACGCGGCCGTCTCATCGTTATCCACTACCCAGGTGTCGAGAAACTTGAACGAGGACGCAATGCCAATCTCGACACCCGCCTCGTCCATCTCCTGGATGATTTCATCGAGACTGAATCCCTTGCGAAAACGCTCCTCGACGCCGTACTTGCGAAAGATGTGCCAGAACGAGTCCGGCCAGCGGTGGGCTGTTTCGGGCGCCATGATCGACATCCAAGCATCAATTGCACCTACTCGTTGCACACTGGTCATCCACTTCCCTTCGTATTGAGTACAGATCGTGAGATGATTTCGCGCATGATCTCAGACGTTCCAGCACCAATCGAGAATCCAGCCACATCCCGGTAATAGCGGGGAATGGGAGACTCCTCGATCTGTCCGTAGCCGCCGTGAAGTTGAAGTATTTCCGCCGCCACCTTCTGCACGGCATCTGCGGCGTAGAGTTTCGCCATGGACACGGCCATATCACCACCCGGCTCTCCGTCGGAGAGGAGGCGAGCCGCTTGGTAGGTCAGCGCTCGCGTTGCCTCGAGTTGGGTCATCATGTCCGCGAAGCGGTGACGCCACGTCTGATAACTGCTCAGACTCGATCCAAAGACCTTGCGCTCGCCGGCGTGGTCCATGCCTATCTCGATCAGGCGTTCCATGATCCCCACGGCAAACGCGGCAATGACGAGCCTCTCCCCGCCGAAATGCGAGAGGATATAACGCATACCCCGGCCTTCCTCGCCGATGCGATTCGATACGGGAATCCGGCATTCGTCGAAGTAGAGTTCTCCCGTATCCGAGGCCCTGGAACCAAGCTTATCCAGTCGCCGACCGATCTCGAATCCCTTCGTATCGGTCGGGAACACGACGAGTGAAATCCCGCCCGGACCCGCATCGCCAGTACGAACCGCAAGAGTGATGAAGTTGGCCCGTGTGCCGTTCGTGATATACGTCTTCTGTCCGGAAATCACGTAGTCGTCGCCGTCGCGACGGGCCTGAGTCTTCATGGACGCAACGTCCGACCCGGCGCCGGGTTCGGAAACACCGATGCAGCCGATGAGTTCGCCGCGGATCGCTGGCGCGAGCCAGGTCTGCTTGAGTTCGTCACTGGCTTCGTCCGCAAGAGTCGAGAGCGCAAACTCCGAATGGGCGAGCAGTCCTACGGCCGTCCCCACGGAGTCACCCTTTACGAGTTCTTCGCACAGCACGCACGTGGAGAGAAAGTCCAGGCCGCTACCGCCCCAGCGTTCCTCGTATCGGACTCCAAGAAAGCCTGCTTCGGCGGCCTTTCCGTAGAGGTCGCTCGCGAATACGCCGTCGGCCTCCCACTGGTCGGCGTGGGGCCGGATCTCTCGATCGACGAAGGCCGCTGCGCTGCGGCGGAGCGCTTCGTGCTCATCGGCGAGATAGATGGAAGGGAGGCGGGGCAAGGCCAAGGGGGGACTCCTAGATTGACTATTGACCAAACTATGATATTAGTCATTCCTTGTCAACGGGTGCTCTCGACCGCTGAGAACGCGGTTTCACGAGGATTTCGAATGAACCAGGCCAGTTCGTCCAGGCCCGAGCAACGCCTGATCGATTCGGCCGAGGCCCGTTTTCGCCGCTTCGGCTACAAGCGAACCACCGTGGACGACATCACGGGTGACGCGGGCACGGGCAAGGGGAGCCTTTACCTGCACTTCGATTCGAAGCAGGCCGTCTATATGGCGGTGGTGGAAGCCTCCATCGAGCGTTTTGTGGCGAGCGCTTCGAACCTTTCCGGCGGCTCCGGGTCGATCCCCGCACGCTTGCGCGCGCTCGTGGAACTCACCATCGACCACTACGGACAGGATGAACTGCTCTGCTCGTCGCTCTTCGGCAATACGGGTCTCGTGGACGGAGACGTGTCTCGGATGGCTGCCGATCTCCAACGCGCGCGCATCAGGAGCCTCCTGCGGGAACTGCTCGAGAGCGGACTTCGAGAAGGATCCGTCCGTGCGGATCTGGATCTCGATGCGGCGGCAGCGGTGGTTTTCGAGATTGGCTGGGCAGTGGTGCGCAGCGCGCTCGAAGGCGATAGCCAGATTCCCCTTGATCGCGCGCTGAGGACCCTGAACCAGATCGTCGGCCTCGGTCTATCGCCTCGAAGTCGGTGAGGAGGGAACCGTGAGCGAAGCGCTTACAAAGCTTGAACGAAGAGGAGGCGTGGGGATAGGACATTCAAGCTGGCTTTTGGCACAACGCCCTGCCTTTCATTTCGAGGGCCAGGAGACATTCCCGGCGCGCCACGGAGGCCATCGAGTACGATCCGAATCTTTTCTTCGGGGGCGAACCCCCCTCGGCACCCAGACAGGCCTGCACCGCGCCCGCCAGTTCCCGATAGCCCCTTTGGTTGAGATGCCGCCAGTCCCGGGGCCCGTGGAGGAAATGAGTCTTCCCGGCGCGCTGGATCCCGGGCGTCGCGTCGACGAAGGCGGTTCCGGTTTCCCGGACGAGGGCGCCGACCCGGTCTCGGAGCGCTCGGCTGCGCGCCTGAACGGCCGGGGGGTTCGGTCCCCGAGAAGCCTCCCCCTCCCCCTTGGATCCTTCCCCGGCGAGCCGATAGACGACCAGGGGCGAAGGGATATAGACCACGCAGAGCCGCGTTTCCTCGAGTTTCGACACGAGAATCCCAAGGGCTTCCCGGTAGGCGGCGAGGGCGAGGTCGGTACTGGCCTCGTCGAGTTCCAGGGCCGGACCCTGGAGCGCCTCGGGGAGATCGTGGAGGTCGCCGCCCACGACGACTCGGGAGCCGGCTTCTGGAATCGACCAGCGTGCCAGGGCCCCGGGACTCGCCGCATCGGGGAAGAGACGCTCGGATTGGCCCTTCGCCAGCGCGAGCACGAAGCGTGAAAAATACAGGGAGTCGAAGAACCCGCCGGGGGGCTTCTCGGTGCTCCGCCGGGCATGGGCTGCCTCGATGAAGGCCCGCATCGACCTTGGGCTGCCCAGGGCGGGGTTGCCCAGGGGCACCCGGAGGACCTCCCGGGAAAGCGGACGCCCGGCGGCACCCGGGTCCACCACGACCTGCCCAGATTCCACCGAGAGCTTGGCGAGTTCCAGCAAGGTGTCCTCGAGATCGTTCCCCTCGTAGTAGTAGGCGATGAGCAATTCGGGTCTCTCCACCGGGAACCGCGAACGTCCCCGGATCGACCGAAAGTAGTCGAGGGGCCGGAAGACGAGCGCCGTCAGGCTGCCCGCGCCGCCGCGCGCCACGGTCACGACGTCCCGCCCGGAGAGTTCGTGCAGGACGTGAGCGCTGTGATAGGGGGGGTTGGTGTCGGGATCCGCCGAGTGAAGCCAGTCGCCGAGACCCTGGGCGTAGGAATCCCCGGTGAGCGCGATGTAGCGCTCCGGGACGGTGCCCGCTTTCGAGGATTGGGCGAGGGTGGCGATCTCCGGCGGAAGGAAGACCTGAACGCCGAGGGGAAGCTCAGGAAGCACCCGGGGAAAGACCAGGTACTCGAAGATCAGGGCGACGAAGAGGACGCTGGCCAGGGCGAGCCCCAGCCTTGCTGCCCAGGCCGCGACCTTGGGATAGCTCTCCGTTCCCAACTGGCACCCCCTTTCCAGGCGGTCGACCCGCATACTGTATCCCTTGGCCACTCGGGGATCATCCTGCCACGGGCCGGAAGTGCCCCGGGGAAGGGCCCCCTATAGTCCGCCCTTGGGAGGCGACCTCCGCATCTGGCATTACGGACTCGTCGCCCGCTGGTGGGCGGAGTTCAACGAGGGCGGGGGCGACGTCGACTATTTCCGGCGGGCCATTGAGTCGGGAGGCGAGCCCGCCCTGGACCCGGGCTGCGGGACCGGGCGCCTGCTGATCCCCTTTCGCCAGGCCGGGCTCAACGTCGATGGGAGTGACGCTTCCCGTCACGGGCTCCCCTTGCTCGAGGCGATGCGCCGCAAGACCAACTTCGAGAACTTTCACAGCTACGTGGACGACTTCGTTGTTGGCGCCCTGTTGCTGTATGCGGCTCGGGCGGTCACTCGGGAAAGGGCGAATGGCCCGGTAATGCTCGTAGTTGCATGGGCTCTGTTTTGCGGCGGGCTCAACGGGAGCTTCTTCTGGCAGCTTTCAAGCAACGCGACGCAGGACGTCGGTGGACTCGCGAACATGACCGTAGTCGTCATCAAGGGGTTTCTCTACGCGATCGCTCTCGCCGGTCTGTTCTTCTCCTCTCGTTTCGCGATCTCAAAGCAGGGCGCCGTCTAGCCAGGAGTCCGCCATAGCTTTCGATAGTCACTACCGTCGTAGCGAAGAATAGTATCATCGAGGTCGAAGAGAATGGCTGATGGGCGCATGGCTACTCGGCTCATGGTGAATCAGTTGAAGCACCATCTCGCAATTTCCGCAAAATTCAAATAGAGGAGGAGGTCGGCCGAATGGAAATCTGGCTCGCATGGTTTGGTGAGAACCACCAGGGCAGCGATGTGAAGGCCCTGGCTCGAGCCGCAGAGGAGTTGGGCTACTCCGGGGTCGCTCTTTCGGACCATGTGGCTTTGCCCAAGGTCCAGCAGAGCCTGCATCCGATCCAGAAGATCCCCTATGACCCACTCCTGCCCTATGCCGAGCCCATCACGACGGCCGCCACCATGGCCGCCGTGACCGAAGAACTCCGGTTCATGACGTACGCCTATGTGATGGGCATGCGCGAGCCCTTCAGCGTGGCGAAGCAGGCCGGCGCCCTGGCGGACCTGACCGAAGGACGGTTTTCCCTCGGAATTACACCCGGCTGGCAGCGCGAGGAGATCGCGATCTTGGGTCACGATCCGGCAACCCGCGGGAGCCGCTTCCTCGAAGCCCTGGAAGTCATCGATGGACTGTGGCGAAATGATCTCTTCAGCTACCGGGGCCAACACTATGCGTTCGAGGATGTCGGAATTTCTCCTCGCCCCAGCATTCCGCCTGATATCCTGATCGGAGGGCATTCGAAGCGATCCATCGAGCGCGCTGCCCAATACCAGGGTTGGATCGGCATGAACCATCCCGTCGAGCAGTTGCGAACGATGTTGGCTGAACTCGACGAACTTTCGAACGGGCGGGCCCGCAAGTATGTCATCGCTGGGCAAGAGCTGTCCGACGGGTATATGGCCGATCTGGAGGCGCTGGGAACCAGGGGCTTGGTAGTGATGCCGTGGACTCCCATGAACCCGGATCCCGAGCCGGTCGAAGCCAGGATCAAGGCCATGACTTCGCTTGCACGCCGCTGGATCGGTTGAGGGCGAAAGCTGGATTCAGCCGCCCGTCACGGGCTCCCCTGGGATTTTGACATAACGCCCAGGCTCGGACGTTGTTCCAGAAGGCAGCTTGAATCTCCGATCCCCTCCCTCACGAAGCGTGGGGCTTGACGACTTGCTCCCCGAACTTGGCGAGGTTCTCCATTCCGCCGGGTCCGGCGAAAAAGAACGCGGGAACCATGACTCGTTCCACGCCGAGTTTCGCGAGTTGCTCGGCACCGGCGAGCGGGTCGGCCATCTGTGGTCCGAAGATGGAATGGATGGCAATCGAATTCGGGTCGCGACCCTCTTCTTCGGCCGCAATTCTGACGCCCTGGATCAAGCCGGCGAGCGCCTCGGGCTCGGTTGTTCCCGGGAAATAGCCATCGGCCATCCGTGCAGCGCGGCGGACCGCCGCCGGAGTATCGCCGCCGACGAGAACGGGAATCGAGCCGTTTACTGGGCGCGGGCTGCAAGTGACGGGGCCGAAGTCGACGAATTCCCCGTGATACTCGGCATGCGGTCCAGCCCAAAGCGCGCGCATCGCGGCCACGTAGTCGTCGTTGCGCGCACCACGCCTCTCCCACGGAATACCGAGCGCGTCGAACTCCTCGCGCATCCAGCCGACGCCGAGACCGAGGTCGACCCGACCGCCGGTCAAACGGTCGAGTGTCGCCAACTCCTTGGCTAGCACGAGGGGGTTTCGCTGAGGCACGATCAGGATGCAGGTTCCCAGGCGCAGCGTCGGCGCGGCGGCGGCGACGTATGCGAGCCAGATGAGGGGATCAGGAACCGGCGTATCGGATTCTCCGGGCACCGTACCGTCCTCGGTGTAGGGGTATGACGATTCGATCCGGTCGGGCCGGATTACGTGTTCGCCGCCCCAGACCGAGTCGAACCCCACGGCTTCGGCCGTCCGACAGATCTCAAGGGCCGACTCAGAATCGGTTCCGACGCTGCTCGCAAAAGCAAGTCCAAATTTCATACTCCACTTTCTCCTGTAAGTGTCATTGCTACATACCCCCGCTGACGCTCAGCACCTCACCAGTAATCCACGAAGACGCACGCGAACACAGGAACAGGGCCGCAGACCCCAAGTCCTCGGGAGTGCCTAGGCGGCCTGCCGGTAGCCTCAGGTTTCGTTCAAGCTTGGGAAGGTCATCTTGGCCAAGGCCCAATGCCTTCATCATGATTTCCGTCGGTACCGCGCCGGGCATGATGCCGTTCACGCGGATCCTCGGGCCAAGCTCGACGGCGAGAGTAGCCGTGAGTGAGTTGACACCGGCCTTGGCGGCCGAGTAATGCCCACTCCCGCGGACCGGATCGACCGCAGCCTTCGAAGAAATATTCAGGATTCGGCCGCCTTTCTCCATGTGCCTTGCCGCGACAACGCTGCATGCCCAGACTGCCGTCAAATTCAGTTTCAGTGTTGCATCCCACTCTTCTCGAGACAGTTCGGTGAGCGGCTGCGAGATCGGTGAGCCACCGGCGTTGTTCACCCAAATGTCGAGCCCGCCGAACTCGTCACAGGCGGCCTTGGCCAGGGCTTCGACCGCGTCATCGTCGGTGACGTCGGTCGTAACCGCTATCGCGCGGCCTCCGTCCTTGCGGATCTGCTCTGCCACGCGTTCGATCTCTTCGGTGCGCCGTGCCGCCAAGACGACTCCAGCTCCCGCACCTGCGATGACCCGGGCGATACCTTCACCGATGCCCCGGCCCGCGCCGGTAACCACAGCGGTG
>DUCH01000386.1:0-777 GCA_012959865.1 Myxococcales bacterium | reverse complement strand
CAGCAACGTTCATGAAAGCCTCCGTGCGACCAAGCTCCGTCTGATGCTCCCGGGGAGCAGTAGCATACGCGGTGTGCAAAGTTGTGGGAACACTTCGTTCGACAGTTTCTGCGGCAGCGATCGAGGTTTCTAATCATGAATCGCATCGTCAGCGGCAAGCAGCTCGGCGATTCGCTCGCCGTGGCGACGGTTCCCGTCTTGTCGAAGCTTCCAGCCAGGAGAACCGAGTGATCAACATTCTCGAGACGATCTTCCCGCGAGAGGCGAACAACGACTACCACGGGAGTCCGATCGCGTTCTACGGATTCCTGCCGATCGTCGCGATGCAAGAGTTCAGCGCCTGCGTCCACTATTTCGGGGATAGGACATACAAGCTGCCTTCCGGCACAACGTCCGAGCCTGGGCGATATGTCAAATCCCTAGGGGACCCCGTGACGGGTCCTGCAGCTTCCCAGTCGATCAGAGCGCACGGGAGCGCGTTTCGGGCTACGACATTCCAGGGCCCAGTATCGCAGTGGCCGATCCCAGTGCCCGCGTCTCCCAGGCAACGACCGTGCCAACTCCGCCAGACCGCGTCTGCAGGTACTAAGAAGGATTCGGTGGCAACCTGCAGTGCTCGGAGGAGTCGGCCGAGACCCGGAAGCGCTTCCTCCGACCACGCGTGCGGATGAACGAACTCTCCCTCGATAAAGCTCAGCACTTCGCAACCGCGTTCGTCGAAGCCCGAGTCGACCACTCGGGGTGCACCCTCGAAGCCTACGGCCTCTAGATGTCGCA
>DUCH01000385.1 GCA_012959865.1 Myxococcales bacterium | reverse complement strand
CGCCCGCTTCCTGGCTCCCCATGGGTGGCAAAGGGAATTCCAGACGGCGGAATACGAGCTCTGGCGCCCAGGAAGAAGTCCGGCGCTCCGCCCTTGACGTCCCACGAGTCCACAGCCTGGCCTGGCACGGCTCCGCCCACCGAGACAACCCCTACCCCTTGGGGGAATTGTTCCCCCGGTCAATCCGCCGCCTGGCTCCGACCCAATGGCCCGGGGAGGCCACCCGGAGGATGCGGCGAGAATCGCTGCCAAACTGTAGACTCCACCGGCTTGAGAGCAGCGGGGCTCTCTGGGTGCATTGCTCACCCTGTACGACCTTACAAATTATCGCGACCCAAGCCCTCGACTGTGCGAGGATGCGCGTCCGTCCACCGGATTTTGGAGAAGGAATCACCATGAAGCGCTTAGTCTTATTAGTTGCGATCGGCTCACTCGCCATCGGCGCAGCCGCCTGTGAGGATACGCAGGAGACCCAGAGCCGAAGTTCCGTTTGTGCAGAACCGGTGCCTGTCTCTGTCGGAGCGGGACCAATCCAATTCGTCCTCGTGGACGGCGCGAACAATGTCGCCGACGTACTCCCCTCTCTGGGGAGTATCGCGGGAGGTTCCGATGAAAAGTGCGTCGAGCTCGGAAGCGTCGCCTACGACTACGAGATTTCAAAGTACGAGACGACCAATTCGCAATACGCTGAGTTTCTTAACGCTCAGGCGAGCGGGTGTGTGGGCGTCTTGAATGAATCGACGGGCGTGATCGAACAAAAGAGTGACATCTTCCGCCTTTACGCGGCGTCGGTCGGCATCGCACGCACTGGGGAAGAGTGCAGTTATGTCTATACACCCTTGCCCGGCAAGGAAAACCAGCCCGCTCAAGCCATCACCTTCTTCAAGGCGACCCGATTTGCCAACTGGTACGACAACGGAAACCCCATCCTCTCGCCCCTGACCCCAACGAACACAGTGAGCACATGCACGAACGTTTTGCAGGCAGCGTTCATCCTGGCCAACCCCCCGCTTACGGGGTGCCGGGGTCAGTTCGTGACACTGCCTGACGGAAAAAAAATCAACAAACCCTACGTGAATAGCCCCACTGTAACTGGACCCAATCCAGAAACGGGGTTGGGTGGAAACGGGTCGGGGCTCACCCTCGATACCTACTTCGACCTCGATAAGAAAATGTTCCAAATGTTGGTCAACAATCCGGGCAGCGGCTATCAGATCGGTGACACCTTGACCGTGGTCGCCAACTCCATCACCCGCGAGAACGGGGTCTCTTGCGGGGGTGTTTTCGGGGGAAACGCCCAATCCACTATCACGCTGGAAGCCTCCCATTTCAGGACAAGCGCAGATGCTTCGACGGAGGCCGGTTCGGTAACAATCTGCCCACGAGTTACTTACGTCATCGAGGGAGTGTTAAACGGAGTACCGTTTACTAGACCGCAGACATGGGGGCAAGATGTCGCGCCCCGCAGCAGCGAGGCACAGTACTTCGTGCCCAGTGGTGACGAGTGGCACAAGGCGGCTTATTACAATAAAAATACGGCTTCGTACTCTGACTTTCCAACCCGTTCCGACACGAAGCCTGTCTGCGCGTGCCCGGGAACTGCGGGGGATGCGGCGAATTGCGATTCAGTGCTGGGATCGCTGTCCGATGTGGGTGCTTACCCGGACGCTGAGTCCTGGTACGAAACCTTCGATCAGGCTGGGAATGTCACGGAATGGAGCGACTACGAGGCAAACAACCAAACCTGTGGCTCGCCGACCAGTTCGCGGTTGTACCGCGGAGGCGCTTACTACTTTGACGACCGACCCAATATCTCGTACGCGCAGAGTATTTCCGCCTACAACGATTGCATGAAAAACGCGTACGTAACCAGCGGGTTTCGAATCGCGCGGTGCCTCCCCGGCGAAGTGTGCCAACCCAACGACCCTACTCCTGAGATGGATTGCCCCTGAGATGGATTGCCCTACTGCTCCCTAAGCCGGGGGCAGTTCCAGATCGTCGAGGACAAGAGCAGAAGGCCGACTCACCCCCGCGCTTGGGGTCTACGAATACGATGCGATTCTAGAGGCGCTGCAAGGCTAGAGGCTCTCCAAGAACGCGGGCACGTGGTCATCTCCGAGAAGCGCCCATTCGCTACCTCCTCGTGGCCAGTTATGCGAAATCGAGCCAGGACTCTCCTCTTCAGGGGGAGAGGGCTCTCCCCCGAGAAAAGAGCGACTCGGCGTGGGGCCGTTGCGGGTCCTTGTTCGTCCGATCACCCGAGCTTCTCGGACACAATGAAATTCTGATCGATTTGGGTGGGGGGCGCGGCGCATTTGATGGGCCGGACAACGCTTGGCTGGCCCCCCTGACCAAGAGGGCTCAGGGCTGAGGTAGCGAACGTACGATCCTTTCAAATCGCGCGAAAGTCCATTTCTGGATGGATATGCCCCCACAAGAAGAAGCTCGGAACGCACCCCACGCAGGCTCGTCCGGATTCGTGGCTCCAGGCCCGGACAGAAGCCCGGACAGAGAGGAGGCGAGGGCCTCGCAAAATACTCGCGGATGCCTCTCGATGGGCATCGGCGTGTGGCTCTGGCCCGACATGGCTCCCCTTCCCTCCCCCCAAAGCACCGACGAATTTCCTATGCTGCGCGCGAGAGCGTCATACGTCCTTCGAGTTGACATCTCGCCCCTCAAG
>DUCH01000384.1 GCA_012959865.1 Myxococcales bacterium | reverse complement strand
TCACCCCATCGTCTACGGGATCGAGGCCGTGCTCGTGGGGCGAGCGCTGCGACTGCATTTTCCCGCGCTCAGCGCGGGAAAACTGGCCGGCCTCGCTTTTGCCGCCAGCGCGGTGCTAGCCGGGGCCGACGAAATCCGTCAAGGGGAATCCGTTCTCCGCGACGGATCCCCGGTCGGCGTCGGTCTGGATTTGCTCGGAGCCTCGGTGGCCATCGCGGGAATGAACCGACTGGAACGCCGCCACGGCCGACGGTTTTTTCGCCCGCACCCCGGAACCGACCCCCTACCCCCCCGTCGCCGACTCTGACGCCGTTCTGTTAGGTTTCCGCCATGAATGCTGCTTTGCTCGCCACGATCGTTTTTATCGTGTTTGCCCTCGGATATCGCTTCTACTCGAAATTCCTCGCTCGCCACATCTTTGCGCTGGGGGCCGACGAGCCGGTCCCAGCCCAGGAATTCGAAGACGGCATCGACTACGTGCCCACTTCACGGAGCGTTCTCTGGGGACACCATTTTGCCTCCATCGCCGGAGCCGCCCCCATCGTGGGCCCGGCCATCGCGGTCATTTGGGGCTGGCTGCCCGCCTTGATCTGGGTCGGCCTGGGGACCGTTTTCATGGGAGCGACCCACGATTTCGCCGCGCTGGTCATCAGCGCAAGGCACCGGGGGCGGTCCATTGGCGAAATCGCCGGCGAGGTGATTGGTCCCCGGGTCAAGACGCTCTTTCTGCTCGTCATCACTCTGCTCGTCTGGGTGGTTCTGGCAGTCTTCGCCTACATCATCGCCACGCTCTTCGTCTCAACGCCGGGATCGATATTTCCTATCAATGTCCAGATCATCGTGGCCATGGGGATCGGTTGGCTCATCTACCGCCGCCGCATTCCCATTCTGATTCCGTCCCTGATCGGCTACGGGATTCTCCTCGTGGCCGTCTTCTACGGCGAAGACTTCGCGAACACTTTTCCGGCCATCAAGGAAATTCCCGTTTTGACCTGGGTCTGGGTCCTGCTCATCTATTCCTTCATTGCTTCGGTGCTCCCGGTGTGGCTGCTGCTGCAACCCCGGGATTACCTGAACTCGCATCAACTGGTGACCGGACTGACGCTCCTGATCGCCGGACTCTTCGTCCTCCAGCCCACAGTCGTCGCTCCTGCGGTCAACCCCTCTCCCGAGGGCGCCCCTCCCCTCTTCCCGTTTCTCTTCGTCACCATCGCGTGTGGCGCGATCTCGGGCTTTCATGGCCTGGTCTCCTCGGGCACCACATCCAAACAACTGTCGCGGATGAAGGATGCCCGTCCCATCGGGTACGGGGGAATGCTCGCCGAAGGCCTACTCGGCCTGCTCGCCGTATTGGCCGCCACCGCGGGCTTCGCGACCAGCGAAGAATGGTGGCATCACTACTCGAGTTGGGGCGCCGCAAACGGGCTGGCGGCCAAGCTCGATGCCTTTGTGTCGGGAGGGGCAAACTTCGTAGGCAGCCTAGGAATTCCCGTCGATACCGCCAAAACGCTGATGGCCGTCATCGTCATCGCATTCGCCGCCACCTCTCTCGACACCGGCGCCCGCATCCAGCGTCTAGTCATCGCCGAACTCGGCGAGAATTTTGGCCTCAAGCTACTGACCAATCGCTTTGTGGCCAGCGCTGTGGGGATCGGGGCTGCGCTCATCCTGGCAGTGACCCAAGGCGGCGGTACAGGCGGGCTTGCATTGTGGCCGCTCTTCGGCACCACCAATCAACTGGTCGCTTCGGTGACCCTTCTGGTGGTTTCGATCTGGCTCCAGCGCCGGGGGCGTGCCGTCGTATACACCGTCGTTCCTATGCTGGCTGTCGGGGCGGTGACAGGATGGGCGATGGCGGGGAACCTCGTCGATTACTACAGGGGCTTCGACGATCTCTGGCTGCTCGCCCTTTCGGGCACCCTGATCCTCGCCTTGGATTTGTGGATCATGCTCGAAGGCCTCGGAATGCTCATCGGGGAACGGGGCAAAGTCCCGCGGGCCCGGGCCAACGCACCGTTCTGAGCCTCCTCATAAAGCCACTCGCAGGCAGGGCCGCGAACCTAGACGGGACCTTCGGCTTCTTCTTTCTCGCCTTTCTCGCCCATTCTGTCTTTGCGGTCTACCCGCATCCGCCGGGTGAGTACGTCGGCCGCCGATAGCCGCAGGAACTCCGCATTTCCCGGATCGGCATCGGGCAGCAGGGCTCGGATCAGGCCCAGATGACTGACAATCAAAATCCGACCCCACGGATCGGCATCGACGATGCGACGGACCGCCAAGCGCGCGCGATGGCGAATTTCGCGCCGGGTCTCACCTCCCGGTGGTCTTGCATCGGGATCCCCCGCCTCAAAGCGCTCGAGCAGTTCGGGGTTTCGGGCGGCGATTTCAGCGCGGCCGAGGCCAGACCATTCGCCGATGTCCATCTCGCGCAGATTGGGATCCGAGGCCGGAATCAACCCGAAATGACGCCCCAAACCACTGGCCGTCTCCCTTGCTCGGCTCAGATCGCTGCACACGATTCTGCTCACGCGGTCGCCGGCGAGTTCTGCCGTCAGGACAGAGATCAACGCCGAGGCTTGCGCCCGCCCCTCCATCGACAGGGGCGGATCGGCGTGGCCTTGCCAGCGGCCGCTCGCGTTCCACTCGGTCTGGGCATGGCGCACCAGATAGATCTCGCAAT
>DUCH01000383.1 GCA_012959865.1 Myxococcales bacterium | reverse complement strand
CCTGCCCTTTCGGCTCTCGGCAAGCACCGGGTTCGACTACAGCGAGGGCGACTACGGAACCGGGGACTCGAGCAGTACGCTCTATATCCCAACTTCGCTCAAACTCGAACTCGACCCCTTGATCTTTCGCGTCAGCATTCCCTGGGTGCGGTCGACCTGTAACCTCTTCGACGATGCCTGCCAAGGCGGAGCGCAGCCCGAAGAGTCGGGCGTTGGGGACGTAGTCCTGGGGATCGCCTATGTGTTTTATCCCGAGGCATCCTCCGCGCTTCCGGCGGTCGAACTCTCCACCAAGATCAAAATCGGCACCGGCGACCCGGGCAAAGGACTCGGCACCGGCGAAAACGACTACACGCTCCAGGCCGATTTTTCCAAGGCCTTCGGTTCGCTGATCCCCTTTGCGGGCTTGGGCTACCGGTTCGTGGGCGATCCGCCCGGACAGGATCTACGCAACAAATGGCTCGCCTACGCGGGCGTATCGGCCAGCCTCGGTCGACGGATCAGCGTGGGGTTTTCCTACGACTGGAGCCAGTCCGCATCGCGAACCCGTCCCGACTCCCACGAGTTGTCTCCTTTCGCCAGCTTCAAGTTCGGTCGCAGTTTCGCCATCAACCCTTACGCGGTGATCGGCCTTTCCGACAACTCGCCGGATTGGGGGCTGGGTGTTCAGTTTCGCGTTAGCTACGACCGATTCTGATTCCCGGAACTGCATTCTTGGGCAAACGATGAGTAGAATTGTCGGGCAACTATGAAGAAGGCCCACAAATTTATTTTTTCGATTGCAATCTGGCTGGCATTTTTTGTCTTGCTCGAGGGCGGCTTGGCCATACTTGGCGTGGAGCCGCGCATGAATACCGAAGATCCCTATGTGGGATTTGCTTCGCATATTCCGCTTTTCGTTCCAGACCTCGACGCGGACGGCGAAGCGATATGGCGGACCGCCGACAACAAGCGGCGCTTTTTCAATTCCCAATCTTTCTTGAACGAAAAGTCGGTCGGTACTCAGAGAGTTTTTTGCTTGGGTGGATCAACCACCTACGGACGGCCCTACTCAGACGCCACGTCGTTCTGCGGATGGCTTCGTGAGTTTCTTCCTGTCGCCGCACCCAATTCGAGCTGGGAGGTCGTGAACGCTGGAGGAATCAGCTACGCGAGCTATCGCGTTGCAGCGCTGACCCAGGAGCTCGTTGATCACGAACCGGACTTCTTCGTTATCTATACCGGACACAATGAATTTCTTGAAGATCGCACTTACGGCGAACTGCGCGATCGCAACCCCATCCTGAAGCGCGTTGACTCCCTTTTGCGGAGCACTCGCATTGACGCTGCCTTGCGCGACGTCCTGGAGACCCGCCGCAACTCCGATCAGCCCGTAATACTGAGGGGTGAGGTTTCTGCAGTACTCGACGGAAGCATTGGCCCCTCAGCGTATGAGCGAAATGACGTTCTGCGCGATCAAGTTCTGGCGCACTATCGATACAACCTCGACCGAATAATTCGCCTCGCGCGAAGTTCAGGGGCCGAGCCGATTCTGGTCGTTCCCGCCTCAAATCTTCGCGCCTGCTCACCTTTCCGGAGCACCCACTTCGAAGGGCTCACTCAGCTGGAGATTCAGCGCTGGGAGGAAGCCATGGACGCTGGCCGGATCGCGGTCAGCGAAGGGGACCTCTCCCGCGCGGCCCAGGCTTTCGCCGAGGCCACGGTACTGGACCCAAGGCGCGCCGACAGCCACTACAAATTCGGCCAGGTCATGCTTCAGTTGGGGCAATCTGAGCAGGCCGAGGCAAGCTTGCGAAGAGCCCTCGACGAAGATGTCTGCCCCCTTCGGGCCCTGTCTCCTGTTGCTTCCATTGTGCGAGAGGTCGCGCGAGAGAAAGACGTCTTAATCGTGGATTTCGAGACCTTGGTCGAGACCAGAGTGATCGCGGAGAAAGGGCACGGAGCCCCGGGCGACGATTGGTTCCTTGACCATGTTCACCCAACCATTGAGGGGCATCGCTTTCTAGCCCTCGAAATCATTCGAGCCTTGGGCGGGGCGGGCTGGATTCCGGCGGAAGGAACAATCACCGCCAAAGAAGAAGAGTCCGTCACTCGGGCGGTTCTCGAGAGTGTCGATCAGCGGACACACGGAATGGCTCTACGCAACTTGGCCAAAGTGCTGAGTTGGGCGGGGAAAACCGAAGACGCGGGAAGACTGGCCCAAAAGGCGAGCGACTACCTCGACGATGACGCCAACCTTGATTTCATTCTGGGCACCCATGCCGCCGAGGCGGGAAACCTTGAAGAGGCTTTGCTTCACTATAGACAGGCGTTGGCTCGGGATCCGGGCTACACGAAGGCACTCAATAATCTGGGGACGACCTTGGCGGGCTTGGGTCGCGACACCGAAGCCATTGAGGCTTATCGGGAAGCCTTGTCGATCGCCCCCCAGCATACGGGTGCACGTTTCAACCTGGCCAACGCGCTTCTCCGCCAAGGAAAAACTCAACTAGCGATCGATCATTACCAGTGGGTTCTTCGTGACGATCCCGAAGACATCGACGCCCGCTTCAACCTTGCCCGCACCTATCAAAGAGCGGGCGATCCAGAGCAGGCCCGAGCCGAATTTCGCAAAATACTCGAGTTGGCACCCGAGGACATTCAAGCGCTCAGAGCGCTGGAGGAACTGAGTTCTTCGAACTAGCCCCTGCCGCTGCCGCCCGAGCCCGAACGTTCGGGGCGTTCGGGGCGTTCGGGGCGTTCCGGACGATCGGGGCGATCGGGGCGATCGGGACGATCGGGACGATCCGGGCGATCCGGGCGGTCGGGACGATCCGAAGAGCCCGAATCGTCTGAGCGGCCCGAGCGGTCGCTTCGGTCGCTTCGGTCGCCAGAGTCGTCCGTGGACTTTCCCGAGCCGCGTCCTGATTTCTCACGGTCCGATCGCCATCGACCTGGACGCTCGAGCTGGCGGTGATCCACGCGAATTCTCTCCGCACGAAGCAAGCCTTCATCGGTGAGACGGCCGCGCACAAAGACACGAGCTCCCGAATCGATCTTGATGTCTGACCCGCCCACATCGGACAGGTCGATCATTCGGCCGCCCACTCGGGCGCGCGTGCCCGAGTGGTCGGCGACGTATCCTTCCAGGGAAACTCGCTGAACGCCCGACGGAAGGTCCCTCAAACCCTCGACCCGTGCGTTCTCGAGCGCACCCGTCGCCGGATCAATCCGGCCCTGGACGCGCACCGTGCCAACCGTGTCCGGCAACTCCCCCCGAGACCTCGGTTCAACACGCAAATCGCCAACGTAGAGCGCTTTGTCGCTCCCTCTTCTCAACGGTCCTTCGATGCTCACATCGCCTCCCCGGGCCCGAAGCTCAACTCGGGAAGCCACCACCCACCCATCACCCCGCCGCAGCCCACTCACCGCAACAAAATCACCCGGCTTCGCGCCGCCAAGAGCGCCAGCGCTCTCTCCGGCAAAGCGAGACGGAAGGGCGATGGACTGTCCGGCAACCCGCAGGATTCCTTCGGTCAGATCGACCGATTCCACCGGGCCAATCACCGCAGAACGAATTTCCAGGTTTTTCAATCGAAGACGAGAGTCACTGCCTTTTTCGACTCGAGCCGCCACCACCTGGCCTATCGCGAGATCTTTGACCGATGCCGGGACGCCATCGATTTGGACCGGTGTGTCGGGTTCAAAATCCAGGTGGTAGCCGTTGACGCAGATACTTCCGAAAGCCGTAATGGTGCCGACGACACCCGTTCCGCCGATTCCAGAGTCCGCATCGAGCCAAGCCGTGCCCCCGATCCCGCCCGTAGCGTCGTCGCCGCTGAGCCCCGTCCCCCCGATGCCTCCGGCTTCGTCTCCGCCGGAATCTGCAACGCCGTAGCCTTCGGCCGGGGTGAGGCCGGTGCCCCCGATCCCGCCTTGTGCCCCGGGCTCGCTCAGCCCACTTCCCCCGATTCCACCCGCCTCGGGGCCCCTCAGCGAAGCGACGCAGGGGTCTTCCGCCGACGCCTTGGGCACTCCCAACAAGGCCGACAGCAGAAAAACCGAAGTCCAAAGCTTGAAGTGTGGCCACCGTTCAGTCTTCATCCGGGTCAACTCCCCCTTGACTGGGACTGTCTACTTCCTGGTAGACGTAGATACCGAAATTGAACCGGTGATCGTTGCCTTCCACTCCCCGATCCTGTGTCTGAAGTGCGGCCGCCCGCAGGTTCAACGCTTCAAGGGCCTCCATGCCCTTTTCCTCGGAAAGTCGCCGGAGTTCCCTCCCCGAAGCTTCGGTCAATCGGTTGTAGTAAACGCTGCGTTCCACGAATGTTTCGGCTTCATGGGTCAAATTGTGGGCAGCTGCCGCGATATGATCGGCGACGTTTCGGCCGAGGTAGAAGCTTTTTTCGTCGAACCCTTTGCTGGGCACGAACGCCGAGGCATCGAGGGCAACATTTCCTTCTTCGTCCAGATGCGCGACTCCCAGCCGCCTCCACTCGTCGAGCACCGAACGAGGGCGAATATCCCGGCTGACCGACTCCACCAGAGCTTCAAAACTGGGGCGACCCGAGTCGTCTTGGCGAGAGAGGGCCAGGGGCTTGCCCGATTCGTCGAGCCACTCGGCGCGGCTGATCCAGCGCGAATGAATCTGCTCGCCCAAGGAAAGCGCGGGGGGGGCCACGCTGGGCGAGTGGCTAGTCTGGCGCAGCCTTTTCACATCTTTGCGGTGAATCCCCGTGAGCAGGCTGACCCGACTGTCGGTCTGACGTTTGCCCTTGAGCCGAAAGTCCCGGTCACCCACTTCAACAAAAACTTCTTTGAGCAAGGCGGAGACTTGGGGATAGGTCACTTGAAGACCGAGCAAGAGCCTCACCAACGGGCGGAGGAGCCGCCTCAGCGCTTTCCACAGCGCCTTGGAAGTCCCGGGAACTGCGCCCGTATCAAAGTCAATGTCCGACATGTGTCTCCCAATATCTGACCAATAGTGGGAAATTTTACCATTTTTAAGACAAAAACTCTACCCCAATCGTCGCAATTGTGTCCCCTCGGGGCTTCGCGTTTTTTCGGAGTCGCGAGCGACGACGGACCTCCCGGCCGCACCGAGATGGCAATGGAATTCTAGAGCCCAGCGCCCGAAGGCAATTTTCAACTCAACCTCGAGAGGGGGACGAGCACATCCTTCGCCACCCGCTCGAGCACCGCATAGCGGGGTTCCAGGGCGGGTAGAATCATGACTTGGTTGAGCCCTGCTCTCGCCAAGCCATGCAGCCGCTCGACCAACTGATCGGCAGTCCCCACCATGCAGGTCGCCTCGATGAGTTGTCGGGAAAGAAATTGTTCCTCTTCGGGCAGCACCCAACAGTTGTGGCCGGCGTGGATGCGTTGATGGAGACGTTCGCTCGGGACGGCGTCCAATTTCGCGCAATAGTCGTCCCAAATGTCCGCCAGAAAGCCTGGCGGAGACTGACCGAACTGCCGCCATTGGTCGTAGGCGTAGTGAATCGTGGCCATCGCGAATGCGCCGCACTCGTGAAGTATTCGCGGCGAATCCGCAGACTCACCCTCGTCCAAAACCGAGATCGTTGTGAGCGCCGTCGTGTAGTAATTTTCGCGCTGAAGAATACGGTCCGCGGCCCCAGCGCCCGCTTCGATCGCCTGCCAGAAAAATTCCATCGCCGCTGCATTCGGGGGCAAAGCGACCACTGCTCCGTCTCCATGACGCCCTGCGAGGCCCAGCGAACGCGGCCCGAACCCGGAGACGTAGAGGGGAATTCGATCCTCAAAGTTCACAAAACCCTGCTGGGGCATAATATGCCGGATTGGCCGTTCTCGGCCGGAAACCTCGACAACGGCCTCTTCACCGCGGATCAGTAGCGCCAGGCACTCGAGGTAACGGTCGAATTCAGCGATTCGCTGGGGCGGTGCGCCCATAATCCGCAGAGCCGTGTTGCCCGCTCCAACCCCCAGGAAGGTTCGTCCCGGAGCCAAGGCGTTGATCGTGCCAATGGCGGCCGCTGTCACTGGCGCCGGACGCGTCCCCGTTACCGCGATCCCTGTCCCCACGCGAATTCGCTCGGTTCTGTGGGCGGCAAGAGCGAGGGTCGCGTAGCAATCGGACCAGATCATCTGGCTATCCGCCAGCCAGGCATGGCTATACCCGAGAGTCTCGGCGGCGACGATGTAGTCGGTATCTCCAATGTGGCTCGCAACACATACGCCGATTTCCAAAGCTAGCGCCCTCCCCTAACGGCTGACCCGAATGACTCGCCCCTTCGAAATTTGAGCACAAAAATCCCCGGGATCAGGCCTTGGCCCCAAAGCGGCTACGACGTCCGCGATCCCGGGAACGGTGGCGCTGGGAACCTGCGTCCCCGCAGCACCGAAATTTTGTTGGTGATGCTTGGCGCGCTAAGTCGCCGCCACCTCACTCGCCGTAGTGCTACATTGATCCATTGTCACCTCCATGCCGGCATAGTGTCGAAAGGCGAGTCCCCATATTTGCTCGCCATGTCCCGGGCCGAGGTGGGCGCCGTGTCCGCCCCTCCGGGCCGCCCGCACCAATACGTCCCTGACGAACGCACAGCTAGGACTCGGGAATGAGTGAGATCCCCTTACCACCACCTTATCGGAAGGTCTCTCTCAGAGCCAGCGTTCTCTGAGAGAGTACTCGTCAGAGCGAGTGTCCGAGGACTGGCCTCGATCCTCGAGTTGGATGAATATGGGGCGCCTTCGAGGAGATTTACCCATGTCTGCAGCAGAGTTTTCGGAAGCCACCGCCACCCTGCTGGTCAGCTGCGACGACTGTCCGGGACTAGTCGCAGCGCTGGCCCAAGCCCTTTTCAATCAGGGCGCGAATATCCTCCACTCCGATCAGCACACGGACCTTGCGGCCGGGAAGTTTTTTCAGCGTATCCGATTCGATGACCCCGAGTTGGCCGGCCCTGACCGTAAGGCCGCAGCCAATCGACTCGAAGCCACGGTTCGCACCGTGGGTGCGCGATACGGAATGAAATGGCAGCTCCATTTCGAGAAAATTCCACGGCGCATGGCGATCTTCGTTTCAAAAACGGATCACTGCCTCTATGACCTTCTCCTTCGCCATCGATCCGGCGAGCTTCGCTGCGAGATCCCTCTGATTGTCAGCAACCATGAAACCCTGAGATCGGTGGCCGAACAATTCGACGTGCCCTTCCGCTTCTTCCCGGTGAACGCCGAGAACAAGGCCGCGGTCGAAGAAGAGGAGATTGAATTGCTTCGGGCGGAGGACGTCGATCTGGTTGTAATGGCTCGTTATATGCAAATCCTCAGCGAAAATTTCATCGGAAATTTCGAGGAACGCATTATCAACATTCATCATTCTTTCCTTCCCGCCTTCGCGGGCGGACGCCCCTACCACCAAGCTCACGAACGAGGAGTCAAACTAATCGGTGCCACGGCCCACTACGCAACGGGAGATCTCGACGAGGGGCCGATCATCGAGCAGGACGTGATCCATGTCAGCCACCGGGAGTCTGTGGCCGATCTCGTAAGACTCGGACGAGATGTGGAGAGGACCGTGCTCTCCCGCGCCGTGCGAGTCCATCTCGAAAGCCGCATACTCGTCCACGACAATCGCACTGTGGTCTTCGCCTGATGAATCTACGTCTCGTTCTCATATTTGGTCTGATGGCCGTCATCGCGATGGCATGGTCTGCTGCCTTCGTGATTTGGCGGGCCGCGGAGTTGGGCGCCTTGGTGGGTCCTCTCGAGGAACGCCATTATCCGACTCTGACTGTCGTCGCGGTGGGAACCGGAAGCGGCTACGAAAACCCGGAGCGGCTGGGACCGATCACGGCGCTCGCCTGGGGGAACAATATTATTTTGGTCGACGTCGGGCGGGGAGCGGCCGAGGCCCTCCGACACGCCCTGATCCCTGTCAATCAGCCCCAGGTAATTCTGCTGACAAATCTGCTCCCGCTCAACACGCTGGGCCTCGACGACCTCCTGTTTACCGGCTGGCTCGAAGATCGAGACGAGCCTCTCCGTTTACTGGGTCCACCGGGCACTCTCGCCCTGGTCGAGGGACTGCTCGCTGCTTACGCCCAGGGAGCCGACGCCCTGGGCCGCGCACTTCCGCTTTCCAGCTTGGGCAGCCGCATCGAAGTGCAAGAAGTCGACGATGGCTATACCGAGGAGTTGGACAGCGTTACGATAGAGGCGGGATCACTTCCAGGGGGCGAGCTTCCCGCACTGGCCTGGCGTTTCGAACGCGGAAAACGCTCGGTGGTCGTCTCGGGCACGGGCTGGGCCCCGGACGCCCTGGTTGAGTTTGCCCGGGATACAGACCTTCTTGTCCACGAAGCGGTCTTTGTTCCGCCGCCCGGCGATATCGAGGCCGCGGGAGTCATCGCCGATCCCCAACGCCTGATTCGCGAAGCCGAGCTTCACACTTCCATCGAGGATGTTGGCGCCCTCGCGACCCGGGCGGGAGCCAAACAACTCGCGCTGATTCGCATGCGGCCGCCCCCTTTCTACAATTTCCAGATCAACGTCATCGTGGGCCAGACCTACGACGGACCCATTTTCCTTCCCGAGGATGGTGACGAACTGACCCCCTAGACGCCAAGCGAGAACCGCGGGGCCATTAGATCCAAGCCGACTCGCCGGGCTCTGCCGGTTCGATCAAGGGCTGACCGGGTACGGGCTCATCCAAAGAATCGGGCATACGGCGAAACCACCCCTCTTCGGGGGGATCCGGGCGGTCATCGGGATCGCGCTGACCCGAAAAACGCTGCCGCTGCTGAACAAAGTATCGGTAGCCATGACTCAGGAATATGGCCTGGTCGATCACTTCAAGGGATCCGCCGATATCCCCCGAAGCGAAGAGAGCTTCCGCCAGAGTGTCCAGCACATTCGGGTCTCGCCAATCGCTGTAGCGGGCGGCCCGAAGCGCCAGAACAAGCGCCACATCCAGCCCCGTCTCAGTGGGCTCGGATTCCGTCAGCATCCGCCAAGCGGCCTCGTTGTCGTAGCCCACCCGGGGGTCGGGCATTTGAAGGACGCGTATCCCGTGCTCCTCAAGGGCCACCGGATCGCGCAAAACCAGTGGAGACATCAATGCCAGGGACGCCACAAGAGCCAAATAGATCATCCCCGCCAGTCCCCGAGTCAGCCCGCCCGGCCCGGGCCGAATATGCCCCCCGGCGATGAGACTTCGGGTGGCCACGTAACCGAAAGCGAAACCTCCAAGATGGGCCGCGCCGGCCACAAAGGGCACGAAGAGATCCACCAAACCTTGACCCAGAAGGGCAATAACGAATACTCGCCGGGGAATTCTTGACCAGACCGGCAAAAGTCGACTGACGTTGAGTTCGAGGCATAGGGTCGAACCCACGAGACCCGCCGCAACCCCGGAAGCGCCGATCACTTCGGCGTAGCCGGCCACCATCACCGCCCACATGGCCCCCAACGCCGAGATCCCCATGATGAGCGCGGTTCGGGTTTTTCCGAGCGCTCGTTCCACGAGCAGGCCAAATGAAAGCACGCAGATCATGTTCAAAAGAATATGCGTGGGGAAAATCAATGTGTCGTGTAGGAAATTCGCGATCAACACGCGCCACAACTCACCCTGTGCGACCAGCGAAGGCACCAAACTACCTGCATGAACCAGAGCGGGATCCCGAAGCTGCAACAACTGAGCCACTAGACACAATCCGATAAAGGCATAGACCGCTCCGTTCTTCCCAGAGCGAACCGAGAGCGCCTCGACTTCCGCCATGCCCTCAAGTTGAGAACGACCACCCGGAAGGTCAGCTATCCGCGCGCGCAGTTCGCGGTCCACTTTGAGGATCTCTTCTTCGGAGGCGAAGAGCGACCGCCGCAAGAGGGTCACATCACGGGTGGTCGCCATTGCATAGCCCCATCGCGAACGGGCGCAGTGAGTCAATTCCGAGTAGGCGATCCACCGTTCACGGCGACGGTTTCGCCTCACCACAAGGCCGTCGGCCTCAAAGCGCACCGGGCCCAGGGCGAAGGACATCTCGACCGTCCGTTCGCCGCCCGATGAACCGGGAGACGTAGTCTCCACTAGAGGCGCCAAGCCGAGTCGCCCGGCAAGGCCATTGCCCGAGCCTTCAGGACTGGCGGGTGGTGGAGAGGGAGGGGAATACCCTTGAGTAGAACAGAAATACGAGGATGAACGCACCCACGAAGCCAAGACCAATACAAATCGGGATCAGGCCCACGAATGCCGTCATGTCATTCTTCACCACTGAAGGCCAGACCAGAAGGTTGCGCTCGATCCAGAAGCCGGTGAGAACAACAGCAGCCACTGGGCCCACGATCCACGAGGTCGTCTTGGGCTTCTGGCCCATAAGTACCCAAAAGGGCACCAACCAGCAGCACGCCCAGACCACCATTGAAACCCAGCCGTACCCCTCCTTGAGGCGTGCCCACTGAAAATCCCACGAACCCCAGGAAAGTGCGAAAGCCTGTTCGGTATAGCCCTTATCGACCATGAACTGCGGGCCCAAGCGATCCCGGAAGAAGAAGGTTTCTTCGGGCAGATTTCCGTAGTAGATCACCAGATACTGTGACCACAGTAGATACATCCAGAATACCGAAAAGCCAAAGAGCAATTTCCCGATATCGTGCATCCGGGATTCGGTGATCTGGCCTTCGTATCCGGGTGTGTCTCGATGTAAAACTCCTAGAAGAGCCGATGCGGCGATGGCCGAAAGGATCCCGCCCCAGCACACGTAGGCGCCAAACAGGTTGGAATACCAAGCCTGTTCCATCGACATGACCTGGTCGAAATTGAAGAGCGAGAAGCCAATCCCAAAGAGCAGACAAATCGCAGGTGCCAGGCGTCCGGTCTTTTTCTTCGAGACCTCGCGCTCCTCTTCATCGCCTCTCCATCCAGCGGTCCATTTCTGGGCCATGCGCTGGGCGAATCCGTCGCCGCTCTCGGCCAGATCCCGAAGCGTCGGCCGAGTTGATGCTTTGAGAAAACCGACCGCCAACAGGGACATCACGCCCAGAAGGAGAAGATCCGTGATGTATACCCGAGTGGGGTTGAGCCATGCCTCTTTGCCGTGCATGGGCGCGTCGTACCACTCGAAGAGATAGGGGCCGCCAAAAATACCCACAATCCCCATCAGAAATGCGAAAGGAACCCAGGCTGCCAGACCTTCGGCGAAACGCCGGTAGGGGCCGCACCATTTGGCGTCCACAATGGTGTAGATCGCAGCGAGGGTCAGACCCGCACAAGCAAGCATGGTGGTGAATACGAAGTTGCTCTGAAAAGCAAGCCAGGTGGATTGCGGGTCACGCGTCAGACCCGCCACAAAAGCGAGAACTCCGAGAACCAGCATCGCGAGGCTGATGCCCGCCAAGGGCTGGGGGAGGCCAAGCGGATTGGCCTTCTCAGCAGCAGAGACATAAGAACTCACTAACGACCTCCCTGACCGTTCAGGTCGCGGATATAGTTGACGATATCCCAGCGGTGCTCCGGAAGGATCCTCTTGTAGCTGGGCATTCGGCCGCGCCCCAAGGTCATGGTCGTAAAGATATGGCCATCACTGAAGACCTTGGCCACGCTTGCCGGGCCTCCCACAGGAAGCACGAGCCCAAACGGCCCTGTGCCAAAGGGCGGGCCGGCCACCGGCCCATCTCCCTTACCCTCGGGTCCATGGCAGGTGGAGCAATAACGCTGAAAGAGTTTTTCACCATTCTTGAGCGAAGCCAAATTCGCCGAAACAGGATTTTTCAACTGTTCCTGCTCCATGATTCCCATGCCCGCAACGTCGGGATACGGATCGCCCAGGGGAACGGTGCCCTCGGGCGGTTTGAGACCCTCACCGCTTTCGAAGAAAGTGTTGAGTTCGTATGCCTGGACCGCCGCTTGGCGCTTCATCTGGGGAAACCAGTCGGGCGACACCTGCTCCCAGCAACCCAGGGAACACAGGGCCACCGCACAGAGCATCCCCAAAACGGGAGTGCGAATCGGGCCCCGGCTGCGCTCACGAATCAGCAAGGGTCACCTCCTTGGCCGACTCGCCGCGAAGAAGCGCTTCCACTTCGGCCACGTCTCGCTCGTCACACGTGACCACAACGCCAAATTCCTCGGCGGAAAAACGCAAGTTGTAGTGCTTGTCCAGCCGCTTGGGATAGAGGCCGCCGACAATGAGCAGGCCGAAGAGCGTAAAGAAACCACCCAGCAGAATGGTCAACTCGAAACCCACGATCCAGAACGGGGGGATCGAAGCGTAGTTTTTACCGCCGATCTTGATCGGCCACTCCAAGGACATCCAGATCTGCATCAGGAAGCCCAGAATCACACCACTGAGCCCACCGACCAGGGTAAATCGTCTTACCTTGCTGGGCTTTGGGTCCTCGGCTTCTTCCAAGTCGGCAAAAGGAGCAGGAGAATAGGTCGTCAAATCGTCAAAGCCCCGGTCCTTCAGTTTGCGGACCGCAGAGGCTGTATGGCTCGGAAGATCGAATACGCTGACTAGGGTAGGCATCAGTGTGCGCCTCCATGGTCCCGCGCATGAATTTCGAGTTCCTTGACCTCGGTGATGGCGATGACCGGAAAAACCTTCAGGAAGAGCAAAAACCACATGCTGAACCAGCAGAAACTACCCGCCAGAACCGAGAGTTCCACGGGGCTGATCACGTAAATGCCCCAGGCGCCACTGATGTACTCTCGAGAGAGCGAGCCGATAATGATCACGTACCGTTCGAACCACATCCCAATGTTGATGAAAAAGCACAATCCGAAAAGGAACGGAAGGTTCGTTCTCAACTTCTTGATCCATAAGAGCTGTGGAAAAATCACATTGAAGGTGATCATGCACCAAGTCGAAATCCAATAGGGTCCGAATGCCCTTAGCCAGAAGGAGGTCTGCTCAAATTCCACCCCGCTGTACCACGCGATGAAATACTCCGCCGCGTACGCATATCCGCAAATCGTCGACGTGAGCAGGATGAACCGCGACATGTTCTCGAAGTGGTAGTTCGTTAAATAACGTTCGAGGCCGAAGATGCGGCGGACGGGGATCATGATGTTCACCACCATCGCGAAACCGCCAAATACCGCGCCGGCCACGAAGTACGGGGCGAAAATCGTTGCATGCCATCCGGGCACGATGGACATGGCAAAGTCCCACGAAACTATCGAGTGAACCGAGAGAACCAGAGGCGTCGCCAAACCCGAGAGGTGGAGCACCGACCGACTATGGGCCTTCCACTGCGGACCCGTCCCCTGCCAGCCCAGAGCCAGAACGGTATAAATCGCCTTTTTGACACCCGTAGCCCGGTCCCGGGCGATGGCGATATCGGGGATCAGCCCGACATAGAAAAAGACGATTGAAATTGAGGCGTAGGTGCTGATCGCGAAAACGTCCCACAGGAGTGGGCTCTTGAAATTCACCCAAAGCGCGCGCTGATTGGGGTAGGGAATCAGGAAGTACAGTTTCCAGATCCGTCCAAGGTGCAGAATCGGAAAGAGCGCTGCGGTGATCACCGCAAAAACCGTCAATGCCTCAGCGCCGCGATTGACTGCGTTCCGCCACCTGGCTCGGAACAGGAAGAGGATCGCCGAGATCAATGTGCCCGCGTGGCCGATACCAATCCAGAAAACAAAAGTGACAATATAGACGCCCCAAAAAACGGGTTGCTGGTAACCCGCAACTCCAAGGCCCACATACGTCTGGTAGAGCAGAACGATCAAAGCCTGCAGAACACCCAGAACCGCGGCACCCAGGGCCAGAAAATAGGGCCACTGAACACCCTTCGTGGGTGCCATGATGTCGATATTCGCCCTCGAATCGCGCGGCCGGTCCGGCGATGCGAGGCTGTCTGCCACGGCGGTAGCGGGAGGCGCCATCAGTGGTTGCCCTCATTTTCATCGCGCGTCACTTGCGCCAGGTAGGTAATTGCGGACCGGGTATTCAGTTCTTGCAGGAGGTGGTAGGAGCGCTCGGGATGGTCAGCCGCCGCGACAACTTTGCTGGCCTTGTCCCGCAAGTTGCCAAAGCTGATCGCATGGGTGGGACAGGCCTGCTGGCAGGCCGTCTGCACTTCCCCATCTCGGATATCCCGACCCTCGTCCTTGGCAGGCTGCCGAGCCCCTTCGATTCGCTGAACACAGAAACTGCACTTCTCCATGACACCCTGCTGGCGAACCGTCACATCGGGGTTGAGCATCAGCCCCAGCAACCCGGGGAAGTTCTCGTTCCCGTAGTCGAAGTAGTTGAAGCGACGGACCTTGTAGACACAGTTGTTCGCGCAGTAGCGCGTGCCGGCACAGCGGTTGTACACCATGCCGTTAAGACCTTCCTTGTTGTGATATGTCGCCAAGGTCGGACAAACGGACTCGCAGGGCGCAGCGCCACACTGCTGGCAGGGCATGGGGATGTAACGAACATCGAGTTCGCCGAGCTTCTCTCGATTCGGAACCGGGCGACGAGCCGCGCCGCCCTCAAGATCACCATCGCCCACATATCGCTCAATACGAATCCAGGCCATATCGCGATGCTGGATCGCCTGGGTCTCGCCGACAACGGGAATATTGTTCTCGACATAGCAGGCCGCCACGCAAGCGCTGCAGCCGTTGCAACGGTCATTGTCGATAACCATTCCCCAGCGATAGGGCTGATCGGGGTCTGCATCGTACGCGGCGGTGAAGGTATGCGGCGGCTCATCGTGATGGGCTCCGTGGCCCCCACCGTGACCGTCGCCATGCCCCGCGAGTTGGGCCAGCGAAGCAGACTGGGCAAGCTCACGGCCCCGTTGATTGTCCGTCCACTGGCTAAGCGCCAACCGGCGGAAGCGTCCGGTTTTTGTCACTCCCGCCCGAGCGCCCAGCCAGACGCGCCCGCCCAATTCATCCTGGGCGGCTGGCAGAACAGCCATGACATTGGCACCTCGGGCAACACCGGGCTGACCCTCGGCTCCAATGGGCCCCTTGATCCAGCCGCCGTGCTCGCCTTCGCCTTCCATCGAGGCATAGCGACCGACGCTATGGCCCTGCCCAATGGGAATTGCAATGGTGTCGTCGCGAATGCCGCCGCGAGGAAAAACCGAAGCCTCAAGACTTCCGGCCGCCGTGGCGACCTGCACGACGTCTCCGAATCCGACGTCGAGTTTCTCGGCGGTCCCAAAGCTCATCTCCACCCAGGAGTTCCACTGCAGCTTCGTAACGGGGTCGGGAATTTCCTGCAACCAGGGCAACGCGGCCCCTCGACCGTCCGCCAGAAAATGGTGGGGGAACGCGATCAGCGTAAATTCGCCCTTGCCCGCGAGGCTCGGCGCCTTGTAGCCCAGGCCCGAAAAATTTCCCGAAATTCCAACGGGAGCGATCTCGGTTTCGGTAAATACGCCGCCCCGCGCCAGGGCCTGGCGCCAATTCACGTCCGACCAGTTGCTCTCGACAACGTTCCTGAACGAGCCTTCGGGCATCGCACCCCCGAGGCTGCGACCCAATTCGAGCAGGGTGTCCCCCAGCGCCCGGGTGTCGAGCAGGGGACGGACCGTCGGTTGAACGATCGATCGAATGCCCGGGCGGGGTGCACTGTCTCCCCACGATTCCATCGGCGTGTGGTCAGGCATCACTATGCCCGAGGACTCGGCAGTTTCGTCCCGAAGCGAAGCAAAGGAAACCACCGTACCCACGCTCTTCAGCGCTTCGGCAAAACCAAGTTCTGCGGGGAGCGAGTAGACGGGGTTGCTGTCGTGGATGAGCAATACGTCGACCTTGCCCGCCTTCATCGCGGCGACCAGGGCTTTGAGTTCGGCGAGGCCCGCCGGCGCGGGACCTGCGGCCGGCGGCGGTATGGCGACCGAAGTTCCCACTGCGCCCAATAGCGCATTGGTCAGCATCACCGCAGCCACAGTCGAGGTTGCCCGCGAGCCGGTATACGCGACACCCGGAGGAAGGATCAGCGGGTTCTTGGCGTGAAGCAAAGCCTCGGCGACCGCCGCAAGCTCGCTCGGCGAAATATCTGCATCCTTCGCGGCCCGCGTCAAATTGGCGCCCGAGAGGAAGCGCCGGATTCCGGCTGCGTCAGCCCCTTCGGGCGCGCCTTTGGCTGCCATCACGGCATTGGCCAAGGCAAAAGCAATCCCCGCTTCGCTTCCGGCTTTGGCGGGAATCCACTG
>DUCH01000382.1 GCA_012959865.1 Myxococcales bacterium | reverse complement strand
CAAACCCCAGCACCGAGCCCGTTGCTCCCCGAAGCGCCCCGGCCTTCCTCATCAGCCCCGACCTTTTTCCATCGGCACAAATGAGTCCTTCCATCAGAAGTTCGAAGAGCACCGTCGCGGCATTGGGATGCAGCCGGGAGTATGCCCCAACCGATGCAACTTTTGCCCTTTGCACAAATGTCGGCCCCGGACTCAGCCGCCATCCAGACCGCTTTTTCGGGCCCGCGTTGCCGATCCCTGGGTAGACTCTACGCTCACGATGTCGAGGACGGCCCCTTTTTTCGGTGGGCCAAGGAGAAGACTGGATGGCGATTCGAAAATTTGAGACCCTGGAGGCGAACGTCGACGGCGACCGGGGCCGCCTGACATTGACCCAGTCAACCCGTCTCAACCCCCTGGGTTCCGACACCCTGCAAGAAATCTCCGAGGCCGCCCGTTTCTTTGACACCCATCCGAACCTCAAGGTCGTGGTGGTTTCGGGTGAGGGGCGGGCCTTCTCGGCGGGAGCCGACGTGAGCCGTTTTGGCGAACCCGACCCGAATGGCGTTCAGGACCTGCGCCACGACGCCGACCTAGGACGAATCATGGCCGACGCCGTGGAAAACATGAACGCCGTCACCATCGCCCGAATTCAGGGCCACTGCGTTGGGGGCGGACTCGTCTTGGCGGCGGCGTGCGACTTGCGGATCGCCGCCAGCGATGTGCGCTTTTCCATACCCGAGATCGATCTGGGGATTCCCTTGGCGTGGGGTGGGATTCCCCGCCTCGTTCGCGAAATCGGTCCTGCCCTCACCAAGGAGTTGGTGATGACTTGCCGTCCCTTTGGCGCGGATGAAGCGCGAGCGGCCGGTTTCGTAAATCGCGTTGTCGATGCCGAAGCCCTCGACGACGCGGTGGAGAGTCTCGCTGTGGCGTTGGCCGAGAAACCGAAACTCGCCCTGCTCTCCACCAAGCGCCACACCAACGCGGTCACCAACGAAATGCTCGGGCTCACAAGAGCCTGGTCCGACGCCGACGGACTTCTCGCCGGGCTGCGCGACCCCGAAGGTCGGACATCCGCAAGCCGCTATCTGGAAAACCTCCAGGCCCGGCGCAACGCCAAGCGCTGAATGGGCTCAGAGGGGCCCATCGGGAATCGCGCGAACCACCGGCGCTCGTTTGGGCGTGCCCGGCGGCCGCTCACAACTTCGCGACGCGTAGTGGGCAGAAATCGCACGGCGGCACTCCTGGGTCCGATTGCGCCCGCTCCCATGGACAAGGAGCGGATGCATGAACAGCGTGTCGCCCGGGGCCATTTCGATATGAACCCGCCGCCCGACATCCACCCCTTCGGCGGCATGAAACCCGCGGTTTACAAACTCCCAATCGGGCCGCCCGTGCACGAGCAGGCCCTCTCTATGACTCCCGGGGATCACCGCCAGACAGCCGTTATCACGGCTAACCGGCGAGATTGCCGTCCATGTACCCACGATCGAGTCCACCGGTCTCAGAGCGAAATAACGAAGATCCTGATGGAGGGGATGTCGCCCATCGATCTCGGGCGGTTTGTTGAAAACGTTCGTAGAGATCGTCTGCAATTCGTGCCCCACCAGAGCCCGTACGACGCCGAGCAATCCGGCGTCGAGCGCATAGGCGAAGAGCGAGGGATCGTTCTCGAAACTCAGAATCTTGTTCACCCCGCGGACCGCGCTCCGCGCCTCGATGGCCCCTTTGACAACCATGACATCCTTCATGATGATCATGGACTCGGGAATCGGGACCGAGCCCGAGGCGATCTCCAGGAAACGGGCCTCCAAGCCGGCCACGGCATGCGGGCTCAAGAGCCCGGGCACCCGCAGATAGCCAAATTCCCAGTACTCGGCGCGATTCGCGTCACTGAGCCGGGTGGGGGTTCGGACAGGCATGGGGATAGCCAAGCGCAGGCGCTCCCCGGCGTCCAGTCGAGGGCAGCAAACTCGCTCGCTCGACCTCGAGCGGGCTGACTTATTTCGAGTCCAGGGGTACGCTGCCCACCACGAGCCAAACAAGGGCACCGGAACGCGAAAATCCAACCTCAAGGGGGTATCGAAGCCATGCAACGGGTACTGATTACGGGTTCCAACTCGGGGATCGGAAGGGCAACGGCGATTCTCCTGGCCGCCCAGGGCTACGAGGTCTTCGCGGCGATGCGGGACGTCAGCAAGGCGACCAAACTCCTCGAGGGCGCCGCGGCCGTAGGCGCCGAGCCCCGAGTCATCGCTCTGGATGTCAATGACGGTGCCTCGGTGAGCGATGCGGTCTCCAAGATCGAATCCAGCGCCGGGCCCGTCGACATCCTCATCAACAATGCCGGTATCGCGCTGAATGCTGCGGTCGAGGACGTGGATATCGAGGTCGGCAAAGCGGTTTTCGAAACCAATTTCTGGGGGATCATTCGCTGTACCCAGGCGGTCTTGCCCAAGATGCGCGAGCAAGGAGCGGGACACATCGTCAATATCAGTTCCGTGGCCGGGCGAATCGCGGCGATTGGTCAAGTGGTCTACTCCGCGTCGAAGTGGGCCGTCGAAGCGATGAGCGAAAACCTGGCCCAGGAGGGGGCGCCTTTCGGAGTCCGGGTTTCCATCATCGAACCCGGCGTAACCCGCACCGCCATACTTCCCAAGAACATGGGCCACCCCGAGCCCACCGCCTATGCCGACGCCTACCGCCGGATGCTCCAGTTCTACGCCCGGGGGATCATGGCCAATACCCCCGCGGAAGAAGTCGCCAGGGTCATCCACGGTGCCCTGCAAGACCCGAATCCAAAGCTCCGCTACCCCTGCGCATGGGGCGGGGTAGAACTTTGCACGGGACGAGCCGCGATCAGCGACGAAGCCTGGATCCGGCTCGGTGCCTGCAAAACCGACGAAGAGTACTACGCAGAGTTTGAGGCGTGTTTCGGTCTGGACCTTCGCACCCCGGCGCCCTGAGTCCCGAGAATCCCCGGGGCGCATCGAGCCCAACACCGGCTTCCCAAGAAAGCTTCGAGCCCGTTCAGATGCCGCCGTCTACCCGGGGAACCGGATCGCCGCGCAACCACGCGCTGAGCAGCGCGTTGACGATTTCGGGCTCATCCTGCTGGACCCAATGCGAAGCGTTCGGCAAATAGCGCTGGGTCAAATCGCGCACGAACGGTTCGGTGCCCTCGCTGGTTGCTCGACTCAATGCGCGATCCTGCTCGCCCCATAGAAAGAGCGTTCGCACATCCAGAACCGGATAGCCCAAGGCGTGCTGGCGGCGCTGACCTCCCCCGCGAAGAAAAGCCCGGTAGTAGTTGACCATTCCTGTCAGCGCGCCGGGTCGCAGAGCGGCCTGGCGGTAGAGGTCAAGAATTTCTTCGGGAAAACGCTCGGGGTGACAGGCCATTTCGACGAATCCCCGCGCCACTACGCTCGCATCCCGAGCCCCGATAATTTTCTCAGGCAAAATAGGCAGTTGGAAGAAGAATGCGTACCAGGACTTCAACAGTTGTTGAGGCTGGCGGAAAACCCGAGCGGAGGCCCCCGGATGAGGAAGGTTCATCACCACCAGCCCGCTCAGGGGACGAATTTTTCGCAGCGCGAAATACCAGGCAATGATCCCCCCCCAATCGTGGGCGACCAAAAGGACTTCCTTCGCCCCGGAAGCATCGATCAACCCGGCGACATCCTCCATCAGAATCTCGATGGCGTAATCGCCCAGCGCGCGGGGTTTCTCGCTCTCTCCATACCCGCGCAAATCCGGTGCCCAAACCCGCCAGCCCATTGCGGCCAGCACCGGCATCTGATGCCGCCAAGAAATCCAGTACTCGGGAAATCCGTGGAGACAGAGCGCCAGGCGGTCGCCGGCGCCGCATTCCGCCACGTGAAATTTCAATCCGTTCGCGTCGATTTCGAGATGGCGAAGACCCTCGATTTCAAGACTTCTATCCCTCAATGATTCGCCTCCCCAGCCAGGTCATTCCTTCGCCTTGCCCTCAACGGCGAGTCAGTAAAACGCTGCCGATGGAATAACCCGCGCCAAACGAACAGAGCACCCCGAAGGCGCCGGGGCCGAGGTCGTCCTTGTACTTGTGAAACGCGATCACCGATCCCGCGCTGCTCGTATTCGCGTATTCGTCGAGAATCACGGGAGCTTCGGACGCGCTGGCCTCGCGGCCAAGAACTTTTTTGGAGATGAGCAGGTTCATGCCAAGATTCGCCTGGTGGAGCCACATTCGATCGAGGTCCTCGGCACTCCGTCCCTCGTCGGCCAGGTGGTCTTCGATGTGCTTGGCCACCATGGGACAAACTTCCTTGAAGACCTTTCTTCCCTGCTGGCGAAAGACGAGTTCGTGCGCGTCTCGCTCGCCATCCTCCGAACGATTCATAAAGCCGAAATCGTTGCGGATATTGTTCGAGTAAAGGGTCTGCAGCCGGGTTCCGACCACCTCCCAACCCGCTCGCGGTGAATCTTCGTCGTCGGCTTCGATGATCACAGCCGTGCAGGCGTCCCCAAAAATGAAATGGTAGTCACGCAATTCGAAATTGTTGTGGGCCGATGTGATCTCCGGGCTTACCACCACCACACAGCGCGCCGAACCGCCGCGCACCGCGTCCACAGCGGCCTGGACGCCGAAGGTCGCCGACGAGCAGGCGACGTTCATATCGTACGCCCAGCCCCCCGCCCCCAGCGCACCTTGGACCTCTACAGCCACCGCGGGGTAGGCGCGTTGAAGATTCGAACAGGCCACAATCACCCCGTCCACATCTTCGGGGGCTCGGCCGGCCTGGGCCAGGGCCTCGCGAATCGCCACGAGGGAAATTTCGCATTGAATGGAGTCTTCGTCCTCGCCGCGTAGAGGGAGATGGGGACGCAATCGCTCGGGGTCGAGTACGCCCTTCTTGTCGATCACATAGCGGTGGTGGACCCCCGAAGCGCGAACGATGAAGCGCTCGTTGGGGGCATCGCGCTCCTCGATCTCTCCGCGCTCGATGGGCTCGGCCCGCTCGGCGTTCCACACTTCGACGGCCTGGGAGAGCGAGGCCACCAATTCGGCGTTGGTGATCCCCTCGCTCGGTGTCCAGAGCCCCGTTCCTGTCACGACTGCTCGATTCACGAAGCTGCTCCTCATCACGGACCCAGGCGACCCACCGCATCCCCGCGCACCGGATCGTACATCTGCCCAAAGCGTCGAGGAACCAATCTTCCCCGTCACTCCGTGGGCTGTTCGCCTGAAGCTAGCTCTGAGCGCGCTTCAGGCCAAACCCCGAAGAGCGGTTCAAGCTTCGGCGATGGGATAGAGTCCAGCGATGGACACGCATACGCTCGCGGGCAAGGTCGGAGTCGTCACCGGTGCTGGAAGCGGAATCGGGCGTGCCACCGCCCTCGCCCTGGCCGAGCGCGGGGCCAACGTGGCGATCTGCGATATCGACGAAGCCGGACTCGGGGAGACCGCCGACCGCATCAAGGCCAAGGGCCAAGAAACTTTTAGCCAAGTCGTCGATGTGGCGAACGCCAGCGAAATGCAAGCCTTCGCCGAAGGCACGCGAAGTGCATTCGGTCGGGTGGATATCGTGGTCAACAACGCGGGCATCGGCGTGGCCGGCCTCTTTGTCGATGTTCCCCTCGAAGCCTGGACGCAGATTCTGGGCATCAACATCAGCGGAGTGGTCCACGGCTGTCACGCCTTTCTTCCGGGCATGATCGAGGCGGACCAAGGGGGCCATATCGTCAATATCGCGTCCATGGCGGGCTACTGCCAGGCACCGGGCATGACCGCCTACGGGACCACCAAGTTCGGGGTGCTGGGGTTCTCCGAGTCTCTTCGCGCCGAATTGTCGCTCCACGGCATCGGGGTCACCGCCGTCTGCCCCGGAGTGATCAACACGGCCATCGTGCGCACCAGCCGGATGTATGGCCTCAACGAAGACCCCGAACTCCGCGAACAAGGCATCCGCGCCTTCGAGCGCCGCAACTACTCCCCCGAGCGAGTCGCTCAAGGAATCCTCAAGGCCATTCACAAGAACCGCGGGGTGGCCCCCATCTCGCCCGAGGCCTGGGCCGGATATTGGGTCAAGCGGCTCTTTCCGCCTTTGGTGGCTTGGTTCGCCCGACGCAGCGCTCGCGCTCAGCAGCAGCGATCAAACTAGATCGAGCGCCACCCAGCTGCAGCCATCCAGCGGCATCCGCGGCTACTCGTTGATTTTCGACTCACCCTTGGCCGAATAGATCGTTCTTCGGGCCCTCTTGAAGACGGCGCGAACTGCGGGTTCAAAACTCTCCAAAGGCTCGGTTGGGTACCCGGGGTCGAAGCTGTTTTGATCGTACTTTTCGCAAAACTCCGCGCAGTCGCCGAACCATGCATGGTCTCGGAACTGCTCCCGCATATTCCGATCTCCCTCCAGATGGTGGAAAAAATAGTAGCCTTGAAAAACTCCGTGCTGTTCAACGATCCAGCGATTGCGTTCGCTCACGAAGGGCTCGAGTAAAGTCGCGGCGAATTCAGAATGGTTGGCCGGCGCAAGAATGTCGCCTATGTCGTGGATCAGGGCGCAGACAACGTATTCGTCGTCTCGACCATCTCTTCGCGCCCGGGTTGCCGTCTGCAGGCTATGGGTCAAACGGTCTACCGCATAGCCTCCGGTGGTTCCTCCCAAAAGGCGCAGATGCGAGAGGATCCGGTCGGCCAGTCCCGCGAAAAACTCGGCGTCGTATCGCGCAATGATCTGGTAGTCTTCGCGGGTGCTATCCCGCATCGCGGTAAACGATGTTCCTTCGGATTGTCCCTCGCGCTCTTGGAGTGAAGTTGCTTCCGATTCAATTTTCGCCACTCTTATACTCCACCCATCCGCCGGCCTTTTGCGATAGCTTTCATCGGCTTCCGTCATCGAGCCAGATTTTGATGCTCTGTCACAATAGCAGGGCGGATCAATTCGTTACCCCGACCGGATGCGTACCCACCCAGTGAGCCCCGCCATGCCCGTGAGCCCCGCCGTGCCCGCCATGAATGAACTCGGCTATCCCACCTTGGGGAGCGACCCGGAAACCGTCGACGAAATTCGCCATGCCCGGAAGGTCGAGGTCGCGCTGGGCTATCGCATTTTCGCTGCCCAGAATTGGGGCGATCTGGGAGACGGGCATATCAGCGGACGCGATCCCGAACGAACCGACTCATTCTGGATGCTCCGTTACGGGGTTTCCTATCACGAAGCGCGTGTGTCCGACCTCGTACTCGTGGGTCCCGATGGAAAACTGCGCGCAGGCGAAGGCACCATCAATCGCGCCGCCTATTTCATCCACCACCCGATCCTCAAGGCCCGGCCCGATGCCGCGAGTGCCGCTCATGTCCATACTGGCTGGGGGACCCCATTTTCAGCCGAGGTACGGCCCATCGAGCCCATCTCCCAGGAGTCCTGCCTTTTCTTCGAAGATCATGCCCTCTTTGATGACGAAGAAGTCCAGATTCAGGACACCGATGGCGGCAGAAGAATTGCCGATGCGCTCGGCGACAAGCGTGCGATCGTGCTCCGAAATCACGGACTGCTCAGCGTCGCCGCGCGGGTCGATGAGGCCGTAGGCAGTTTCGTCGCGATGGAGCGCGTCGCCGAGGTTCACATGAAGGTGCGCGACCCCAAACCGATCTCTCCCGCCGCCGCCCGCTACGCACGCGACGATCTGACTCGTCTCGGCCTGGGCCGGGTGGGGTTCTGGAATCTGGTGGCCCGCCATATCGGAAATCCGGACGTTGTCCTCGAGTAGCCGCCCCACCCCCTCCCGCCCCACCCCCTCGATCTGAGTCGCCGCGGTCCGAATGGAACTCAATCAGGAGCCAACGATGAATTGCAATGGAGCACGACTCGCGCTGAGAGCCGCCGAAGCCGCTGGTGTGGAGGTTTGCTTCGCCAACCCCGGCACCACCGAAATGGAATGGGTCACGGCACTCGACGAAGTCACGGGCATCCGGGCAGTGCTCTGCCTTTTTGAAGGGGTCGCCACCGGGGCCGCAGACGGCTATGGGCGCATCGCCGGGAAGCCCGCCCTGACCCTGCTGCACCTCGGGCCGGGCTTCGCCAACGGAATCGCCAATCTCCACAATGCCCGGCGGGCGGGAACACCCGTCGTAAATTTGATTGGCGACCATGCCACGTGGCATCTCGCCGCCGACGCGCCGCTGACATCGGATATCGAGTCGCTGGCGGCCCCGGTTTCCAAACTCGTTCTTCGCACCGACGATGCCCAAAAATTGAGCCACGACATGACGACGGCCATCGCCGGAGCAAAGGGCCCGCCGTCGGGAGTCGCCTCGCTCATTGTGGCCCAGGACGCGGCATGGACGCCTGTGGACGACAAGCCCCACGCTCCTCCCCAGAACATCCGCTTTTCTCCGGACCACGCCGCCGTGGCTCGCGCCGCAGAGCAGCTCGAGCGCGCGGGGGATCGCGGAGGACTCCTGCTGGGTGGAGTGCTCGGACGCGAGAGCCTCGAGGCCGCCGCGCGCATCGCGGCGAAGCTGGGTAGCCGCGTCGTCGTCGATACGTTCTTGCCCCGGCTTCGCGAGGGACGAGGCGTCCCGGCATTTGCGGGCCTCCCCTATTTCCCCGAACAAGCCGCGGAAGCGCTTTCGGATCTCAAAACCCTGGTGATTGCCGGCACACGCCCTCCCGTCGCCTTCTTTGGTTACAGGCACATGGCGAAGAGCACCCTCGCACCCGACGATTGCCCCAGTGAAGTGCTGTCGGGGCTCGGATCGGATTCCGCGCCGGGGCTCGTCGCTCTGGCCGATGCCCTTGGGGCCGATGCGTACGTGCCCGCTGCCGAGATCCCCCTGCCCCCGGCCCCCAACGGCGATCTCGATGCGATGAGCCTCGGACTGACCTTGGCGCGTTGGTTGCCTGAAAACGCGATTCTGATCAACGAAGCAGCGACCTCAGGGCTGGGCTGGGGGGTTCATGGCCGGGCCGCCGCACCCCACGATGTTCTCAACCTCACCGGCGGAGCCATTGGCCAAGGGATCCCCAACGCGGTGGGAGCGGCCATCGCAGCGCCCCAGCGCCGGGTCGTCGCGCTGCAGGCCGATGGCTCGGGGATGTACACCCTGCAAGGCCTATGGACCCTGGCCCGGGAGGCGCTCGACGTCACTGTGATCGTCTGCGCCAACCGCGCCTACCGTATCCTCCAGGCCGAATTGGGCCGATCGAGTTCCACCCCACCGGGCCCGGTGGCCCTCGGGTTGACGGAACTCAGCGGCCCGCATCTCGAGTGGACCCGGCTCGCCGAGGGAATGGGCGTCCCCGCCTGCCAGGTCGCGGGCTGCGAAGATCTCCGAAACGCGCTCGAGCTCCGAAGCCAAAGCTCCGGCCCGTATCTCATCGAAGCCCTGTTGTAAGCCAGATTCCTGGGGACTCGCCCTGGAATTCGGCCTAGAGCATCTCGACGGCAACCCCTCGATCCGCCATGACACCGACTAGGTCTTGAGCCATGAATGCTCGGGCGTCGGCATCGTCTTTCAGGCAGGCATCCATGTGCGCCAGCCCAAGCCCCTGAAGGAGCGCATAGGCGTGCTCGCCTGGGCAGAGTTCCGCGCTCGCCTTCATGCCCGCAAGAACTTCTGTCATGTCGGGCGCGCCCTCCACCGAGCCCACCATCATGGGCCCCAAGGTCTTGAAGAGATCATGGGTCTGCTCGACGCGATCGCAAAAGTGAAAGTGGTCGGCGTTCAACAAATTGACCCCCCGTCGAGGTTTTGGGGTTCGACTGTGCAGATCGCGCATCCCGTCCAGGGGCAGCAATGTGTCGAACTCGGCCACCAAGTAAAGGGTCTCCACCGGGCGTTCCCAAGTCAACGCCAGGGCATCGGCCATGTCGTTGGCAAACCCCGGAGGCGTGAGCGGCGTTTGTCCCCCCGCCGGCGCCAAAGGGAGCGCTGCGCGAATCCGATTGTCCCGGGCGGTGGTGGCCAAAGTCGTCCAGCCCCCGAAGCTGTGCCCGGAGATCCCAATGCGCTCGGCGTCGATCTCGAGGCCCGATTCGCCGGCCAGAGCGCGGTCGATCACGAACGACGCATCGGCGGGACGATCGACGATGAACTGGGCGATCTGGCGGGCGGGTGTCGCCGCCCCTCCGGCCGCGGCCGCCTGCATCATGTCCAGAGCGGTGTTGCCCACATGGTCCATGGCCACCACCGCGTAGCCATGGCTCGCCCAATGGGTGCATAGGTGGGTGGTCTGACGCCGCTCGCCCCCGAAGCCGTGAGAAAAGACGATCAAGGGCCGGGCACCGGTTTGGGCCTCGCCGTCCCGAACGGCGGATTGAAAAACCTCGGGCGCCATCGGCATGGGCTTATACCGGTCGCACCGCGCCTCGTCGAGATCTTCGCCGCGATGGGCTTCGCTGGCCGGATACCAGATCTCCACGGGGAGCGTCCGATCCCGGCTGGCATCCGTCCATTCGCCGGTCCGTACGCCCACCGGGTGCGGGCCTCGCTCAAAAGGGTCGTATTGGCTCATGTCGGATTGGCTCATGTCGGGTTTGCTCCTGTCTTACTCCCTCATATTGAGAAGCTCTCTCGATTGAAATCATAGAGGCCGCGTGACTCAAAAACCCCGGTCCCGAAAGCTCTGTCCCTCGGCGACCATTTCTTCGAGGAGAGGCGCGGGTGCGAAAGCGTCGCCGTACTCCTTGGCGAGATCCTGGAGGCGACTGAGCACCGAGCCCAGACCCACCTGCTCGGCGTAGAACATCGGGCCGCCGCGATAGACGGGCCAGCCGTAACCACTGATCCAGATCACATCGATATCCGAAGCGCGAATCGCTTTGCCTTCGGCGAGAATCTTCACGCCTTCGTTGATCATGGGATAGACACAGCGAGCCAGAATTTCATCGTCGGAGAAATTTCGAGTCTTACGCCCATCTCGCGTGGCGAAGTCCTGGATAATTTTCTCCACGATGGGCGAAGGCGTCGCGTTTCGGCGCTCGTCGTAATCGTAGAAGCCCGCGCCCGTTTTCTGCCCCCGGCGGTCCATCTCGCAGAGCACGTCGCGCACGGTCTCGCCCTTTGAAGTTTTCTTGTTCCATCCGATATCGAGGCCGGCGAGGTCGCTCATCGCAAAGGGGCCCATGGGCAAACCAAAATCGAAGAGCACGCGATCGACATCCCAGGGCATCGCGCCCTCGAGAATCAGCCGGTTGGCCTGGATCTGGCGCGCACTCAGGATCCGATTGCCCACGAATCCGGGGCAGACCCCCACCAGCGCCGCGTTTTTTCCGATGCGCTTGGAGACCGCCATGGAGGTGGCGATGACCGCATCCGAGGTCGCGTCTCCGCGCACCACCTCCACCAGTTTCATGACGTTGGCGGGGCTAAAGAAATGCAGCCCGATCACCGACTCGGGGCGGGCGGTGGCGGCCGCGATTTCGTTGACGTCCAGTGCCGAGGTATTGCTCGCCAGGATGGCCCCGGGCTTGGCGATGGCATCCAGGCGCGCAAAGATTTCCTTCTTGAGCGGCATGCTTTCGAAAACCGCTTCAATGACCAGGTCCGCCTCGGCCAGGTCCTCCATCGCAAGGCTGCCCGAGATCAGGCCCGTCCGGGTCTCGACATCCTCGGCCGAGAGGCGGCCCCGACTGGCGGTGCGTTCGTAGTTCGCCCGGATCACCGCCAGACCGCGGTCCAGCGCTTCCCGGCTGGTCTCCACCAGGGAGACCGGGATTCCGATATTCGCGAAGTTCATCGCGATTCCGCCGCCCATGGTGCCGGCGCCGATGATGCCCACCTTTTGGATGTCGATTTTGGGGGTGTCCCGGGGAACGTCCGGAATCTTCCAGATTTCGCGCTCGGCGAAGAAGACATGCCGCTGGGCGAGGGATTGGGGACCGGTGAGGAGTTCGCGGAAAAGCCGTTGTTCCACCGCCATGCCGCCGGCGAAGTCCTGCTCCACTGCGGCCTCGATGCAACGTACGTTGTACTCGGGGGCCAGGAAGCCCCGAGTGCGCCGAGCAATGCTCGCCCGGAATTCCTCGAAGATCTCCGGGCGTCCGCGAGCGGCTTCGAGTTTCCCATCGATTTCGCGCACCTTTCGCAGGGGGCGACCTTCGGCGACGACTCGCTCGGCGAAGGCGATGGCCCCCGACTCGAGTTCGCCTTCCGGGGCCAGTGCATCCACCAGGCCCAGTTCGAGGCACTCCGGGGCCGGTACATGCCGACCGCTGGTCATCATTTCGAGAGCTCTTTCCACCCCCACCAATCGGGGCAATCGCTGGGTTCCGCCGGCTCCGGGCAGAAGTCCTAGATTCACTTCCGGAAGCCCACAGCGAGCGGATTCCAGGGCCACGCGATAGTGACAACAGAGTGCGACCTCGAGGCCACCGCCCAGGGCAGTACCGTGAATTGCAGCGACCACGGGCTTGTCCAAGTTCTCGATCGCATCCTGAACCTCGCCAAGCCCCGGGCCCTTGGGCTTGCCACCGAATTCGGTGATATCCGCCCCGGCGATAAAGGTTCGGCCACGACAGATCAGCACCACGGCGCGTACGGCCTCATCGGCCGCCGCCTGCTGCATACCCCCAAGCAAGCCGGTGCGAACCGCGGCCGAAAGGGCGTTGACCGGGGGAGAGTCGAGACTCAGGATACCGATACCGTTGATGACGTGGAACTGAGCGACTTCGGGGGTGGGGGACATTTGGGTATTCCTCGTTATAGGGGGAGTGGGTAGGAATAGGGGGAGTGGGTAGGAATAGGGGGAGTGGGTAGGGCAACTGGATAGGCGAAGTGCCTCTCGGGTTCAACGAGCCAGTGCGACCCCACTCGAGGCGGGACCGTCGGCGAAGAGGGCACGCTTCGTTCGTGGAACCGTCGAATTGACATTCTTTTATTGACATCTACTATGCCATAAGATTCTTGGCGGCGAACCCGCCTCGCTCCCTCTCCCTCTCCATGTCCCTCCCCCTCCCCCTCTCCCCACAACCCACAACCCAAAAAAAGGAGACTCAGCCATGGACGTCCTCCGCACCGCCGACTCGCGATTCGAAAATCTCCCGGGCTACCCCTTCGCACCGGTGTACACCGAGGTCCCGGATGGCGAAGGCGGCCGACTTCGCATCCACCACGTGGACGAGGGCGACGCCGACGCCCCGGCGGTGCTCTGCATGCACGGTCAGCCGACCTGGAGCTACCTCTACCGCCACATGATTCCGCTGCTGACCGGGGCTGGGCTGCGGGTTCTCGCGCCTGACCTCGTGGGCTATGGGCGCTCGGACAAACCCGCCCGGCGTGAAGACTACTCCTACCAACGCCAGGTCGATTGGTTGAACGCCTGGCTGGTCGCCAACGATGTGAAGGGCGCGACCTTTTTCGGTCAGGATTGGGGGGGCCTAATCGGCCTGCGCATGGTGGCGGAAAACCCGGACCGATTCGATCGCGTGGTGATTGCGAATACCGGCCTGCCCGTACCGGGCCCCCTACCCGACGCGATCGTGGAGCAGGTCCGAAGTTTTCGAAAAGAAGGGCCCACTCCCACCTTGCCCGAAGTTATGGCCGCTCTTTCCAACACCGAGGGAGCGCCCTTTCCCGTTGCCTTTGCGTACTGGCAGAAATGGTGTTGGGAGACCGAGGACCTTCCCGTTGGGCTCGCGGTGACGGGGACGCTGGACGGGCGAACAGCGACCCCCGAAGAGACTGCGGCTTACGATGCCCCCTTTCCGGATCCCCAGTACAAGATGGGGCCAAGGGCCATGCCGAGCCACGTGCCCTCGCTCCCCGGCGATCCCTCCGAGGAAGCCAATCGGCAGGCGTGGGCGGTTTTTGAAAAATGGGAAAAGCCTTTTCTCACGGCCTTCGTCGACAACGACCCGGTTTCCCGGGGAGGGGATGTCGTGTTTCAGGAGCGCATCCCGGGTGCAGCGGGTCAGCCCCATCAAACAATCCAGGGTGGCGGGCACTTTGTCCAAGAGGGACGGGCCGATGCTTTGTCCCAGATCATTGTTGATTTTGTGAAGGCACGCTGAGACCCCGTCGGACGGCCTCGCTGCATTCCAGTCAACGGTTGGCGATCGTGCGAGCGGTCAAATAGCATAGGGCGCCAATTGCCTGGACGATCCGGCGTTGGTCCCCCGGCGAGCGCCAACTCCGCGTAGCGACGAAAGCGCCCTGAGAGGATGGGATCTTGGAAATTCGCGATCGAATCGCAGTCATCACGGGCGGAGCGAGCGGAATCGGTCGCGGCTTGGTCGAACGTTTCCATGCCGACGGCGCCCGTCACTTGGTCGTCGTGGATCGGGACGAAGCGGGCGCGAAGGCAGTCGCCGAATCGGTGGGCGGGACAGGCGTAGGGGTCGATGTCTCCGAAGAAGAAGCCATTCGCGCTTTGGTGGATCGGGTCGAAACCGACCTGGGCCCCATCGACTTGTTCTTTTCCAATGCGGGCTACGTCACGCTGGGGGGTCTGGAGGCGCCCGTTGCCGATCTTCAGCGCATGTGGGAGGTTCATGTGCTTGCCCACGTCTTCGCCGCTCGGGCGATGATTCCGCGCATGGTCGAGCGCGGCGGGGGTTATCTGATGAGCACCGCATCGGCGGCGGGACTGCTCTCGCAATTTGGCTCGCTCCACTATGCGGTCACCAAACACGCCGCAGTCTCCTTGGCCGAGTGGATCGCCATCACCCACGGCCATCAGGGGATTCGAGTCTCGGTCCTGTGCCCCCAGGCGGTGGCGACCAATATCGGGGCAAACAGTCCCGACGCCGAGAAAATGGATCTCGAGGTCGGGGTGGCCAGCAGCGACGGCGTACTTCAGCCCGAAGACGTGGCCCAGGTCATCGTCGACGCCATGGCGGCGGAGCGCTTTCATATCCTCCCCCACCCCGAAGTCGCCGAGTACGTGAAGCGCAAGGGCGCCGATGTCGATCGCTGGATCGGCGGTATGCAGCGCTGGCAGGGGAGCCTCTTCCCCCCGGAACAGCACCCCGCGAACTTACTCAAACGCGACTAGGCCGCTCAAGCGCAGGCGTGACTGGCGTCGACCTCTTTCTTGAATTTTCTGAAGACAAGAACCTGGGATTCGGAGCTTTCACTCTTCGTACCGCGCATGGACTCAATCCTTCATTGACACACCGAAAGCGAGGAAATTTCCTTGACCATTCAGAGCGACCTCTTTGACCTCAGCAACAAGGTGGCGGTGATCACCGGTTCCTCCAAGGGCATTGGCCGCGCCATCGCCACCGCTCTGGCCGAGCACGGCGCTCGGGTGGTGATCTCCAGCCGGAAGCCCGACCCGTGTGCGGAAGTGGCGGCAGACATCAACGCGCGCTGCGCCGATCACACTGGCGAGGCCATCGCCCTTCCCGCCAACATCGGGGTCAAAGAAGAGTTGCAGGCCCTGGTCGATCAAACCCGGGCGCATTGGGGACAGATCGATGTCCTGGTGTGCAATGCCGCGGTCAATCCATATTATGGCCCCGCCATGGATATTCCCGATGGCGCCTTCGACAAGATCATGTCGTCCAACATCAAGTCAAATCACTGGCTGTGCCAGATGGTCGTGCCCGAGATGATCGAACGCAAGGACGGCTCGATCATGATCGTATCCAGCGTCGGCGGTCTCAAGGCCAGCACCGTAATCGGCGCCTACAACATCTCCAAGGCAGCCGATTTTGCCCTGGTGCGAAACCTCGCCGCCGAGTACGGACCCCACAACGTTCGGGTCAACGCGATTGCGCCCGGACTGATTCGCACCGACTTCGCCCGAGCGCTCTGGGAGAATCCGGAAATCCTCAAGGCGGCCACTTCCACCACACCGCTACGGCGAATCGGGGAACCCGACGAACTCGCCGGCGTCGCCGTTTACCTCGCCTCGCGGGCGGGCTCTTTCGCCACCGGCCAGAATTTCATCGTGGATGGCGGCCAGACCATCGTCTGAATCTTCTGAATCCGGGAACGGTTCCCTTGGGAGGCCGCTCTACGATTCGCCCCCTACTCTCTCCCGTCGACTCTCACCCCAAAACCACTCCTCAACTCGCGATGCACTCGTCCGGATCCATCCCGAGCCAGTGCCCACGAAAATCCGGCCTGAACCCACCCGGGAGTTCATTCATGCAAGCCGATACAGCCTCACCCACTCGAGAAGACGAAAGACTCGACGAGACTCGCCTCTCCGCCTACCTGGCCGAGCAGGTTCCCGAATTCCAAGGTCGACTCGAGGTAGAGCAGTTTCATGGCGGTCACGCAAACCTCACCTACGCATTGACCATGGGCGGTTCAGAATTTGTTCTGCGACGCCCTCCCCTGGGCCCGGTGGCCCCGCGTTCCCACGACATGCGCCGGGAGTTCAAGGGGCTTTCGGCCCTGGCCCCCGTTTACCCCCACTCCCCCCGAGCGATCCACCTGTGCGAGGACGAGGATGTGATCGGCGCGGTTTTCTTTCTGATGGAGCGCCGACGCGGATACGTCATTCGGAACGCTTGGCCCGAATCCCTGAGCGATGATCCGGCCCTTCGTCGGCAGGTGAGCGAGTCGCTCATCGACGCCCTGGCGGACCTGCACTCCGTCGATGCGACGCTGCCCGGGCTCGCCGAACTCGGCAAGCCCGAAGGCTTCGTGGAGCGCCAAGTTTCGGGTTGGTTCGGCCGCTGGGAAAAAGCCAAGACACGGGAGATTCCCGCCATGGAGGAACTCGGAGCCTGGCTGCGAGAGCGGATCCCCGACTCGGGCCAAGTGGCTGTTCTCCACAATGACTTCAAGCTCGACAACGCCATGTACGACCTCCAGGATCCCGGCCGACTGGTGGCGGTCTTCGACTGGGATATGGTGACCGTGGGCGACCCCTTGGTGGACCTGGGCACGTTGCTCGGCTACTGGCCCGATCCAGGCGACACGATCCCTCGGGGCTCGGGCCAAGCAGTCAGCCAGTTGCCGGGCTTTCTGGATCGCGCCGCTCTGGCCGATCGCTACGCGGAGCGCACGGGTTTCGATCTCGGAAACCTGGCCTTCTACGAGACCTTCGCCCTGTTCAAGACCGCCGTCGTGATCGAACAAATCTATGTGCGCTGGGTGCGTGGCCAGACCAAGGATGATCGATTCAAGCCCATGGGTGCTCTGGTTCCCCTGCTCGCCCAGGCGGCCCAGCAAGTGTCCGCCCGGCCCTGATCCCCAGCGGTCAAGCGTCGAGCCGGTAGGCATCCCCATCGCGAACCAGCCGTCCGGCCGTGGGTCCGGCGAAATGCGTACCGATCACCAGGGTGGGGGTGTCCGCATAGCGGGCCATGAAATCCCGCCGGGTTCGGTCGGCCAGAGCCGGATCGCTATCGGCTTTGTCCTCCCAACCCGGCTGGGCAAATTGCGCCGGGTGATGGACCAAATCCCCGGTGATCACCGCCTCCTCGCCCCGGGAAGAAATCCGCACCGCGACGTGGCCCGGTGTGTGGCCCGGCGTCGACTCAAGCCGGACCCCCTCCGCAACTTGGGCGTCCACCTCCACGAGATCGACCAGACCCGCATCAAAGATCGGCTGCACCGAATCCCCGAGTACGGTCTGGGTGTGATCGTCTTCTTCCTGGGACCAATGTTCCCATTCGGGACGCGCCACCAGGGTACGCGCATTGACAAAGGTGGGAATCCAGCGGTCCTCCACGAGCCGAGTATTCCAACCCACGTGGTCCACATGCAGGTGAGTGCAGACCACCGTATCCACGCGCTCTGGGGGGAAACCCGCCTCGGCGAGGTCTTCAAGAAACGGACTCTGTCGCCGATGCCACATTTTCATGGGCAAGCGTTCCTTGTCGTTCCCGATACAGGTATCCACCACGATGCAGCGCTCGCCCACCTCGAGGATCAAGGAGTGAACGCTCCCCACGGCGTCTCCGCCCGCGTCGACGTAGGGGCCGATCCAAGGAATCTCGGCCAAATTGTCCACGGTGGCCTGGGGCAACAGGAAGCGCATACCCGGCGCTTCGAGTTCCTGGACCCGGGTAATTGTTATATCGCCGACCTGCCAGCGCAAGAGTGAGTTCATCATGGGCCCAGCCTAGCGACCCGGCTCCGAGCGATGCAAACCCTCGGTCATTCGCCGAAGTAGCCCGGGGGCGGCACGAAGGCGAAACCGGCGGCCTCGAGATGTCCGGCCAGGGCAATGGTGGTCAGATCCCCGAATTGAGGCCCGATGATCTGAAGCCCAATGGGCAGTCCGTCCTCGCCCGGCCCAGTTGGGAAAACCGTCGAGGGCAGATAGCTATTGATCGCCAATCCGGCCCAGAAAATCTGCTCGAAATAGGGGCGGGCCTCGCCGTCCACCTCGATCTCTCGCTCGCCAAAACGTCGATGATCGTGCTCAAAGGCCGGGGTCGACATGATGGGCGCGATCAGTGCGTCGTAGTTCTGGAAGAAAGCATGCCACTTCCAACGCAAATGGGTTCGGGCGTTGTTGGCGATCAAATAGTCGCGATGAGACGCTACCTGCTTGCGCAGGGTTTCGGCGCCTTCGCTGTGATCCCCCGGCTTGAGCCCAGAAGCCTGCGCCACCAAGCCTGCAAACTCTTCGTCGCTGGATCGCGCAGCCATGGTGGCCCAAAGCAGAGTTTGGTAGATCGAATGCGCCTCGTCGACGTCGAAGTCCGGGCGTGCATCGAAGTCTACGCTGCCTCCCGCCTTCGCGATCGTCTCGGCCACGGTCTCCACTCGCATCTGAGTTTCATGGCTAACCGGTGCCCGGTCGTGGTTTTTCCAGATCGCCACGCGATATTCAGCCAGGTTCTGGGCACGGGGTTTCGGAAGATCGACCTTCATACCCGCCGCCTCGATGGGATCGGGGCCAGCCATGATCTTCACCCCCAGCGCAAGATCTTCGGCGCTTCGCGCCATGGGGCCAATCACCGAAAGATCCGATTGAGCGACGATCCCAGGCAGCGAATGCCCCAACGGCGGAAGCAAACCCCATGTGGGCTTGTGGCCGTAGACCCCGCAATAGTGCGCGGGATTTCGGATCGAGCCACCGATATCCGAACCCGCATCAAAGCCCGTCAGGCCCGCCGCCAGAGCGGCCGCCGATCCCCCGGAAGAGCCGCCGGGAATTCGATCCAGATTCCAGGGATTTCCCGTTCGGCCGTACACTTCGTTGTAGCTCTGAAAGTCCGCCAGGTTGAGCGGAACATTGGTCTTCCCGAAGAGGACCACGCCCGCGCCCTTCAAGCGCTCCACCGAGAGCGCATCCACCGGCGCAATGTTCTTGCGCATCTCGGGTTGCCCATAAGTGGTTGGCGTCCCCGCCACGTTGTAAGACTCTTTGATCGTCATGGGCACACCGTGAAGTGGACCCCACGTCTCGCCCCGGGCGAGCGCTTCGTCGGCCTCCCGAGCCCGGACCCTGGCCCGCTCCGCGTCCAAGACGACGATCGCATTCAGCCCCGGATTCAGACGTTCGACTCGCTCCAGAAAGTAATCCAAGAGTTCGAGGCATCCGACCTCTTTTGCCTGGATCATCGCGGCCAATTCCACCGCCGACTTGAGGGCCCATTCACCCATAAAAGTTCTCCCATCTATATTTCGCGGTCTCGCGCTGAAACGGAGAAACCACACGACGCGCCGCCGACCGAACGATACGACCGAGCTATACCACCGAGCTAGGAACTCTAACAACCCCGTATCGGGTCCGCTCTGCCCTTGGGCGGCTGCAACGCGAGGTGCTCAGCAGACCCTTGACCACCGACGCTGAGGGGATGGCGTTCTCTCGGGGGAGGGGGGGAGAGGGGACCGGGGGAAAACCGTTGGCGATCCCCGGCTCCGGGTTCATCGGCAGACTTGATGAATCAGTTCGACCGCCGTGCCCAGGGTATCCAGACGCTCGCGGGGTCCACTTCCCATTGGATGCAGGGTCAAGTCGTTGATCCCGCAATCGCGATAGAGCGCGATCCGTTCGCGCAGGTAGGCTTCATCGCCGATCAGGGTAGTGGCTCGCACCATCTCATCGGGCACTGCGCGGATCGCGGCGGCGCGGTCGCCCGCCAGCCACAGGTTTCTAACTTCTTCGCAGGTCTCGGAAAAACCCGAGCGCGAATACGCATCGTTGTAAAAATTTACGGTGGGCGACCCCATGGCAGAGAGCTGAAAGGCCAACATGGGTTTCTGTTTTTCGATCAGGGGAGCCGGATCGTCCCCGATGCCCACCATGACATCGACGGATAGACGCAGGTCGTCCAGAGTTCGCCCTGCGCGCGCAGCCCCCTTTCGAATATGAGCGAGATGCGCCTCGGGGGCGTCCGGGGTAAAGGAAGTTCCCAGCCAGCCGTCCGCCAGTTCGCCCGTCATTTCCAGGGCCCGGGGCGCCAGGGTCGCTAGATAAATGGGCACCGGAGTGGGTTCGTGGGCCAGCCGCAGGGCCTTGCCCTCGCCACCCGGGCGCGGCAAGACAACGCGCTCTCCCGCAAGGGAGAGTTTTTCCCCGCGACTCGCCATGCGGATCACTTCGATGGTCTCGCGCATTCGCGTTAACGGACGGTGGAAGGATTCCCCGTGCAGTCCTTCCACCACCTGAGGCCCGGAATTGCCCAGACCCAAGATGAACCGGCCACCCGTTACCGTTTGCATGCTGAGGGCCGTCATGGCGGTACTCGCCGCGGTGCGCGCGCAGACCTGCATGATGCCGGTTCCCAGTTCCATTCGTTCGGTGCGCGCCGCCAGAAAAGCCAGGGGTGCGATGGCGTCCATTCCCCATGCTTCGGCGCTCCAGGCCTGGTCCACGCCAAGCTTTTCCGCCTCCTGGGCAAACACCAGCATCGCTTTGAACTCGTCCCGCCCGCCCGAAGCCGGCCCACCTACACGTATTCCTGTTTTCATTCGGGATCTCCATCTCCGATATTGGGAAGCCCGCGTCCAACGCGCGGCGAGAGTCTCCCGATCCTCACGGCGGCCAACCGCCTGCCGGCCACGATACCCCGGCGCCAGATACTTGTCGTTGTTGCGCCGCCACCCACAAGCCGCCACCGGCCAGCGGACCTGCGCTCTACCCGACCCACATTCCAAGACGAGTACGGGTCGCTATATTTTCTCAATGCGCCCGATGCGAAGACTCCTCCTGAGTGCCCTGGCGTTGTTTTGCCTGGGTGTCCTCGTGCTCGGAATAATCCTCACAGAGGGCCATCTCCAAATTCGGGGGATTTCGCCGGCGCTTCCCAGCGAGGCGGCCCTCCGCACGGCGGTTGCCTCGGGCGAAGGGCCCCGACACCTCTATTCGATCAATACCGCATCCCAGGCGGTCACCCCCTCGCAGTCGATGACCTTTCCCGCCTTCGTTCTCGAGTGGCCGGGAGGCCGGCGTTTCATCATCGACGCGGGCATGGAACCCGAGGCCGCTGTGGAGTTCGGCAAACCCATCGAATGGTTGACCGGTGCCGATCCGGTTCGGCCCCACGGTTCGGTGGGGGAGCAGATGGGAGCGGAAAGCCAGACCGTCGCCGGCGCCGGATTCACGCATCTACACTCGGACCACACCGGAGGGCTTCGCTCGCTTTGTCCTCTTCGGGACGGGCAACTCGCGATTTTCCAGGTCCCCCTCCAAGCCGACGAACAAAATCACACCACCGATCCCGGTCTTACCCTCCTCCTCGACGCGGACTGCGTTCGCTTCGAACGCCTGGCCGGCGGGCCCATTTATCCGATCCCCGGGTTTCCGGGCCTGGTCGCCGTGGCGGCCGGCGGGCACACGCCAGGGAGTACCGTGTTTGTCGCTCAAGTGGGCGACCGACTCTGGATCTTTTCGGGAGATATCACGAACAGCCGATCCGAACTGGAGTTGGACCGAGCAAAGAGCTTTTTCTATAGCCTGCTCATCGTTCCCGAGGATCCCGAGCGGCTGAAAATTCTCCGGGCCTGGCTTCGCGAATTGGACCGGGCTCCGGATGCAACTGTCGTCGTCTCCCACGATCTAGAAGCCTTGAATCTCCAGGGCGAAGATCCCGCCATCCCTGGGTGGCGGTGAAGCCGAAGAGGTCTTTTTTGCTCCGTCGCGTTCTCTACTTCGTCGCAGGCACGGTTTCCCTGGCTCTTGTGGCGGCAGGAGGATTGGTTCTCCTGGGCCGGGGCGTCTTTGGCGCGCACGAGGGTCCGGGAACGGTCAGCGCCATCGCCCGACCCGCTGCGGTGGTCGCCGAACGGGCCAGCGCCACACGCCGGGCCGCCGCCGCGGTGGGGGCGGCCGAAACCGAGATCCTCTTCGGCGACCTGCATGTACACACTACGTTTTCGTCGGACGCCTTCGTCATCAGCCTTCCCCTGGTTTCCGGCGAAGGGGCCCACCCTCCGGCGGATGCCTGCGATTTTGCCCGGCATTGTGCTGCCCTGGACTTCTGGTCGATCAACGATCACGCCGAGTCCCTGACCCCAGAGCACTGGCGGGAAACCATCGACAGCATTCGGCAATGCAACGCTGTCGACCCGGCGCGTGAACCCGACACCACCGCATTTCTTGGATGGGAGTGGACCCAAGATGGATCGAGCCCTGCCAACCATTGGGGACACAAGAACGTCCTCCTCAAGGGACTGGACGACGCGAGTATCCCCGCGCGCCCCATCGCGGCCCTGCATCCCGACGGCGATATCGTCACGCTTCCCCCCCTGGCCCGAGCGGGCCTCGCTCTCCTCATGCGCGACCGGCGAACCCTGGATTTCACCCGCTTCCTCGAAGAAACCGCGTCGGTGCCGCCCTGCCCAAGCGGGATTGGGGTGCGAGACCTCCCCGTTGGCTGCAAGGAATCCACCCGGACACCCGGCGAACTCTTTGACAAACTCGACGAGTGGGGGGTCGAGGCACTGGTGATCCCCCATGGCACGGCTTGGGGGAACACCGCGCCGCCCGGCGCCACATGGGATGGCCAGATTGGCGGGCCCGACGACGACCCCCAGCGGCAGATTCTCTTGGAGGTCTATTCGGGCCACGGGAATTCCGAGGAATACCGCGCTTTCTCTGCAGTCAAGTTCGGTTCGAACGGCGAATCCTACTGTCCCGAACCCCAACCCGGGCCCTCGGGCTTCCTACCCAATTGCTGGCGGGCCGGAGAAATCATTCGCGAGCGCTGTCTTGGCGAGGGAAGCCCTTTGGCCGAGTGCGACCGTCGCGCCGCTCTGGCCCGACGCAATCATTCCGCGGCGGGCAAGACCGGATTTCGCACAGTGCTCGGGGCATCGGTGGAGGATTGGCTCGACTCGGGACAGTGTCGGGACTGTTTCCTTCCCGCCTTCGACTATCGACCCGGCATGTCGGCCCAGTACATGCTGGCACGCAAGGTTTTCAATGTCTCACCACCGGCATCGACCCGCATGGGGTTCATCGCATCGAGCGATAACCACACCGCCCGTCCGGGAACCGGCTACAAGGAACTGAATCGGAGCGAAATGACCGAGAGCCAGGGTCCCCGGGCTGATGCCCCAGATTTTTTGGGCAAGGCGAAGACGCCCTCGGCCCACTCGGTCCCCCTGGACCTACAACCCGCCCACTCCTTCGCAACCCGGGACGTCGAACGAATGTCTTCGTTTTTGACCACCGGAGGACTGGTGGCCGTCCACGCCCGGGGCAGAGGGCGTGAGGCCATCTGGACCGCACTCCAAAAGCGAGAGGTCTACGGCACGAGCGGTGAACGAATCCTGCTCTGGTTCAACCTGCTGAATCCGCCGGATGGATCCGAGGCCCCGCTCCCCATGGGCTCGGAGGTCGTGCTCAAACAAGCACCGGAATTTAGTGTGCGCGCGGTTGGGGCGCGGGAGCAAAAGCCCGGCTGCCCGGAATTTGCCCGGGAAGCCCTCGGGGTAGAGCGCCTCCACGCGCTCTGCCGGAATGAGTGCTACTCGCCGGGTGACGAACGCAGGCGGATTGCGCGCATTGAGGTCGTCCGGATCCGTCCACAGGTCCGCGACGGGGAAGACCTGAGCACACTCATCGACGATCCCTGGCGCTCCCTGCCCTGCCCGCCCGACCCGGCGGGCTGCGTCGTGGAATTCAGCGACCCGGACTATAGAGCAGCGGGGCGGGATACGGTCTACTACGTCCGAGCGATTCAGGAGCCGACACCGGCCATCAATGGCGGGAACCTTCGCTGCAGCCGAGATGAAAACGGAAACTGCATCGCGCTAAACCCTTGCCATGGCGGCGAAGCTTTGACGCCATATCAAGACGACTGTCTCGAGACGATCGAAGAGCGCGCTTGGTCGTCTCCGATCTGGATCGACCGCCCCCCCCCCTCGCCACGCGGATAGAACACGGGATAGAATTCCAGTACCGAAAGGATCGCAATGAGCCCCCAACGCAGCCTGACTCCAGAACAGATTGAAGACTTCCGTCGCGATGGCTTTCTCGTCGTTGAAAATTTCTTTCGCGACGATGAAAGGCAGGCCTTCGGCGCCGCCGTGGACACCGGAGTCGCCGGCCGGACATCTTCGGACACTCGTCCCATGGCGGAAAAGAGCCTGTACGAGCAGAGTTTCATCCAGTGCATCAATCTCTGGGAAGACGATCCGGAAATTCGCGCCTTCACGTTCAACCCGGATCTCGGAAAGATGGCCGCAGATCTTCTCGGCGCCGATGCGGTGCGCATCTGGCACGATCAGGCCCTCTACAAGGAAGCCGGGGGCCGTGAAACCGATGCTCATCAGGACCGGCCCTTCTGGCCGATAAAACCGGCCGACCAAGTGACGGCATGGATTCCATTCGACGGCTCGCAACGAGGCGCAGGTGCAATGGCCTACTTGCCCGGCTCGCATCGGGTGGGTTTGGAACGCTTTGTCGATATCTCGCACTTTTTTCGAGAGCCCTACGATATCGTCCATGATCCTGCCGTTGCCGATCTTCAACCTATCTGGGTTGAAGCCGAACCGGGTTCTGTCGTTTTCCACCATTCACTCACGGTCCATCAGGCGGATGCCAATTCGACTCAGAAAACACGCCGGGTCTACTGCATCATCTACTTCGCCGATGGATGCGTCCGGCGCGCTGGGATTCCCCACATCGTGCCCGACCGGCAGGGAATCGCGGTGGATGCGCCCATTCGCGGCAAAGTTTCCCCCATCGTGTGGCCTCGAGAGGAAAACGATCTTCCGCCGGCGCCGAGCGATCGTCCACCCAACCTCGGCTTCGCCTGAGGGACGCAGCCGGTGGAACCGGCCTGGACCCCCATCGAGATCCGCTGCGTGCTCCCCCCTCGACGGATTCTCAACGCTTGGATTCATTCGCTTGCATGGATAGACTCCCACCATGCGGATCTGGATCGATACCGACATCGGCAGCGATGTCGACGACGCGCTCGCATTGGCCTATGTGCTCCGGCACCCCGACTTTGAGTTGGTCGGGGTCTCGACGGTCTTCGGCGATGTCACACTTCGGAGCGAGATCGCCCGCGCGCTGTTGCAAGTCGCGGGGGCCCCCGATGTGCCCGTCATCAGCGGTTTGGGCGCCCCTCTCGCCCCAGGCCGCCAGGGCCTGATGTTCGGCCACGAGGGCCAGGGCATCATCGAGGCCCCGGCGCCCCGACTTCGAACCGATCCCGAGGACGACCGCGAGGCGCGAGTGGCGACCCTCGCCGATGCTCTCGCCGCGGCCCGACCCGAGGTCGTGCTCGCGATCGGCCCGCTCTCCAATCTCGGGGCCCTAGTGGACAGCGGTCACTCCTTGCCCCCCCTGGCCATCATGGGCGGAAAACTCACCGATATCGTGTTGCCGGGCATGATCGAGGGAATCTCCGAATGGAATTGGTTCTGTGACCCTCTCGCCGTACAACACGTCATCGGCGCGGCGCATGGGGTTCTGCCCCGGGTAATCCCCGCCGAAGTCACCTTCCGGACGGCGCTGGAGGAAGGCGACGTCGAACGCCTGGCGGGCGGGGATGCACTGGCCAAGCAACTCGCGGTTCTGTGTCGGCGTTGGCTCGAATTTCTTCGTGGGCATTCCGGCCATCCGACGCCCCGAGTTGCACTCCACGATCCCCTCACCGCTGCCGTGCTGGTCGAAGAGACTCTCTGCTCATTTTCCGAGCGGCGGATCCGAATCGATGACCGCGCCGTGACCGAGAGCGAGTCGGGAGCCGCTAATGTGCGAGCGGCCACGGACGTCGATGCAAAAGCTCTCCGCGATCATCTGATGAATACTTGGCTCTAGCACCCCGACTGATTCCCTAAGAAGGCATCCATGAACCGACTCGTGTCCCTCTTCATCCGCTGGATCCCCGATGCCTTCGCGGTCGCGCTGGGCCTCACCCTCCTGACGTTTCTATGCGCCGTGGGGATCACCCGGTATCCCCTGAATTCGGCCATCCAGTCCTGGGGCAACGGATTCTGGAACCTGCTTCTCTTTACCAACCAGATCACCCTGACCCTTTTGCTCGGATTCGGGTTGGCCAACACCCCTCCAGTCAAGCGCGGGCTCCGGCGAATCGCCCAGGGGGTCCACTCGGCGCGAGGGGCCTATATGACCGCGTGTGCGATCACCGGAATCGCCGCGCTGCTTTCCTGGGGTCTCAGCCTCGTCACCGCCGGCATCATGGCGCGAACCCTCGGCGAGCGCTGTCGAGACGGCGGAATTCGGGTTCATTACCCGCTGCTCGTGGCCTCCTCGTTCTCCGGATTCGTCATCTGGCATCAGGGCCTCACGAGTTCGGTGGGCCTCGCCGTCGCCACGCCTGGCCATTTTCTCGAGTCCCAAATCGGGTTGATCCCCACGAGCCTCACGCTCTTTACAGCGTGGAATATCACCGTCGCGATGACGATTCTCGTCACCCTTCCGGTCCTGATGGCGTGGCTGCGCCCCCGAGACCCCGAGGCAATCCAGGAAATGGAAGGCCCGGGATTCGTCGACACCACTCCACAACGAGAGGGCGCGAGTGGATCCAAGAGCCCAGCCGAGCGCATGGACAGCTCCCCATGGCTGATCGGAGTCATCGTCGTCATGGCCGGAGTCTATATGTTCGACCACTTCTTCCTGCGCGAGATGGGCCTTGAACTCAATATCCTCAACTTCGGTTTTCTCTTCGCCGGGCTCGCCCTGGCAGGATCGGCCGTGCGCTATGTCGAAATTCTCGTGGAGGGTGGCCGGGTCGCCGTCCCTTTCCTCCTGCAATATCCCTTTTACGCGGGCATTGCCGCCATCATGCTCGATTCCGGACTGGTCGCGATGATCATCGACTTCTTTGTGTCGTTTTCCAGTGCCACCACCCTCCCGCTATGGGCTTTCATCTCGGGAGGGGTTCTGAATATTTTTATCCCATCGGGAGGTGGCCAATGGGCGGTCCAGGGCCCCCTCATGATGGCCGCCGCTCAGCAGGTGGGGGCGGATCTGCCGCGGGTCGCCATGGCTGTCGCCATGGGGGATCAATGGACCAACTTGATCCAGCCCCTGGTTTTGGTCCCCGTGCTCGCCATCGCCAAAATCGGTGCTCGAGAAATCATGGGCTACACGTTCGTCGCCCTGAGCTTTTGCGGGGTCATCTTCGGGATCGCGCTAATCCTGTAGCGAACACCCGACACACAACCGGCGGATTCAACCTGGGATATCGAAGATCTCGTGCTCTTCGGTGAGAAATAGTCGGGAATCCGCAAAGTCGATGAAGTGAGACTCGTCGATCTGCAGGCGCTTTGCCGCTTCTTGACCCTCGGCCGACGCCGTACCCGCAACGAGTTCGTCGATGCTTTCCCACCAGACTTCGGTGATGCCGTCAAAAGGGTCACCCAATCCCCGCCCCTCGGAAAGACTGGCGTTGACCCCAGCCGCCGTCGAGTGACTCTGGACATAGCGCCGAGCCCTCAGGACATGGGCCACGCTCTTGACCAGCGGGCCGTGCTCCTCGAGCCAGTAACGATAAAACTCGCTCTCCGTAATTTCGGCCTTTCGCCGAACGCAGTAGACCAATTTGATCATCTCACTTCACCTCCTGCCCAATCGACTGTCCAATAAACCACCGCTTGCTGTCCGCGGTCACTCAATACCTTCGACCCGAAGTTCCCCCTTCTCGTGCCGCGCCCGGAGCACCTTCTTGTCGAATTTTCCGACACTGGTTTTCGGTACCTCATCGATAAAGGTCCAACGCTCGGGAAGCCACCATTTCGCGACCCGGGCCGCCAAAAATTCGGTCAACTCTGCGGCGCCCGCCTTGGCTCCGTCCGTGAGAACCACGCACGCCATGGGGCGCTCGTCCCATCGCTCGTCGGGAACCCCAACCACGGCTGCCTCCACAACTTCCGGATGCGCCATGATTTCGTTTTCGAGTTCGACCGAGGAAATCCATTCCCCCCCGGATTTGATGACGTCTTTGGCGCGATCCGTGATCTGAATAAAGCCGAGGGAATCCACGTGCGCGACGTCACCCGTTCGAAGCCAGCCATTCTGAAACTTATCGTCCGACGGATCCTTGTAGTAGGAGCCCGTGATCCACGGACCGCGCACCTGAATCTCACCCACCGACTCGCCATCCCAGGGCAATTCCTTGCCCTCGTCATCGACAATCCGCAATTCAACCCCCGCTGAAATGCGACCGGTTCGTGTCCGCCAATCCATCTCTTCCCCGGGGTCGTGCCCTCTGGGCGGGTGGGCGATCGCCGCGAGTGGACTCGTCTCGGTCATTCCCCACGCTTGGATCATTCGCACCCCATGTTTTTCCTCCAATGCCTCCATCAGACTTCGGGGTACCGCCGAGCCGCCACAGACCACCATCCGCAGGCTCGACAAGTCGACGGAATTGCCCGCCGAATAGCGAAGAATTTCGTTCCAAACCGTCGGGACAGCGCCCGAGAAGGTCGGCCTTTCCTCGGCGATCAGCCGACACAGCGGCTCGGCTTGCAAAAATTTCTCGGGGAGAATCATGTCGGCCCCGGCCTGCCATGTCGCGTGGGGGAGACCCCAAGCATTCGCGTGGAACATCGGAACGATCATCAACGCGCGATCGGTCTGGGAGAGTCCGAATGTCGCCGCCGAGTTCGCCGCCATCGAGTGCAACACGCTCGAGCGATGGCTGTAGACTACCCCTTTCGGATTGCCAGTCGTCCCGCTCGTATAACACATGGCCGCCGCTTGCCGTTCTTCGATCTCGGGCCACGAGTAGCCGAGTGATTCCGCTGCGAGCAAATCCTCATAGTGAAGCACCTCGCCCAGCGCGGAAGCGTCGCCCTCCCCGACTAGGATGAAAGTGGGTCGCTTCTTCAAGTCGTCGACCACCTTTGCGAGGAGCGGCACCAAGGATGCATCCACCAAGATCACGTCATCTTCCGCGTGATTGATCACATAACTGAGTTGCTCGGGAAAGAGTCGAATATTGAGGGTGTGAAGCACGGCCCCCATGCAGGGCACCGCGAAATATGCCTCGAGATGTTCCTGATTATTCCACTGGAAGGTCCCCACCCGATCGCCGGGCCGCACGCCCAAACGCTCCAGAGCGGCGGCCAGCTTTTCCGCCCGCGCGCCCACCTCGGCGAAGCTCGCCCTACGACAGCTCTCACCCTCAAAGGTGACCACCTGGCTGTCCGCATACACTCGCCGCCCAAATTCAAAGATCGAGCGAATCGAAAGGGGCGCGTCCTGCATCGTACTCTCTAACATGAGTTCTCCTTGAAGCCTTGCGGAAAGTTTCGGCGTCTGAATTGTCTCGCATTCAGCGATTTTCACCAGTAGGACCCGATTGGCCCGTGGCCCGACACGAGCCGACGCTTCGGAGCGAGTTCCACGCCGCCGCCTTCCCCCAACCCAGTTGCACCCGCTAGTCTCTCACAGCGAAACTGCCGTTGGAAGGAGTCAGTCAACAATGCGGAAAACGCTCCTCATTCTCCCCTTGCTGTTCTGGAGCGCTGGGGCCGCTGGGCTCACGGATGGCGAAACCATCGACCGAATCTACCAGCATGTCTCCCAGTTGGAGGAGAAGTACCCAAATATCCGTATTCGCCGAACCATGACCGTTCGTGAACTTGATCCCGACAGTGGCAAAGTCCGCAAAACCTCGGTTTCGGAGCAAGATGTCTTAGCCCACGTCGGAGAGCGTCCTCAAATCAAGATTCTCAGTTGCACGGTAAACGGCGCGAGCGCCAAGCCCGAGGCGTGTGAGCCCAAGGAGCGCGACCGCAAGCCCCCCCTCCGAATCTTCGGCCCCACTGGCCATCAGCACTATCGGTTCGAACTTTTACCCCAACAACTCGGGGGTGACGCGCCCTTCTATCGCCTAAGAGTCATCCCCAAACAGAAAACGGAAAGACACTTCGAGGGTGTGCTGGAGTTCACAGCCAGCGATCTCAGCCTTCATTCCTCCCACGGCACCATCGCGGCATTTCCAATGGCGATGAAAAAAATGGAGTTGGAATTGTTCTTTGACGATCTCGATGGGCGGTCGGTGCCGTCGAGAACCCGAATGGACATGACCCTCTACCTGCCCTTGGTTCTGAACTCTCGCGTGATCAGCGAATCCGTAACGTCTGAGAGTCGGATTCCAGCCGACTAGCCTGTGTGATAGGCTCGCTCTGATGATTCGGCCCATAATTCTTTCGATTTTTTTCATCTCAGGCGTTGCCGCGCTGGTTTATGAAGTCGTATGGATGCGCTGGTTGGCCCTGACGTTCGGCGTGTCCACCTACGCGATATCCACCGTTCTGGCTACCTTCATGGCGGGGCTCGCGGCGGGCAGCTTTTACTTCGGCCGCTGGATCGATCACCGGAGCAACCCTCTGCGCGCCTATGCGGTCCTCGAGTTTCTCATTGGACTCTATGCCCTGGCCGTCCCCAGCTTATTCACCGCCATGCGAGCGATATTTGTCGAGTTGCATCAACTCGAACTCCCCCCGGCCCAATTTGCCCTGGCCCGTGCCCTCCTGGCAGGGGTTCTCCTCTTGCCCCCCACCATCTTGATGGGCGGAACGTTTCCAATTCTCGTGCGGTTCTTCGTTCGGCACAGGGCGGAAGTCGGAAGAAGTGCCGGTCTTCTCTACTTCCTAAACACCCTCGGAGCGACCTTCGGCACTCTCGCCGCGGGTTTCTATTTCATCGAGCATCTCGGCCTTGAGCGGTCCAACTTGTTCGCAGTGGGGATTAATTTTTTCGTTGCGACCATCGCCGGGTTGCTCGCCTGGCGACAGGCGGGCGGAAATGCGGACATCGCCCCAAAGGAAAGCAGCGCCCAAAGCACTGGCGACAGCGAATCCCAGGAGGAATCAATTCCGAGCTTCGTGATGTGGCTCGTACTGGGCTCGATCGGTCTCTCGGGATTCGCATCCCTCGCCTACGAGGTTCTTTGGACCCGTGCACTTACGCGCTTCCTCTACAACTCCACCTATGCCTTCACCACCATGCTGGCCACGTTCCTCACCGGCATCGCCCTGGGAAGCGCGATCTACAGCGTTTGGCTCGCGCGACTCCGGCGCCCTGTCCGACTCTTCGCCGTGCTTCAACTCTGCGTCGGGCTCGGTTTCCTTCTCTCGAGCTTTCTATTTCAGGACCTGTCCAAGATCTCCACCGACCTGATCGGAAGTGTAGAGGTCACCAGTTTCCAGCAGTCGATCAGCACGATGTTCCTTCGCTCGGCGCTTATTCTCTTCCTACCTACGGTCTTTCTCGGAGCAACACTTCCCCTCGCGACCGATATCTGCACCCGGGGCGTCGAACGGCTGGGCTTTGGCCTGGGGCGGGTCTACGCGGTCAATACCGCGGGCTCGATCCTGGGGTCCCTGGGCGCGTCATTCGTCTTGATCCCCCTCTTGGGTATGCAGCAGAGCATCGTTTTCCTGGTGGTTTTGAACTTCGCGATTGCGGGAACCCTCGCGGTGACAAGCCTGGAGGGGTTGCAAGCCCGCGTTGGCTTGGGCGGATTGTCCGTCGCATTCATCGCGGCCGCAATCTTCCTCGTGCCCCACGACCTGTTCACCAGCACCTTCAACACCCCGGACCAGGATCTGGTGTTCTACCACGAGGGCGCTACGGATACAGTCGGGGTAATCGAATACGGGCCGAATAAGCAGCGGACAATCGTCTATGACGATCAACGTGGGACCGCCGGCACCAACACCGTTCCCTGGAATTTCTTTTTTGCCCACTTGCCCATGCTCCTCCACCCCGGCGAGCCCAGCCGGGTGCTCCACATTTGCTTCGGAGTCGGAAACAGCCTTTCTGCAGTGGCGTCCTATCCATCGGTGACGCTCGTGGACAATGTCGAGCTTTCGCCCAACGCCATGCTCGCAGCGCCGTACTTCTGGACAAACGACGATGTGCTCGCCAAGAGCAAGGTCCGCACTCATGTCGAGGATGGACGTACTTTCGTTCTCGGCACCGAACAAGTATACGATGTGATCCTGTTGGAACCGCCCGAGATATTTACCGCAGGCGTCGTGAACATCTATACGAAGGAATTTTATCAGGATGCCGCCAAGAGACTCGCGCCAGGAGGTCTCCTCATCCAATGGCTGATGGTCGGGCAGCTACCGGTAGAGGACGAGGCCATGTTCTTTCGGGCTCTCTCCGACGCATTCCCCTATGTGACGGCTTGGCAGCAACTTTCGAGAGGACCCATTCTCCTGATTGGGCACAAGGAGCCCTTTGAGGTCGACTTCGCGAAGTTGCTGGAAAGAATGAAACGCCCCAACGTTCTGCGGGACCTGAAGCGAATCCCGCTCTACGGGCCAGAACATCTTCTCTCGTTCTTCATCTTCGACACTCCGGCCTACCGCGAATTCGTCCGCGACATCCCGCCCGTCACCGAGGATCGTACGGTGGTCGACTTTACCGCTCCTCGATTCGCCGGCTCGGGGTATGGGTTCGGCCTTAAGGTATACGGCCAAAAGCCTCCGGCCTGGCGAGGTTCTGTCCGATGGCTCACGGTGCGTGGGGCTTTCTACGAGGATATGAGAGTTTCGGTGATGCCCTATGTCAAGAACCCCGGAGATCGCACCCTTGAACTCATCGAGTCTCGCATTCAGAAATTTCAGAAACGGCAGCCTCGCCTGCAAAAGCCGTTGCCCGAGGCTCGATGGCGCGAAGTTCGGAGCCAGTAAACGCTCGAGAGCCCGCTCTTTTTTGAAAGCCCACCTCCTTTTCAAAAGTCCACCGCTGTCTTGAACTCGAAAGTCTACCCCTAAGGACGAGTCGATTTTTTCTGGCCCGGGCGTCTTGCCCCAGGAATGCCGAACCGACTCCTCAGCGAGCCAGAGAAAGCCAGCCCCCAAAGTCACATCGGGGTCTCATGCAAAATATTCCTGTGCAGTCGCGGCCGCGACGAAATTTTCCTCGAGGTGGCCGAAGGTCTGCATATCGGCGTTCACCGCATCCAGCCCATGCTCAAGCACGAAGGCATAGCTCCTCTGGAATTCGTTCAGATTCGCAGCCATCAGCTTGGCGTCGTAGTGGCTATCGAATGCTTTCGGATTGCCCCACCCCAGCCATTTTCTGCCCGCAAGAAAACGCCCCGCCTTCATTCCGATCAGGCCGATCTTCGCGGCACGCGCTTCGGCCAATACTGGTCCCAGACCCACCATATCGGGTGAATCAGCGACTACATTGCGGTCGGCCCAGCTGTACCAGCCTGCAGGGGTGATCGCGATCTGGGCGAGAGAAAAGCGCTCGGTCGCTGCAGCCGCCAGTACTACGTTTTGGGCGTTTTCATGGGTACTCAGTCCCCAATACGATGTCTTCCCGGCCTGCTTCGCCTTCAGGAACGCCTCGTACATTTCATCACTACGAACCACCGATGGGTTATTGGCACCCATCATGTAGTAGGCGTCCACACGTTCGACGCCCAAGTCCGAAAGGCTCTGATCGAGGAGTCCGAGCCATGTCTTGGCACCCTGCTTCGCCTGGGCGGAGGTCACTTGAGCTCCGGGCTCGATATCGAGATAAACGCTCGCCTTCGATATCAGAAGGATCTCGTCCCTGCGTTTTTTGAGGAAGACCCGGAGATTCTGTTCGGCATCCTTGTAATACCGCCGCGTTCCCACGTCAAACACGTTCACCCCCGCATCGAAGGCGCGGTTGAGAAGATCGTCACGGGGCTCCTGGGAGAGCGCAGCCCCACACCCAAAAATGAGTCGACTCCCCAAAAATCCGGTCTTGCCCAACCTCCGATACGCCATTTTCGGCAGAGGCGTCCCCTCTCCCTCCTGGGTCTCGGCGATCGCGGCGCGTACGTCGCCCGACCGCAAGAACGTGCGCCCCGCAATGGCCAGGCCAGCCATGGAATGAATGAACTTTCTTCGGGTGGTACGCAGGTTGCGGGCCATACATTCTCCTTGCGGAGACCGCCGGAATGGGATCTCCGCTAATTTCGACCCAGTGTAGCCGCCTCAGGCGGCATCAACCCCCTATTCACCCCACATCCAGACACGCCCGAACGCTCCCAGAAGCACACAAAAGCTTCCACTCGGGCGTCCGCCGCTGTACTATCGATTGCATGAAATTCGGAATCTTCTACGAGCACCAGCTCCCCCGACCCTGGTCCGAGCGCGCAGAATACGAACTCCTGCAGAATTCCCTCGACGAAGTCGAACTCGCGGACCGCCTGGGATACGACTACGCGTGGGAGGTAGAACACCATTTCCTGGAAGAATACTCGCACTCCTCTGCGCCCGAGGTGTTCCTGGCTGCGGCAAGCCAGAGGACCAAGCAAATTCGCCTCGCTCACGGAATCATCCAACTGACCACCAATCACCCTGCACGGGTGGCAGAGCGGGTCTCGACACTTGACCTCCTGAGTCATGGCCGGGTCGAGTTCGGGATTGGCGAGGGCTCCTCGGTTACCGAGTTGCACCCGTTTGATCGTCGTTTTCGCGACAAGCGGGCGGTCTGGGAGGACGCCGTACGCGCCGTGATGCCGATGTTCACCTCGGAATCCCATGAGTACCACGGCGAGTACTTCGATTTCCCTCTCCGAAATGTTCTCCCCAAGCCCTACCAGAAGCCTCACCCCCCGCTCTGGGTCGCTTGTTCGCAGATCGAAACCATCGAAATGGCGGGACGCAGAGGAATGGGCGCGCTCGGCTTTCAATTCGTTTCCTCCGATGCTGCGGTCGCCTGGGTAAACGCCTACTACAATTCGTTCGTGAAACGTCAGGAAAAACTCGCCGACTACGCGAGCAACCCCAATATCGCAGTCGTCAGCGGTTTCATGTGCGCTGAGACCGACGAGGAGGCCTACCGCAAAGCCTCCGGATGGACCTTCTTCCAATTCGCTTTACGCTTTTATGCCACCCATGGGACCATCGCGCCGGGTTCGGTGAGTCTCTGGGAGGAGTATTTGAAGTGGCGTGAAACACCCAAAGGCAAGAAGCAACGAACAACCGGATTGATTGGTTCTCCGGAGACCCTCCGGCGCAAACTACGAAAGTTCGAAGCTTCCAATGTCGACCAGGTTATTCTGCTCAATCAGGCAGGAAACAACACACACGAGGACATCATCGCGAGCCTGAAATTGTTTGCGGAAACGGTTATGCCCGAATTTCACGCGCGTGAGTCCGATCACCAGGCGTGGAAACGCGACGTTCTTTCCGGAAAAATAGAACTCGAAGAAGTCGACACCGAAACGCATACGATCCGGGGCGCTTCGCGACCGACCCTGGCTCCCGATGGTACGCGTGCATCGGATCCGAGTTCCTGAACGGGGGTAGCCTGGAATTCCCGCTGCAAAATCTTCGTGTCCTCGACTTCTCACGAGTGCTCGCCGGCCCCTTCGCCGGTCGTATGCTTTCGGATATGGGAGCCGAGGTGGTCAAGCTCGAGCCGCCCGAAGGCGATGTCACCCGGGGTTGGGGGCGGATGCGGGCGGGCCTGTCGGGCTACTACACCCAGCAGAACGCAGGGAAGCGAAGCGTCTGCGTAAATCTTGAATCCCCGGGCTCCACGCCGCTTGTACGTCGACTCGCTGGCCAGGCCGACGTGTTGATCGAGAATTTTCGGCCGGGGGTGATGGCGCGTCATGGCCTGTCATGGCAAGACCTTTCCCCAGACAACCCTCGCCTGATCATGCTCTCGATCTCGGGCTTCGGCCAGCAAGGCCCTGAGTCCCACCGGGCGGCCTACGCGGCGGTGCTTCACGCAGAATCCGGCCTCGTCGCGCGGCAAGCGGGCGAAGACCAACGCAGCCCCAGCGACCCTGTGCTCTCCATCGCGGACATGAATGCCGGCCTGCACGGCCTCGTCGGAATTCTCTCAGCCCTCTATTTACGCGAACGCGGGGGACGAGGCCAGCATATCGACATCGCGATGCTCGATACGATGCTCCTCACCGACGACTACGCGAACTTCACCCTGGACGAGATTCCGCTCACTCGTGGCGGTGGGCAGGTATGGGACGCGCCGGGTGGGCCGATCATGATCACCGGTGATTTCCGCATCGTTTGGAAACTTCTCGCCAAGCATCATGGAGTTGTCGATCCCACTCCGGCCGGCGCGCCGCTCGAAGAAAAAATTCGTTTGCGACGGAAAGCAGTGGGCGATTTCTTCCTTTCGTTCCCGGACCGACTCGGCCTGATTTCGGCCCTCGATGCCGTGAATCTCGCGTGGGGGGATATTCGATCGAACTCGGCTGCCTTCGCCTCGCCCACGGCTCAAGCCCGGCGAACCGTGGCCCAGGTGGACGATCGTGCGGGCGGGACGCGACCTGTGGTGGAGTCGCCTTACCGCTTTTCCGATGCACCCTCGCATGTGGCCCGCGGCCCCGCTTATCGAGGCGAGCACAATCGTGAGGTCCTTGTGGACTGGCTCGGTGCCTCACCCAATGAAATCGAGGCACTCGAGCGCGACGGAATCCTGAGCGCCGAGCCGATGCCCTGAGATTCCTCGCTCGAAAGAGCCGGCGACTACAAGCTCCCGAGTTCAACCCAAGATCGTCCAATCAAAGAAATTTCTCGCAAACCGGAGAGTATTCATGGATCGACTCGCAGGCAAAACTGCCATCGTCACCGGAGGTGCCAGCGGAATTGGTGCCGCCACTGTTCAACTCTTCGTGGAAGAGGGAGCCCGAGTGCTGATCGCCGACACACAAGTCGAGCGCGGCGAGAAACTCGCGAGTACGATCGGCGAGGCCGCCCTATTCTGCCGCGTTGATGTCACCCGGGAAGACGATCTGCGACGCGCCGTAGACGAGTGTGTGAGCCGGTGGGGCCGCCTGGACTGCATGTTCAATAACGCGGGCTTCGGAGGGGCACTTGGGTCCATCGAGACCACCACCGTCGAAGAATTCGATATCACCTTTGACGTGCTTCTAAAGGGTGTATTTCTCGGGATCAAGCACGCAATGCGGGTGATGCGGCCCCAGGCAAGCGGTTCGATCATCAGCACCGCTTCGGTTGCCGGCCTCAAGACCGGGGAATCTCCCCATCTCTACAGCGTCGCCAAGGCCGCTGTCATTCACCTCACGCGGTCGGTGGCATTGGAACTCGGCGAGTACGGGATTCGAGCAAATTGCATTTGCCCGGGAATCGTGGCCACCCCCCTGGCCGCAGGAAGTCCCAAAGTCACCCCCGAAGCGCTGGAAAAACTCGCCCACGGTCTAAAGAAGGCTCAGGCCCTGGGCCGGGTGGGACAGCCCCAAGACATCGCTCGGGCAGCGCTCTGGCTCGCCAGCGACGAGGCCGAGTGGGTGACGGGCCACGCCCAAGTGGTCGATGGCGGCGCCTACGCGGGGAGGCCCTGGCACCGCCAACCCGATTGGATCACGGCCGATCGACCCCTCAAGCTCTATCGTCCGGAGGGCCGATAGTCCATGGTGAAATTGATCGCTTTCTTCAAGCGCAAGGCAGGCCTCTCCGTACAGGCCTTTCAGAAGCATTGGCGCGGAGACCATGCAGAGCTTGTGATTCGTCAGGCCGGACTCCGCCGCTATGTCCAAAACCACACCCTCGAATCGGCGTACCAAAGTCGGGAGCCGGTATACGACGGCGTCGCCGAAGCCTGGTTCGACGATACCGAGAGCATGCGCGCCCTGGCTGGATCTGCGGAGTACAAGGCCGTTCGCGATGACGAGAGCCGATTCATCGACCCAGGCAGCATGGGAGTTCTCATCACGGATGAAGTCGTAGTCGTTGACGGCCCCGAATCCAAGATCAAGATGGTCACCTTCCTCAACAAGCGGACCGACGTCACGGCAGAGTTTTTTCAGCATCATTGGCGTGAAAATCACGGACCCCTGGCGGCGCAGATTCCGGGCCTTCTGCGCTACGTGCAATGTCATGCTCGGCCAGGGATCTACGCTGCCGGAAGAAGTCCGCTCTTCGACGGGATTCCGATTTCGTGGTTTGAAGACATGCAGAGCCTCCGGGATTCAGGAGAGAGTGCAGCCTACAGCCAAACACGAGCCGATGAAAAAAACTTTATGATCTCTGGCCGATTGCCCTTCGTGATCACCCGAGCACACGAAATCGAGGTGCAATAGATGAGCGAAACCGGCTTGGATCTCCTCCTCGACCGCATGGCGATCAGCGATGTCGTTCACGCATACGCCACCGGCCTTGACCGAAGAGACTGGACCCTCTTCCGCTCGATCTTCACCGACTCCATCGAGATGAAATTTGATTCGGCGGGCATTCGATCGGGCACGTATTCAGCAGACGCCTGGGTTCGCAGCGCGAGACGACTCTTCGCGGGCTTCTCCGCTACCCAGCACACGAGCAGCAACCATGTTCACGACGTCCGCGGAGACGAAGCGACGTGTGTCTCAAATATGCAGGCGGAGCATTTTGTCCACCGCGAGGAAGGCGATGGCCTTGCCGACGGGGACGAACGCTGGACCCTCGGGGGTTATTACGTCAATGAACTGGTTCGCCAGCCCGGCGGCTGGAAGCTCGCCGAAGTCACCCTCAATGTCACCTGGCGCTCCGGGAATCCGGAAGTGCCGAAGATCGCGATCGCGCGCGGGCGCGCCGCGGAAGAGTAATCGCGGCTGCCGCATGGGTGTTTGAGAGCCAATTCCTCGTGGATGACGTCTCGAGCGCCAATTGGGTCTTCCCGAAGCCTTTCGAGCAATCCGCCCGATTATTTCGCCAGACCGACCCGGCACCCCTCTCCCGGGCCACTCCGAAGTGTGCCTATCGACTCTGGGGCAGCGGTAGGCGATTATTCCCGGGCACGTGGCCTGACTCCCGGATGCCGGCCTAGGGCTCGCCCGAACCGAGAAAGCAAATCCGATACTGATGGCCAGCGCTCCTCCGAACAGCGATCTCCAGGGCCTCCGTCGCCTAGGGGACGGAAGCAAGAACGATCGGCTGCGGATGCGCCTGATCCTTCGCATTCTCATCCGCTGTCTGAGCCTGCTGGTCCCGGTTCGAAAGCACGTGATCCTGCTCTTTCTGGGCTTCGGAACGCTTTCCCTGCTCCTGCTTCCCCTGGGTCTGCTCTTCATCGACACCCTGTGGACCCGGGTCCTCCAGGGCAATCCGATGTTGGAAATCGAGGCACAGTTCTTCCGGGTTCCTGTCGCCGCCGCCACTCACGTCGACGGCTTTGGTCCGGACCTCCGCAGGCTCGTCGCCGAGCGACTGGTTGTCTGGGCAGCCGTGCTCTCAATGGCAATCGCTCCGCTCTTTATTGGCCTCTACTACTACCAGGTTTGGATCCTTCAACGCGTCAATCAAAAGCTTCGAGTAGACCTTCTCTCGCACCTCCAGAGCCTTTCCCTGCGCTTTCATGCGGACAACACCGTCGGCGACGCGGTCTATCGCCTGACCCAGGACAGCGCAATGGTGACTCAGCTGATCCAAGTTCTCGTCTTGACGCCTTTCACCGCCATTCCCCAGTTTTTCTACTCCGTCATCGTGATCGGCCTCTTTGCACCCCAACTCGCCTTGATTCTTTTAGGCGTCCTCCTTCCCAGCCTGGTGGGCGGCGCATGGTTTTCCCAACGCATGCGCTTCCAGTTCCGCCGAGCTCGGGAAACCAACGCGGCGCTGACAGGACGGATCCAGGAAACCCTTGCGGGCATCAAGGTCATCAAGGCCTACGGGGCCGAACAAACCGAAGAGGAAGCCTTTCGCGGTGCGAGCCATGCGGCGTTCGATGCGGCCTTCGGCGCTCGCAGCCTCTATGCCATCTACGGAATGGGAATGTTCTGGATCTTCGGCACGTTCGCGCTTTTCATCACTGCCCTGGGCACTGTGGAAGTCATGCAAAAAACCGAACTCGCAGCCACGGCCATGGGTTTTACGATTTGGAATCTTGGCCTCTACAACTACTTCAAGGCTCGACTGGGTGGTTCTGTCGAGTCTCTCAAGGATATTTTTCGGACCTGGGGACGCGCCCAGGATATTGCCATAGGCCTCGACCGGGTATTCGAGGTTCTCGATCACGAACCTGAAATCCAGGATGCCCCAGACTCGATTCGCCTCGAGGGCGTCCGCGAGGAAGTTCGGTTTGAGAACGTCTCCTTTCACTACCAGGCGGATCGCCCGGTGCTCCAAGGAGTCAGCCTGACTGCCCAGGTGGGCACAATCACGGCCATTGTGGGTCCCACGGGCTCGGGGAAAAGCACCTTGATGGCACTTCTGCTCCGACTCTTCGATCCCACGAGCGGAAGGATCGAGATCGACGGGACGGAGATTGTGCAGTTCCAAACTCAAAGCCTACGAGAGAATATTTCCATCGCCCTGCAGGAGAACGTGCTCTTCGGCAACACCATCGGCGAAAACATCCGTTTCGCCGAACCTCGGGCCAGCGACGCTCAGGTCCGTGAGGCGGCACGCATTGCCCAAGCAAACGAGTTCATCGAGGCGCTGCCCGAAGGCTACGACACATTGCTTGGCGAGCGGGGTTCAAAACTCTCCACGGGGCAGCGACAACGGCTGTCCATTGCCCGTGCGGTCCTCAAAGACACCCCGATTCTGGTGCTCGACGAGCCCACCGCGGCCCTGGACGCCTCCACCGAGCAGAAAGTTCTCAAGAGCCTCGCCGAATGGGGGCAGAACCGCGCGGTGTTTCTCATCACCCACCGTCTCTCGACAATTCGCCAGGCGGATCAAATCGCTTTTCTTCAAGGGGGTACCCTGGCCGAACTCGGGACCCACGACGAATTGATGGCGATTACCGATGGCGCATATCGAACCCTTGTCGAAACCGAGCGCCTCGCCGCCGAGGCCGCCTCGCGATGAGTCGACGAAGCCGGATGGAGGAAAGCGAAGATCTGACCCACTGGGAAACCGTCCGCGTCATCGGCCGTGCGCTTCGTTTCATCGCCCCTTTTAAGCGTCAGTTCGCGGTCAAGGTAGGGCTGATGCTGATCAGCCTTCTCCCCATGCTCATGCTGCCCTGGCCCGTGAAGATCATCATCGACAACGTCGTAGAGGGCCACCCCATAGACGCTCCGCTCCGTCCCTACCCCTCGATGGTCGCGCCCCTGATGGACTCCTTGGCGATCTACTCGCCCACCGAACTGCTGTTGGTTGTGATCGCCTTTCAGACCACGCTTTTTCTTGTCATCGGCGCCTTTGGGACGTCGGGAAGCGAAGGCGAGACCGCCGAGGGGTATTTGGCCAGCGGCTACGACACCGCGAGCCGAACCGAGAACGAAGCCAATTCGGGTTTCAGCTTGACCGGGGGGCTGCTCGGACTCTTCGATTTTCGCTGGACCATGCGACTCACCCAAGCGCTCAACCACCACTACCGAACTCAACTCTTCAGGCGGGTCCAGACTCTTCCCATGACGGCCTTCGATGACGAGCGCATCGGCGATGCTGTGTTCCGCGTCATGTACGACACCCCAGCCATCACCAACGCCTGCTACCGAATTCTCCTCACACCCATCACCGCACCTCTCCATATCCTGCTGACCGTAACCATTCTGGGGGCACTCTACGGAGACCACCCTGCCCTCGTCTACTCCGCCCTGGCTTTCCTTCCCATCGCCCTCGTGGCCACCCTTCCCTTGGCGGGGGCCGTGCGGAGGACGAGCGGACGCAGTCGAAAAGCCGGCGCAACCGCGACTTCGACCGCCGAAGAGGGAATGAGCAATATTCTGGCGGTGCAGAGCCTCGGTGGCGAGGACAGCCAACGCGAGCGCTACGAGGCCGACAGTTGGGACTCGTTCAGCCGCTACCGCGACGTCTTTCGCTTGAGCATCTACGCCGTTCTCATTGGAGGAATCCCGGCCCTTGCGGTGGGGGGGTACGCGTATTTCGTCGCCATCGATGGCGTCATCGCCGGGCAACTGAGCCGGGGTGATTTCGGGCTTCTGATCACGTATTTCTTTCATATCGTGGCGTCGGCTCAAATGTTGGGCGGGCTCTGGTTCAGCGTCCAGGCATCCGCCGCCGGGCTCCATCGCGTATTTTTTCTCATGGACATGCCGGGCGAGACCGACGACCCGGACCTGCCCGCTCTGGCGCCCATTCGCGAGAGTATCGAGATCGATCGGGTGGATTTCGGATACCCGGATGGCGCCCCGGTGCTCGCGGGAGTGCAACTGCGCGCCGAGATTGGGCAGATGATCGCTCTCGTGGGGCCGGCAGGCGCCGGCAAAACCACCCTCGCTTACCTGCTTCCGCGCTTCGTGTCGCCCAAGCGCGGACAGGTCCGTGTCGATGGAGTCGATATATCTGGAGTCTCTCTCCGGTCACTCCGGGATCAGATCGCTTTTGTGTTTCAGGAAACGGTTCTCTTCGACGGAACCGTGGAAGAAAATATTCGCATGGGCCGAGCCGATGCGACCGACGCGGCGGTCCGTGAAGCCGCGAGACTCGCCGGAGCGGCCGAGTTCATCGAGGGGCTTCCTCAGGGGTACGCCACCCCGCTGGGCCGATCGGGAGGGAAATTGTCCGTCGGCCAGCGACAGCGAGTCTCCCTGGCCCGGGCGCTGGTACGCGACGCACGAATTCTGATTCTCGACGAACCGACTTCGGCGCTGGATCCCGAGACCGAAGCCCGCTTCGTCGAAACTCTGCACGCGCTGCGCCGAGATCGCATCGTGGTGGTCATTGCCCATCGGCTATCGACTATCCGCTCCGCCGACGAAATTTTCTTTCTCGAAGACGGGCGAATCCAAGAGCAAGGCAGCCACGCCCGGCTACTCACGGTTCCGAACGGGAGTTACAGGCGTTTTGTCGCCCTGCAATCCGGAATCGCCGAGTGATCCGCGCCCGGCTTCAGCTTCAAGCCCGCCGGCGGCGCCTCCAGGACAGGCCAACAAGGCCAGCCCCCAGCAACACCCCCGTACCGGGCTCGGGAACAAACGTTCCCGTCATGCCCAGGATGTCATGGTTTTCCGCTGCGCCCCCCGTCTGACCCGACCATCCCAGAGTGGCTGTGTTCAGCGCGGAGAGATCAACCGTGTAGTTGAGAACACCCGTCTCACCGGAAGTACCGCCAGGGACAATCCCCTGGTTGATGACGTTCACCGCCAAACCACCGAGTCCGTCGTACGTCATGACTGCCGTGTAAATATTATTGGCCACCGGACCTATACCCGACAGGTCGAAACAACTTCCCACTTGGGCTCCGTTGTTGTAGATATCAAGTCCGAAGGCGCATTCGCCCCCGTTATCCCAGGTGTCGATGACCACCGACAGGAAGTTGGCCCCGAGCCCCTGACCCTGGATGAACGTGTCGGCTGTCGTTCCGATTTCCTGGAGATGAAACGCGAGACCGTCCGCCCCGCCTCCCCCTTCATAGGTGATCTGGAAGTCGAACTCGGCGTTCCAAGCCGCATTGGCCTCAACCGTCGCCCCGTTGTACCAAGCGTTGCCTCGTTGTCCGCCGCCATTGCTCGTCAAGCGGAGCCGCGTGGGGCCCCCGTAATCGTTGTTGATACCGGGATCGTTGGCCCAAGAAGGGGAAGTGCCCGGGTCACCGGCTCCGTGCACCCCGGTGATCAACGGAGAGAAGTAATCCGCGTCCGTGAAGTCCAAATTGAGGTTGATCGGGCCGGCTTCCGCTGCCCCCCCAGCAAGCAACGTCCCCCAAGCAAGGAGACCCACCCGCAGCAGAGCAAATTTCGAACGCATAGCCACGACTTTGACTCCCTTCCCGAGAACTTCAGACCTCAGTCTCTCACTATTGCCGGTGCGATGTAAAGTCAAAAATCCGCATTGTTTCCCCACCGGGTGCTGAACCGCCATCCGATCCAAGTACGCGCCCGGGGTCCATGGTGGGCAGCGAGCAGACATCCCCCTGGGAACGGCGGGGACCCCAACATGGCCTCGGCGCGTTGCTACTCTGCTCGCTTCGTCAGCACCCACGCTGACGAGACCAAGGGAAACGCATGCAAAACCAACCGATCTATTCCGCCGAAGAACTCCTTTCCAACCACCCGATCGCGGAACCCCTCATCGCGAACGGCGTCCGCTGCCACGGCGGCTTTGACAAAGACGGCGCCTACAGTTCGCCACGCACCCTCGCCCGGGTTCCGGCGATCGCGGCCTGGCAGGCCCAGCTCGCCCGGGACGGCGCGCCGCTCATCGAAATTCCTCGCGACCTCATGCCCCCCCAATACCCCAACGTCGCCCAGGCCAAACTCCTGCTTCGAAACGGCGTCCGCGAACCCTTGGTTCGGGCCCTGACAGTCATTTCCATCGTCGAGGGCTTTGGGGCCATGATTCGGGACGTCCGTGTCCCGGATCTCCAGAGTCTATTCGTCGAGCCCATCGATGGAACGGCGCTCGCCCATCTCTCCGGCGGACTCTTCGAGGCCCATGCCCGGGACGAATCGGGGTACCGGGACGAGGGCGGCCACAAGCAAATGTGGGAGGCGGCTCGAGACGCCGCGCTCGAGAACCCCAAAATTCCCGGAGACGTGCTCATGCGCCTGATGGGAAGGCGCGGACGAAGTGGCCCCCCCAAGGCAGCTTTTCCGGAAATGGGTGAAGACCTCGAGCGGATGCTCGGATTCATGGCCAATGTCCTAGTCGTCGAAGTCTTCGCCGAGGGGACCTTCCAGTGGGGCATCGACGTGCTTTCGGATCCCGACGTCTCGGCCGCGCCCGAGGTGGCCGGCGATATGGTCCGCAATATCCAGGCGGACGAGAAGCCCCATGTCGACTACTTGCGCACGGCGCTCTCCGAAGTCTCCGCTCGAACCCTCCACACGGTGGACGGTAAGAAAATCGCGGGGAAAGTTGTCGTGGACGGGCTCTTGCATCGCGTTCTCTCACAGATGACGAAAAATCGGCCCAGCGATCAACGAGAGGATCTGAACGAGGGTCTCACCCATGCCATGCAGACCGCCGCCAACCCGATGGCTCTACGAGGCGAATTCGATGCCTTGGAATCGCCCTGGACAGCGTCTGCGAAGACCGGCTTCGAACCCACCGGCGCCGCAGGCTGAAGGATGGAACTCGGTACGAGAATCAGCCGAAGTCTGAAGGTGGGCTGGACCGCTTCCTGGGTCTGGGGGATGTACAAGATCCCCAGCTGGGGGCGACGGCTTCGCGGCGTCGAGATCACGAATGAAGAACTCTCGCCCACGCATCAGCGCGCGGCCGGTCGCATCCTGGGCCTGGCCTTGAATCTGCGCGGAGTGATGATCAAGCTGTGTCAGGCGGTGGCCACGCGTTCGGACATCTTTCCAAAAGAGTTCATCGAACAACTGAAACAATGTCACGATGCGGTGCCCCCCAAGCCTTTCGAGATCGTGCGCGGTGTCGTGGAGTCCGAGTTCGGAAAGCCCCTTGACGCGGTGTTCTCCAGTTTCGAGCCGACCCCCCTCGCTTCGGCGTCCCTCGCCCAGGTGCACCGTGCGCGACTCCTCGACGGCCGTGAGGTCGCGGTCAAGGTCCAGTACCCCGATATCGAAGGCATCATTCGGACGGATTTGGCGAATATGCGCCGGGTCTGCCGAGTCTACGAGTTCTTCGACCCCCAGCCACTCCCCCTGCAACCCCTTCTCGTGGAGTTGACCCGGCACCTGGCCATGGAACTCGATTTTGTCCGTGAGGCCGACTGCGCGGACCGGGTGCGGGCGCTTTTTTCCGACGATCCCCATGTCAAAATTCCCGAGATCTACCGCGAGTGGAGCACACGCCGGGTTCTCACCATGGAGTTGGTGGGAGGTATCAAAATCACCGAAAAGGCGACCATGCAGGAGGCCGGACTGGTTCCCGGAGAAGTGCTCCAGAACCTGATGTACATCTATGTCCGCATGATTCTGGCAGCGGGCTTCTTTCACGCGGACCCTCACCCCGGGAATCTTTTCGTCACCCCAGGCGGTGAAATCGTCGTCCTCGACTTCGGTCTTTCCAAGGAATTGCCCGAAGGATTCGGCCTCGGACTCTTCGAACTCATGTTCTCCCTCATGACCTTCAATGAGTCGGCGATGGTGCGCGCCTTCACGGAACTCGGCTTCCGATCCAAGACCGGGGACACCAGCACGTTCGTCGCCATTGCCCGGCGCATGGTCGCGCGCAGCGATACCGGCGCCTTCGAGGGCGAGTTCACCGAGGACATGACCGACGAACTCTTCGAAGCCATCCGCGAAGATCCGGTGGCCGAGGTCCCCAGCGACTTCGTGCTGGTTGCCCGGGTTTTTTCCCTTCTCTCGGGCATCGCACACAGCCTCGGAAGCCGTGCCAACATCCTCCAGGCCATGAGCGGCGGAGGCCCCAACGGCTAAAACCCGATGAAAGCTTCCTGCGGGACGGTCCTTGCAGCCTAAAAGCTTTCAGGAAAGCTCATAGAGCAGATGCTGCTTCAAATTGCCCATCAGGTCGACGAGCATGATCCGCGTATCGAACCACCAGACCCCCTGGATGCGGTGGAACGTATCGTGATAGCGACCCGAAATGATCGGCTGCAGCGGAAGAACCTCGGTCTGCTGGACCACGGTGAAGTAGCTCCGCGCCGAAGCGCGGTCCGCACCCTCATCCACCTCGACAATGGCGTTCGTCGTGAGGTGCCGCGTGCGCGGCGTTCCGTCCGGGTAGAGACGCGTCGCGGCCTGATACATCTTCAGAACCGCATCTCTCCCCCGAGCCACAGCTTCAGGCCCCGCGTCGGGGCCTGGTTTGATACATCCGTGGGCGAACAGGCTCGCGACACCCTCAAGATCTCCCGAATCGATGCGCTCGGCATACGTGTAGAGAAGGTTCTCGATCGCGCGGTCACTACTGCTCATGAATGAGAAATACTGCCAACTTGCTCAATGCGCAACAGAAGAGCCCGCATGAACCCCTCAACATCTCAATTCGACGAAGCTGAGATCCTGGCCGAGGCCAAGGCGAGAGCAGGACTCACGCGGTTCGGAAGCGACGCGTTTCGCGAACCTTTGCGGGTTCTTCTGGCTTCACTGGGCCAGAGCCCGCTTCATCCCCTGGGCGCCCAGCTCCTGCGGCGATCGACCCTCTGGAGCCTGATATCGCGACTAAGGGCCCAATATTGGTTCGAAAAACACCCCGAGATCGAAGACGAGCGAATCGAAGCGCCGCTGGTGGTAGTCGGGATGATGCGGTCCGGCACAACCCTCATGCAACGCCTCCTCGCCAGCGATTCGCGCCACTACGCGGCGCTCGGCTGGGAAGTCCGCGCCCCGGCGCCCAAGCCAGGCGCCTGGCCGGCCTCGCCCGATCCCCGGATCGCGCTGGCCGAAAAGGAGTCTGAGCAGACGCGCCTCCATGCCCCGGAGCTCTTTGCCATCCACCCCTCCTACGCACGCCAGGCCGAAGAGGAAATCGTGTTTCTCGCGGATGCCTTCCTCTCGCATGTTCCCGAGGCTTCCTGCGACCTCCCCCATTACCGATCCTGGCTCGACGGCCAGGATTTTCGGCCCGCCTACGACTACCTCTACCGCATGCTCCAGCTCCTTCAGTGGCAGAAGAAGCAGCGCGGAGAACGCCGCGGCCGATGGATCCTGAAAACTCCGGCTCATCTGGGCTACCTGGAAGACCTCTTCGCCCGCTTCGATGATGCTGTGGTGATCCACATGCACCGGGACCCCCAGGCCACGATCCCTTCGGGTGCGAGCCTCAACACCACCCTATGGCGAATGCATGCCCACGACGTGGATCCCGGTCGCGTCGGGCGGCAATGGATCCAGCGCATGGCCTGGGCCAACGAACGGGCCATGGCCATACGCAGCCGCCTCCAAGAGAGGCGAGGGTCGTTCATCGATGTATCGTTTCGCGACGCCGTATCCGAGCCCGTCGCCCAGGTACAGCACATCTATGAAAGGGCCGGAATCGACCCGAGCCCAGAAGCCGACAAGGCCATGCGCGCCTGGCTACGGGACAATGCCCGAGAAAAATTACCGCGCCACGAGTACAAGCCGGAAGACTTCGGCCTCACATCGCAGGAGATCCGCGAAACCTTTGCGTCCTATACGACGCGTTTCCTTGCGGATCAAACCGAGGACAATCGATGAAGCATCACCCCATTGCCACACCGGACCAGCACGCACACGAACTCGAGGCGCTCGAGTTGATCGAGCACCCCATCGTCAAGGAGGCCTACGCGCGCGTGAAGGCGGACTGGTTGAAGAAAGCCGATCCGAGCCCCGCCATGCGGGAGTGCTTCGATGGGGCCTTTCACGAGGTGATGTTCTCCGCTGCCGTCTGGTCCTCCAATCAGGATCCGTTGCGGCCCAAGGTCGTCACCATTACCCGGCTCGCGCACCCTGTGGGCGACGTCGCCATCCCCGGTTCGCGTTGGGGCATAGACAACCCCGATTCGATCTACCGGGTCATTCCCATATCGGGTGACGAGGAGTACCGCATCCACGGCCGGGTCGGCGTGAACCGGATGACCGAGAACTACTTCACGCTTTGGGACGAGAAGATGAATACGGTCGATGTCCTTTCGGGTCACGACCTGGTCGTCAACGAGGATCGGACATTTACCATCAGCGTCGACTCCGAACCCGCGAACGGTCGCCCCAACCACGTTCGCTCCGCCCCGGAGGCCCACGAGTTCTACATTCGAGACGTGATGCTGGACTGGTCACGCGACGAGCCCAACGAACTGAGCGTCGAGCGTCTGGGAGCCGCCCCCCCCACGCCGCCCAAAACGCCCGATGAGCAGGCCCAGTTGACCGCGCAATTCATGGCCCATTACGCCGACTTCACACACCGGCTCAGCCAGGGCTCGCTCCACGGCAAGGCCAACCGGTTCAGCCTCGGGTGGTCCGCCGATACCGGCGGCGCCCTCCGCAAGCAAGTCTACGTAGGCGGGCATTTTCGCCTGGACGAGGACGAGGGCTTCGTCATCCACGTGAGCGATGGCGGCGCAGCCTATTTCGTCGTCCCCATTGCGAACATCTGGGGGACGACCCTGGAAATCGTTCACCGCACCAGCAGCCTCAACAAGGCGCAGTCCGTGGCCAACCCGGACGGGACCTACACCTACGTCCTCTCGCGAAACGATCCGGGCGTGCATAACTGGCTCGACACCTGCGACATGAACGAAGGGATGCTCACCCTGCGCATGGCCGAATTTCCCGAAGCCGGGCCGCGCGAGGATCTCGCCGCCCGAGGCGAGATCGTCAAGCTCGCCGACCTGCCCTCCTCTCTGCCCAAGGGCACGACCTTCTTGAGCCCGGCGGAGCGCAGCCAACAACGGGCCCAGCGCGCGGCGGGCTACCAGCGCCGCTTGCCGGAGGTTTGACTTGGACAATCCGGCAAGAGAGAAGTCGGTCTGGTTGGTCACGGGCTGCTCGACGGGCTTCGGGCGGGAGATCGCCCTGGCCGCACTGGCTCGGGGCTATCGGGTCGCCGTCAGCGCCCGCAACCCCGCCGCCGTCGAGGATATCGTCGAGCGCTTTCCCGAACGGGCCCTGGCTCTTCCCCTGGACGTCACCGATCGCGCCCAGATCACTGCGGCTGTGGAACTGACCCGGAAACATCTGGGGCCACCCGACGTACTCGTGAACAACGCCGGCTACGGGTATATGGCGGCCGTTGAAGAAGGCGAGGATCACGAAGTCCGGCGCCTCTTTGACACCAACTACTTCGGCGCGGTCGATCTCATCAAAGCGGTGCTCCCCGGAATGCGAAAACAACGACGGGGGCATATCATCAATATCTCTTCGATGACCGGGCTCGTCACGAACCCGCCGAATGTCTACTACAGCTGCACCAAGTACGCGTTGGAAGCCCTATCCGAGGGCCTTCGCAAGGAACTCGAACCCTTCGGCATCCGAGTCACGGCGATCGAGCCCGGCGCCTTTCGCACGGATTGGGCCTCTCGGTCCATGCGTGAGACGTCTGCGCCCTTGAGCGCCTACGATGAGACCGTGGGCGCTCGCCGGGAACTCATCAAGGCCACGGCCGAGGTGCTCCCCGGAGACCCTCGGCGTGCGGCGGACGCCGTGGTCATGGTCAGCGAACTCGATGATCCGCCGCTGCACCTGCTGCTCGGGCGGGACGTACTCAGCGCATTCCGCGCAAAATTGGAAGATCTCACGTCTTCCATTAATCAGTGGGAGCCCGTGACCAAGGATGTGGGGTTTCCCAAGGACTGAAACGAGCCCACGACCGTGGCCCTGGCCATCCTCCAATAAACGTATTTCGCTGAAACATTCATTCACCACCCCGCGAGAGAGTCGAATTTGAAACCAAGGTCGCCATCGCGCAGAGGCGTGCAGGCGTCCGCCACTGACCCAAGGAGCCTTCATGTTACGCTTGCTACCTTTCCTCATCGTCCTGACCCTGTCCTCGAGTTGGGTTTCCACAGCGGTCGCTGATGAGGAGCAATCGGCCGCCCTTCCCTACTCCGAGCTACAGAGCGTAATTGCTTTCGACCAGTTGATGGGAAAGTTGCAGGAACTGCGAAAAGCGATCCTCACCGACGCTCGGAGCGAACGCGAAGCCGCCGAGGGAATGCGATTCATCCTACGGACCTTGGCCATGAGCCAGGATGTCACCGGCGACGGTTACGCTCCTGCCCCCCACTTCGCGCGCATGGACACGGGCAGGCGGAAAGTAGGCGGAGACAATCCCGACGGCGAGTACCACACTCTCGCTTGGGACGGAGAACGGGACTACAAGATCACCGGAAATATCGGAACCGTGGATCACCTTTCATTCAGCGTCCTCGCCATGCAACGCACGGGCCGCAGCCAATCCCTGGGCTACGCGAACGAGCGCACTCTCGGCGCGGATGCCGATGGAAATTTCACGCTCTGGCTCAGTACTGAGAAGCCCCAAGCCCCGGGTGCCTGGATCCAGACGCGCCCCGGCTTCGGCTCGGTTCTCGTTCGACAATACTTTGGCGACCGGGAGGAGGAGAAAGCGGCTGAGTTCCAGGTGGAAGTGGTGGGCCGTGAACGCTTCGATCCTCTGCCGGCTTCCACCGACGCCGAGGTCGCCCGGGCAATCCACGGCACCCGCTTCGCCGTGCAAGGCATTGGTCTGCTCCATCGCTACGTATCTCCTTCCATCGATTCCCCGCCCAACCGATTCCTGCGACGGAACAGCGATGATTTTGGGGCGGATATCAGCAGCCCCGACAACCTCTACCTCATCAGTACCTACGCGATCGGACCCGACGAGGGATTGCTGGTCGAAGTCGAACCCCTGGACGTGCGTTTCTGGAACTTCGCCATCGAGAACCCCTGGCACGAGTCGGTGGACTACAACCAGAGACGAACTTCCCTGACCCACGACAATGTCCAACCCGACCCGGACGGCATGGTGCGCTTCCTGGTCGCCCAGGAGCCCACCGCCCACGCGAACTCCCTGGAAACCGCGGGCCACGAGCGCGGCTTCATGACCTTTCGCTGGGTCGGGGAGCGCGACACTGAGGCTCCGCTTCCCAAGGTCACGCGCCTTCCCCTGGCCGAGGCGGTCGCGCGGGCCGCAGCGCTGGCCCGGGGGCCTGAGCCCGGCTCGGACCCGTAGGGCGAATTCGAGCTGCGCTTCCGCGATCGGCTGCGGACGACTCGACGGAGGGGACGGTAGGTCTCTCCATCGATGCGAAGTCGTCGCGAGCGCTCGCGCCCGATACGAAGTCAATGTCGCTTTGCCCTTCCCGCCGGGCGTCCTGCCGCGCGTCGCCTCTGGTGCCAGACGAAAAGAGCGATCAGTCCGAAGGGAAAGGCGATCGCGCCCGCGTGTTGCCGCCATGGCTTGGGCGCAGGAAGCGTGTCGAAGAGAAAATTCAGTCTCGCCTCCGCTGCGCTGGACTCACCGACTTGGGGCTTGATCGCGATCGCGACCCCCCCGCGACCCGCCTGCGCCAATCGAACCTGGATGGAATAAAAGCCGGGATGCCTTCCCTTTTCGGCGCGGCCGACCGATGTCTCCGGCATCCCTCCGTCACCTTCTACGCCCATGTCGACACGCGCGTCACCTTCTGCGCCCACTTCGACACGCACGTCCAGATCGGTGCGCACCGCTCCGCTCTCGCGCTCACGGATGAGAACACTGAAGACGGCGTCCCCCACCCGGAGCGGGGCCGGAAAGGCGACCAGGTCAACCCGGTAGGGCCCCGCCATCCCCGATCCCAGGGGAAGGCCCATATCCGCCGCGGCACCGGGAACCCCGACAAGCGCGAGCACAAACACAAGCACAAACACAAGCGCAAACACAAGCGCAAGAAAATTCGCTCGCCGCCGCCAAGGTCGCCCTCGCCCTTCCGAACCTCGCAGAGCCCAGGGCTGCGCCGAGGAAGCGTCGTCGCTCGTCGCCCATCCCCGCATCAAGCGCCCATCCCCCGCATCTGCATGGGAGCAAGAAAGGTCACCAGCCCCAGGCCCCAGAGCGCGAGCGCCAGGAGCGACCAGGGAAGGATCAGTCGCAGCGCGCGCCCGGGTTCGGGCAGGATCTCTCGACCAATTCGCCAGAGAACCCCCAGACTGATCACGAGACCGAGACCAAGAACGAGGAGTTGGGCATCGGTCAGCCAAGCCAGGTTCAAGGGCGCTCGGGTAACCGACACCATCGACTCCCCAGAGAGTGAGCCCAGAGCGCGCCGGCTTGCGGGAATAAAACTGAAGAACCCCGTCGCCAGGTGGAAACCGAAGTGCGCGACCCACATGGCAAGTCCAAGGGGCACCAGCGCCGGAACCACGCGAGACACCATTTCGCCCATAGAAAGAGAAGTGCGTGCGAGCCAGCGCCCCGCCACCGCACAGAACGAAAGAAAGAAGACCGGCGCGAGCAAGAGCACCCCCAGCAGCACAGCCGAATCGAAGCCGAGGCCCGAGGAAAACCCCAATTCGTGGGCAAGCGCAGCCTGGGCCCGAACGAAGGGGCGCGACATCCCCATAGCGTTCACGAACGCGCCCCAGACAAAAAGCACGGTCAGCACACCCAAGTCAAGGCCGTATACCCGGGCCGCCGCGCGCCCCTGGCCCAGCGAGCGCCCGGGCGTCACGCTCACCCACCCGGCATTGTCGTGAGGGCATGCGCGAACACAGTCGAGGCAAAAGGTGCAGTCGAGATTGCCCTTTTTTGCGGGCAGATAGAGCTCCGTTGGGCACCCGGGTCCTTCCGAGCCGCCTCGAAGGCAGTCGTGGGTGGTGCAATCCGAGCAGATCGAAGGCGAGAGCGGGCGCACTTCGTTGGGGGACAGGGCCGCATGAACGAATTGAAACTGCCCGACCGGGCATACGTAGCGACAAAACGTCCCCCGCCGAAAGAGGCCCTCCACCAGGAAACAGAGCACGAAGAAGCCGGCGATCCAGGCCGCCGTCGCACGGGGACGGTCCCATAGGTCGAGCATTTCGTAGCTCCACAGGTAGAACACGAAGAGCGCCCCGGGTAGCCATTTGTTCTGGAGCCATTGGGGCCAGCGAAAGGGCCGACCCAGAAGACGCGCCGCGAGGTTTCGCGACAGGGTCAGCGGACAGATCCCGCAGAACAGATTGCCCAGGGCCAGAAGCGCGAACAGCGAGAGCGGGCGCCAATACGTCCAGGGAAGAACGCCGGCAAGATTCTCGCTACTCGGAATCTGGGACCCCAGAAAGCCATCGAGCATCACCCCGGCCGCAATGGCGGCCAGGACCCACTGTGCTCCACGGCGCAAGCGCCGTGAGACGATCCAACTTCGCCCGGACCCGACCCGGGGCGGCGCTGCCCGCTGGCGTCGCGGCACGCGCCGGGAACCCAGTTCGCGCGGGGCGAGACCCGCGAGGGCCAGGCCCACCGCAGCCGCAATCATGCTCAGGCTTCCCGCAACCCACATGAACGCGCCCGCCACGTTCTGGTCCTCCAGGACGTCGATCGACCAGGGACTCGGGACCGAGGCATAGAGCGAATAGAAAGGCGCCGCGGAAAAAGCAAACGCCGCGGAAAAGAGCGAGTTGAAGAGCCCTGCCCCCACCACCAGGAGCAGACGCATGGGAAAGGGTGTGGGCGCCCTGACGGGCCAGGGCTGGAGGATGCAAAACCAAAGCAGGAGGGAAGAGCCCAGAAAACTCAGGTGTTCCATGTCATGGGCGGCTCTGGACTGGAGCGCAAACTCGTAGGCGGGGGGCCAATGCCAACCGAGGGTCGCGAGGATCCAGAGTCCCAAGGCGACGCCCGGATGGGTGAAGATCCGCACGCCGCGCTTGAGCGTCGGGGATGAAAGCAGCGGCCCCGCGCCCCGCGACAGCCAGTCCCCCGGAAGGCCCCGCAGCAAGGGCACGTTGGGTGCACCCGCCCAGATCAGCGGAGGCACCACCATCATGAGCAGCCAGTGCTGCACCATGTGGGCCGTCAGGAGCAGATCCGCCGCCGCGTCCAGGGGAGAGGCCAGCGCAACGAGAAGCAGACCCAGACCCAGAAGAAAGGCAACCCGCCTCCAGGGTGGAAAATGCCCAGGACTTTGCCGGCGTACCCGCTCGAAGCCGCGCAGGTAGAGCCAGGCCGAAATCGCCAGCGGGAATAAAATCCCAGGGCCCAGGGACCAGTTCGTAGCCCATAGCGCCGATGCGTTCATCGCGGTGCCGGCGACTCCCGGGAGGTCCGAGCCCAGGAGGCCGAGTCCCGGGCCGGGGCCAGGCCCTCGTCATGAAGAGTCGTCAGGAAAGCCACCAGCGCGGTCACCTCGTGGGGGGAGAGTTGGTTCCCGTAGGCGGGCATGTTGCCTCCGCCCTGGAGCACTTGGCGAATCAACTGATCTTCGGTGAGGCGAGTCGCGACGCCCGCGAGGTCCGGCCCTCTTTTGCCCCCCGCCCCGTCCAGGGCGTGGCAGTTCCTGCACTGCTTGGCTTGTAGAACCGTTGCGCCCATATGCTCGAGGGGGGAGCGCCCCTCGACGTAGCGCGACTGCACCGGGACCCCGCTCCATGCATCCATCTCGGGCGACCACGGAGAAAGAACGCCCTCCCAGGCCAGGGTGAAGAGCCCGGTCACCACCAGGATCACCAGGATGACCGCTCCGGGTCGGCGGCTGGGATGGCGCTCGCCGCCTCGGGAAATGAAGGGCACCGCGAAAAGAAGCACCACCGCCAGGGGCATCACGTAGACGATGACAAAGCTCTCGAGATAGGGCGGCATCAGGGCAAAGGCGGCAAAGAGCGAGAGGAAATAGAAATCCGGGCGCGGCACGGTGTGAATCAGCGAGGGGTCGGCGGGACCGTTGGGGATCTTCGGGCCGATCAATGCGGCGCAGAGCACGATGCCGAGCAGTACCAGGGCCGAGAACACCAGGTCCTTGCCTCCGCCCTCGGGCATCAAGCGGATTCCGGTGTGCTCCACCACCTGCTCATAGTCCTCGGCATAGGTCTCGGGATCGACCGACTTCCCCGGCTGCGGGTACTCGCTGATGCCCAGGACCAGCACCAGTCGAATATGGATCACCAGCAGGCCAATCAGCGTGGCCGGGATCACGAAGACATGGAGGGTGAAGAAACGCGACAGAGTCTCGGCGCCCACAATGGGGCCACCCTGGAGCAGGTGGGTGGCGTATTCCCCCACGAGCGGGAGTCGGCCGAGAATCGAAACGATGATCTCCACGCCCCAGTAGGCATCTTGATCGAAGCGCATGGTCTGCCCCGTGAACGCCATCCCGATGGTCGCCAGGAAGAGCGCGCTGCCCACCACCCACGTGAGTTCGCGCGGATATTTGTAGGCCCCGAAGAGGAAGACCTGGACCAGGTGAATCGTCACCAGGGCCACCATGAAATTCGAACCCCAGTAGTGCAGCCCGCGCAGGTACCAGCCCAAGGGTTGCTCGTAGTCCAGGTACTCGAGGCTCGCATAGGCCTGGTCGGGGGACGGCACGTAGACCAGGGCAAGGCAGACCCCCGTCACCAATTGAAGAATCAAGCAGAGCAGCGTCGCGCTGCCAAATACGTACCACCAACTCGAAGAGGAAAAGGGAATGCGATGCCCGAGGGTATCATCGTAGAGACGCCCCAAGGCCAGCCGATCATCGAACCATTTTCCGATTGCCCGAAGTCGATTCATGGGGTCATCTTCCTAGACGGGCTCCGAGAGATTCGGGGTCTGGCCGCCCCTGACCTCGAGACGATTGCGACGCACGCGGTAAGCATATTCGAACAAGCCCCGGGGCGGCGGACCCGAAGCCCGGGACCCGTCCTCGTAGTAAACGCCGCCATGGCACGGGCACATGAAGAGACCCGATTGCGGAAACCAGCGGACCGGGCAGCCGAGGTGGGCGCAATTGATGGCGAAGACCTGGAAATCTCCATCGGGCTTGCGCCGGACCCAACAGGGGATGTCCGCCGTGGCTCCATCCCAGGGCGTAGTGAAGGGGTTCCTGTAGGATGCGAGGCGGGTTTCCCCGGGTGGAAACTGAGCGATCTTGCCCAGGGCGATCCAGGCTTGCTGCGCCTTGGGCCTGAAGAGAGCCGACGCGATATAGCCCACGATGGGAATGCCCACGAAAGCCGCGGCGATCGCGTTCAAGCCCAGACCGAGCTTGAAAAGAAAATCCCGGCGCGTCACCGGCGGCACGGCCGGCGGGAGCGGAGGATGTTCGTGGGGCTCCATGTTTTCTCTCCTGCCTCTTCTCAGTTCACTGGATGGACGAGCCGGGTGCGACGACGACGGGGGAAATCCGATGCGACCCCAGCCAAGCGACGACTTCGGCGACTTCCGCGGCGGTCATGGGTTTTTCCCCCGCGCTCTGCCATCCCGGCATGCCCAGGTCCTCGCGCCCCACGATGACCGTGGTCCGCAGGCCCTGGTCGCTCACCAGGCCCAGGTACGCGGGCTCAAGGAGCGAACCCCCCGAAGCGCCGCCTGCGCCCTCTACCCCATGACAGCGCGCGCAAAAAGTCGTGTAGGCCCGCGCGCCGCGCGCGACCTGGCCGGGTGACGGGCTGCCGCTCGAAGGGGGTTCGGCAACCAGCGGGGGCGCGCCAGCCAGCCTTGAGGCGGGTTCCGCTCCATTCAGACCCGCCTTCAATCCCGCGGCGAGAATATCGATCTGCTTTTCGCTGAGCGTGCCCCCGTGCCGACGGGCGAAAACCGGCATCGGGGTTCCCGTGACCCCACCCGCGATGACCCGGCGAATTTCGGCGGGATCGGCCAGGGCAGCGAAGAGCGGGTCGCCCAGATTCGTGGCCGGACCGTTCCGGCCCTCGGCTCCGTGGCAACCCGAGCAATTGGCCGCATAGAGGCGATCGAAATCCTCGACTTCCGAGGGCCGCTGATATCGCTCCGCGGGATCCGGGCGGCCCGGAAGGGAATCACACCCCAATACGGCAGCGAGGGCGAAAGCGAGCAGAAGCGGCGTTCGCTTCACGGGCTCTCCTCCTCATCGCCCACTTCGAGACCCGCCCGTGTCGTGAGTGGATAGGACTGAAGAGTCCGAACGGGTTCGCTTCGGGAGATCACTTCGCCCGCCGTCAGGCCGAACACCATCTGGAGAAAAATGAAAACGAGCCAGTTGATCGACTGGACCGCACCCGGCACCACCAACTCGACGCAGACGAAGCCGGCACCGGTCCAGACCAAGGGCGCGACCACCCCACCCCAGAGTCGGGGATGACCGGGCAGCATGGGGAGAACCGCTGCATAGACGAGCCCGATCCCCAGAGAAAGCAGAATGTGAATGATGCCAGCAGCGAGCACGACGACTCCATGAAAACTCGTCATATCGCTGGGCGGCTGGGCCCCGAAGAGCGGCAGGACCAGCGCGGCGAAACCATTGAAGGCATGCCAGAGGCTCCCCTGGACGATCAGCCCGTGAACCCCGGCCACCGCCACCATGGCGAGCCCGCCCGCAATCCCCGCGCGCAGGCCGGCACTGTAGGGGTGGTACTCCAGGGGCAATCGTGCACGATGGCGATCCGCTCCGCCCGCCGGGCCCGGCGCCCGACCCGGCGTGGGAACCACCGGGGGCGCACGATCGGCCTCGGCCTGGGCAGGGACGAACGTTTCATTTTCTCGCGGAAGAACTTCGCCCCACCATCGGATGCCGCCCCAGAGCACGAGCATCACCCCGGCGAAAACAAAGAGCACGCTGGTCACCAAGCTGACCCCAAGGAACGCGAAACCCAGGGCGAAGTACAAAGGAGCGGTGGTATTTGCAGGAAGTTCAAGCCCCTCCCCCTCGCCGGCATGGGACACTTCCTGGGATCCTGTCTCTGTGCGCATCCCGCTAGACCCCCACCACGTAAACGGTCGTGAGGACCACGATCCAGACCGCGTCCACGAAATGCCAATACCAGGTCACCATCTCCACCCGCTCGGCGTGTTCGGCGCGCACCCGGCCCCCGAGCGTCAGAGCCAAGACCAGCGAGAGCATGAGCAATCCGAGAATCACGTGGGCAGCGTGAAAACCCACGAGTGAATAGAAGGTGGTGCCAAATAGATTCGTTCCAATGGTGAGTCCATATCCATGGATGAGCCCGGACCACTCCTGAGCTGTCGCCGCGATGAATGCCGAACCCAGGCCCACCGTCACCGCGAGGTAAGCGCTCGCGCGAAGCGTTTCCGCCCGAGCCAGGGCCGCCACAGCCAGGCCCGCGCTGACACTGCTGGACAACAGGCACACCGTGGCGAGCCACGGGAACTCCAGCACGTCGCCGGGCTGCGGGCCGGTGGCGCTCTTCCCCAGGTAAAAGAGATAGGCCACCACGAAAACGCTGAAGAACGTACTTTCGCCGAAGATGAGGCAGGCCATCCCCACCCGTCCCCGGCTCCAGGCGACTCGATCCATCGCCAACACAGATGCCTGACTCACAGACACATCCTATTCGTGCTCCCAATCCGGGTCGTCCGGATGCTTCAAATCCCAGAGCGGACGACGGCTTCGAACCTCGGGCAGGGTGAGAAAGTTGTAGGCCGGCGGCGGTGAAGATGTCGACCACTCGAGGGTCCAGGCGTTCCACGGATCGGGGCCCGCATCGGCGGGACGCCGGAAAGCCGCGATCACCGCGATCAAGAAGCAGGCCACACCCAGCCCCTGGAGAATGGCTCCGGCCGAAGAGATCGCATTCCAGATCTCCCAACCCCGCTCAACGGGATAGGTATAGATCCGTCGAGGCATCCCGAGAATGCCCTGCACGTGCATGGTGGTGAAGGTCAGGTGAAAGCCGATGAAGAAGAGCCAGAAATGCCAACGGCCGATCTTCTCGCTGAGCATGCGCCCCGTCATCTTGGGAAACCAGTAATAACAGGCCGCAAAGATCGTGAAGACCAGTCCCCCAATCAGAACGTAGTGAAAGTGGGCCACTACGAAATACGAATCGCTGAGCTGCCAGTTCAGCGGAGCCCCGGATAGCAGGATCCCCGTAAGGCCGGCGATCAGGAACTGACCCAGGAACGCAATACAAAAAACCATCGGCATGCGCAGTTGAATTCGGCCGCCATACATCGTCGCGATCCAGTTGAAGAGCTTGATGCCCGTGGGTACCCCCACCAGCATGGTGATGACCGCAAACCAGATATTGAGGCCCCGCCCCATTCCCACCGTGAACATGTGATGGGCCCAGACACCCACCGCCAACAGCCCGATGGCCAGGGTCGCCGCCACCATGAAGGAGTAGCCAAAGATGACTTTGCGAGAAAAGACCGGGATGATCTCCGACGCGTAGGCGAAGCCGGGGATCATCAGGATATAGACCTCGGGATGGCCAAAGAACCAGAAGAAGTGTTGCCAGAGGACCGCATCCCCGCCCGCCTGGGTATCGAAGAAATGAGCGCCCAGGAAACGATCAAAGAGCAGCATGACCTGCGCACCCGTGAGAACCGGTAGGGCAAGGAGCATGAGAAACGAAACCACCAACATCATCCAAACGAAAAGCGGGAGCCGGCTCATCGTCATGCCCGGGCAGCGCATGGTGAGCGTAGTGGTGAGCATGTTGATCGCCCCGGACACGCTGCCAAAGCCGCTGATCAGGATGCCGAGAATCCAGTAGTCGGTGGCATTCCCGCGCGAAAATGCCTTGCCCGAAAGAGGTGAGTAGGCGAACCATCCGACATCGGGCGCGGTGCCCGCGCCGTAGAGCCCCATGCTGGCGAAATAGCTCATGTAGAGCACGAGGCCCCCAAAGAGGAACATCCAGAACCCCCAGGCATTGAGCCGGGGAAAGGCCATATCCCGGGCACCAATCATCAGGGGGATCAAGTAGTTCCCAAAACCCGTCACGATGGGCATCCCCACCAGAAAGACCATGGTGGTGCCGTGCATCGTGAAGAGCCGGTTGAATTCCTGGGGCTCGAGCAGGTCGTTGGCGGCCTGGGCCAACTGGGCCCGCATCATGATCGCCTCGACGCCGCTCACCACAAAGAAGAGCAGGCCCGCCGCGATGTAGAGAATGCCGAGTCTCTTGTGGTCGACCGTGGTCACCCAGGCGTGCACAACGGAAGCCGGGCCCTCCGCGCTCGAGGTCCCGCGGGCTGCATCTGCTCCGAGGCTGGCTGACATCTCCCCTGCTCCCTACTCGAGACTCGACAGGTAATCGGCCACCTGAGCCACCTGGGCCGAGTCGAGTTTCATCGCCGGCATACGGGCCCCGGGTTTGAAATGGTCGGGGTTCGTAATCCAATCGATGAGCTGCCCCCGATCGTTTCTGGCCGCACCCGCCGCCAGTGTGGTTCGGCTCATCAAATGGGTGAGATCCGGGCCGAATCGGCCGATTTCGGAAACCCCGCGCACCGTGTGACAGTTCACGCAGGCCGTATTGGCAAAGATCGCTCTCCCGGCCTCGGTGCCGGGGAGCATCCGGGCTTCCTTCTGCTGACCACGTGCCCAACGCTCGAATTCCGCCTCTTCGTGGATGAATACCCGAAGCAGCATATTGGCGTGCTGGGTTCCGCAATACTCCGCGCACTGCCCCACCACCATTCCCACCTGGTGCGGTTCGATCCACATCGTGTTTCGGCGATTGGGAATCAAGTCGGTCTTCCCCGCGAGTTGGGGAAGCCAGAAGCTGTGGATCACATCCTGGGATTGAAGTTCCAGGAAGGCCACTCGGTCCACCGGAAGGTGCAATTCGTTGGCGGTGGTGAAGCCGAATTCAGGATATTCGAGTTCCCACCACCACTGGTGACCCGTGACCCGAATCGCCAAGCTGCCAGCGGGGGCCTCGTTCTTTTGAAGCGCGACGATGCGCCCCGCTGTGATGAGACCGAGGACGATCACCACCAGAACAGGCGCAACAGTCCATGCGATTTCGAGTTGGTCGCTTCCGTAGACCTGAGCCGGTTCGTGGTCGTCGTCTCCTGCCCGGACGCGGAAGCGGATCACGGTGACCAGGAGAGCGCCCATGACGAGAACAAAAATCACGCCGCAGACCAGGACAAGGACAAGCCCATAGTCCAGCACCGCCTGGGCGGGCTGTGCGATGGGCTCAAGTATCGAGGGCACAGGCCCCTGGGCGTAGACCGGACCCGACCCGATCCAGCCTCCCAACAGCACGGCAACGACTGCCCGGCCCCGACCACGCCCCTCATTCCCAGGGTGCGAACTCACCCCTCCGCCCATAGTTTCCGCCCATTGCATCGTCCGAAAGGCCCTCAGCGACCCATGACTAGAAAACGTTCGCCCGAAATTCGTCGCGCCAAGCTTTCCAGACCTCGTGATCTCCCTTCAGCCCCAGCAGCGCCTCCTTGACCTTGGAGATGCCGAAGCCATAGGCCTCCTGCGGCGATATATGCGGGGGCATGCTCAGCTCACCGGCGCTCACGATGGCATCGATGATAAACGGCTTCTCCGAGGCCAGCGCCTGGTCGATGGCAGGAAGAATCTCATCGGCATGCTCGACCCGCACACCGTCGCCGCCGCAAGCCTTGGCAAACGCGGTAAAATCCGGGTTCACCAGGCTGGTCGCGGCGGGGAACGTGGGCAGACCTGCAACTTCCATTTCCATCTTCACGAAGCCGAACTCACTGTTGTTGAAGACGATCACTTTGATGGGCCAATTGAAACGCACCGCCGTCACGAAATCGTTCATCGACATGGCGAATCCGCCATCGCCCGCCAGGGTCCAGACCTGCCGAGACGGGTCCAGGGCGGCAGCCCCCAGCGCTACGGGGAGCCCCGCGCCCAGGGAGCCGTGGTTGAAGGATCCGAGCATTCGGCGGCCGCCGCGCATCCGCATCTGCCGGGCCAGCCAGATCGTGCACTCGCCGACATCCAGCGCGAACAGGGCATCGGCGTGGGCGCGATCGCTGATGGCCCGAGCGAAGAGTTGGGGATGCAGCGGCTCGTCGGTGCGATCCAGGGAGGACTGCTTGTCCATCCGGGCCAGCCATTTCTGCGTCATCTTCAGCAGGTGCTCACGAAAACGCGACGGCGGCTTCTCGTCGACAAGGGGCGTGAGTTCAGCGAGGGTTTCACGCACGCCCCCCACCAATCCGAGAGTCACCGGGGCCCGCAGTCCGATGCGATCCGCTCGGTGGTCCACCTGGATGATTTCGATGCCGTCCGGGAGGAACTCGTCGTAGGGGAAATCCGTCCCCAGCATCACGAGCACGTCGCAATCCCGCACGGCATGGTAGCCGCCGGGGTTCCCCAGAAGCCCCGTCATTCCCACGACGCCGGAGTCGTCGTAGTCGAAGATATCCTTGGCCCGAAGCGTATGGGCGATGGGCGCGCCGATCCGGGTCGCCAGAGCCACCACGTCGTCCTTGCAATCCCGGCAGCCGATGCCGCAGAAAAGCGTCACCCGTTTTCCTTGAGCGATGAGTTGACTTGCCCGCTCGATGGCGCTCCGCTCGGGGATCAGGTCGGACTTGAAGCGGACCAGCGGCCGTTTGAAATGTTGACTCGGAACCGGGGCGCCGATCACGTCCGAGGGAATTTCGATGCGCACGACCATGCGCTCGGTCAGCGCCTTCTGTACCGCGATCTCGGCCATGCGCGGCATCTGGGCCGGGGAGTCGATGATGGCCTGGTAGCCGCAGATGTCGTCGAACATCTTGGCGAGATCGATTTCCTTGTGAAAATCACTCCCCCGCTGGGCCCGCGGCACCTGGCCCGTTATGGCAACAACTGCGCCCCCTTCCTTCTTGGCGTTGTAGAGACCATTGATGAGATGGAGCGCCCCCGGCCCCGTGGTTCCCGCACACACCCCGATGCCTCCGCTGAGTTCGGACTGGGCGTAGGCCGCGTAGCCCGCGTGTTCCTCGTGGCGAACGCCGATCCAGCGAAAGCGGTCGTCGGTGCGAATGCACTCAAGGAGCGGATTCAGCGCGTCCCCGGTGACGCCAAAAATATCTCGGGCACCCGCCGAAGCCAAAACATCGAGCAGGCTCTTCGAAACATTGTCCGCCATCTTGGAGAGTTCCTCCCATCGTTCATGTGTCGCAACGTTTAGGGTAACATCCCCCGACGATTCGCAAACCTTCCATGGAAAGGTCGACCAATGGATTTTCTGAACCGCATCCGGGGAGGGGTGATGCCCGGCTTATTTCTGCTCCTGCCGACATTCGGCCTGCTGGGGCTCCGTTGGCCGATCTTCTACTTCGCGGTCGCTGCCACGGGCGGACTGCTCGCGGTCGGGGCCTACGACCTGATGCAGCGAAAGCACAGTATCCTGCGCAACTATCCGATCCTCGGGCATCTGCGCTTCCTGCTCGAGAGCGCTGGGCCCGAAATCCACCAATACTTCGTGGAGAGCAACACCAGCGGTCGCCCCTTCGATCGCGATGCCCGGGATCTGATCTATCGGCGCTCGAAGGGCATCGAAGCCGTGAAGCCCTTCGGCACCGAACTCGATGTGTATGGCTATGGGTACGGCTTCATGAGCCATTCCGCACGCCCAAGCAGCGCAGTGGAGGATCCGGGGAGAAACCTCCGGGTGGAGGTGGGGGGGCCGGAGTGCGCACAGCCCTACTCCGCCTCCCTGCTGAACATCTCGGCCATGAGCTTCGGCGCCCTCAGCGCGAACGCCGTGCGCGCCCTGAACATGGGCGCTCTCAGAGGTGGGTTTGCCCACAATACGGGCGAGGGGGGATTGAGCGTTCACCATCGCGAACCCGGGGGCGACCTGATCTGGCAGGTGGGAACGGGCTATTTCGGGTGCCGAACCGATCAAGGTGGTTTTTCACCCGACCTCTTCCAACACGAGTCGTCCCTGCCCCAGGTCAAGATGATCGAGTTGAAGCTCTCCCAAGGCGCGAAGCCGGGCCACGGGGGCATCCTGCCCGGCGCCAAGGTCTCCGCCGAGATCGCCGCCGCGCGCAAGGTGCCAATGGGAGAAGACTGCTTTTCACCGCCCGGCCACAGCGCCTTCTCGACGCCCACGGGCCTACTCGATTTCATCCAGCAATTGCGGGATCTCTCCGGGGGCAAGCCGGTAGGATTCAAGCTCTGCGTGGGCGACCCCCGGGAGTTCTACGCGATTTGCAAGGCCATGCTCGACACGGGGATCACCCCGGATTTCATCACCGTCGATGGCGGTGAAGGCGGCACCGGGGCCGCGCCGCCCGAGTTCTCCGACCACCTGGGCTACCCGCTCCGGGAGGGCCTGCTCCTGGTCCACAATGCACTGGTGGGAACCCACCTTCGCGATCGCATCAAGATCGCCGCCAGCGGCAAGCGCTTTGCGAGCTACGAGATGGCCTCGGCGCTCGCGCTCGGAGCCGATTGGTGCAACGTGGCCCGGGGCTTCATGTTCTCCCTCGGCTGCATCCAATCTCAACTCTGCGGGACCAATCTCTGCCCGGTGGGCGTCGCTACCCAGAACAAGCGCCTGCAAAGAGCCCTCGTGCCCGAGGACAAGGCCGAGCGCGCCTATCTCTTCCACAAGGGAACCCTCGAAGGCCTGGCCGAAACCACCGCCGCTTGCGGCCTCGAACACCCGGATCAATTCGAGCCCATCCATCTCTACGAGCGCACCACGCCCCACCAGATTCGGCGCTTCGATCAACTCTACGATTTCCTCGAACCCGGCGAGCTTCTGGGCAGCGATATCCCCGAGTCGGTCAGCCCCTTCTGGCAAAATGCCCGGGCGGACAGCTTCGATCGCTGAAGCCCGGGGCCGGAAGGAAAATTTTGCTCCCCCAGGCCACGTTGCGACTGAACATGACGGGTCTTTCCGAGGATCCGGCGGTGGAAGCCGATCGCTACCGTGCGGCCATCGAGATGGCGGTCTACGCCGAGGCGCATGGGGTTCAGACCGTCAACCTCGAAGAGCACCACTGCGCGGATAACGGCTGGCTGCCGGCCCCCCTAACCCTGGCGGCGATGATCATCGCCCGTACGAAGCGCGTGCGCGTCAACGTCGGCGCCCTCCTCGTCACGCTCTACGATCCCATTCGCCTGGCCGAGGACATCGCCATTCTCGACCTCGTCGGTGGGGGTCGCTTCAGCTTCGTCGCGGGCCTGGGCTACCGACCCCTGGAATACCACGCCACCGGCCGATCGTGGGCCGATCGCGGTCAGCTGATGGACGAATGCCTCGAGACGCTCTTGCAAGCCTGGTCGGGGAAGCCTTTCGAGTACCGCGGCAAGACCCTCCGTGTGACGCCGTCTCCTGTCTCCCGGCCGCATCCCTTCTTCATGGTCGGCGGCATGAGCCCGGTGGCCGCCCGCCGAGCGGCGCGCTTCGGCCTCCCCTTCCACCCCCCGACCGAGCGCCCGGACCTGGAAGAGATCTATCGCGACGAACTCGCCCGCCAAGGCAAGCAGGGCCTCTACGTCAGCCCGGGCAAGGGCAATACCATGCTGATTGTTGACGAGGATCCCCATGCCGCCTGGCCCGAACTCGCCCCCTACTTCCTTCGGGAGCTGCAGGAGTACAGCAGTTGGAAGCAGGAGGGCGTCCCACGCCCGGGCGAAGACGAGGTGCACAGCGTCGAGGACCTGAGGGAACAGGGGCGCTTCACGATTCTCAATGCCGCCGATTTTCGCTTGCGCTTCCAGGGCCCTGAAGCGGGGAGCGCCGTGGTACACCCGCTGGCGGGGGGGATCCCCATTGATCGCGGTTGGGAGATCCTCGAGCGCTTCTGTGAAGCGTTGGCCTGAAGGGGCCCTGCCGGCTCGGACCGCCTTGATCGGGCCCCTCGGTGCGGGGCCGGACGCCGAGCGCTGAAGCCGGTTTGACCGCGCCCCCGGAGTTCGCTCGGCTTTCGGCTAGCCCGTCGACAGGGACCCACGCGGCCAATCATCAACCGGCTTCCGCCCGCGTCTTGTGCTTGCAGGCCACACACCCTCTTCTCAGCACTCGAAGCCAGTGCTTGAAGCCAGTAGTTGAAGCCAGTGCTTGAAGTCAGTACTTGAAGCGCCTGCGGACCCCGGCACGGCGCCCTGCAACCTGCTCTCTCCGCCCCTTCACGTCAATCCGAGGGGTATCCGGCGGAAGAAAACCTTCGAGTTCACCTCCGCTCATCTGGCTGCACTCGGGTCGCGGATTTTCCGCGGCGCCCATCCAGCGAAAGGTGATATAGCCCTCTTCGTGGCCGCTCGGATCGAGCCAATTGGCCACACCCGGATCATCGTGGCTGATCACCACGGTGAGCATGCCGTCGGGTTCGAGAGCGGCCTGGTGGATGTTGGTGCTGGATAGCCGCCAACGGTAATCCATGGTTTCCCACCAATAACTCCCAAACTCGCAATTCCAATAATCGCAGTCCGGAGGCCGGACCCGAATCACCAGGGCCTCACCCTGCGAAACCTTCCAATAGCTGATCAGGGGCGTGCCGCCGGGGGTGGCGTCAATTTTCGCCGACTCCATATCAGCGAAAGCGATGAACTCGTTGGGACGCGCCTGCCAGGCATCGAGTTTGTCCGCCCAATAGCGGGTCGAAACCTGCAACCAGCGTGCGGCACTCATCAGGCCTTCATCGAGGGCATCCAGGGAGAGCGGCGGAGGCGGATTGCCGTCGCCGGTCAGGCACTCGATGGCGGCCTCCATCGGGCTCTCGCTTTGCCAGTCGGCAAAGAATTGTCGAAAAGTCACTCGATAGGTCGCGGGCGTAGTGCGGATCCAATTTCCGGGCCGCTCGTCGGGCCCCAGCCACAACTCGAAATTTCCTTCGGCATCGACCTCGAGTTCCGAGCCGAAGAGCGTTCCGACGACGCCCCCTCCCCAGGGCGTTTCGCCCGTCTCGAGCACGGTGACCGCGAAATACGCCGCGCTGCCCCGGTACCCCTGAATGCGATAAGTCTCCCGCCCGTTGATGGGTGCCCCGACGTAGAGCGCATCGGTGTTGTCGCCCCCCTGCTTGCGGAGCGGGTCAAAGTAATGGAGCAATTCGGGATGAAGAGGATCCTTGTTCTCCAACTCGAATTGGAGCGCGAGGGAGACATTGCGCGCCAGCAGGCGCAGACCCGCCACCCGGGTGACTTCGCTGTCCGGGGTGGTTTCACGCAGGACCAGGTCGCCCGCGTCCTGGAGTTCCTGACAGAATGAATGCCAGATCTCAGTCAGCCTCTGATCCCGTTCGTGATAGCTTCCCAACCCGATCTCCCTCTTCATGGTCCAGAGAGAAAGGATCGCGAATGCGACCGGACCCAGCCAGCGGGGCTAAGGGGCTAAGGGGCTAAGGGATTAAGCCGAATCCAGGAAGCCGCGGCTCATGGCAATCGTGTGCGGCTTTGCGGACACTCCAGCCGAGCCCCTGCACACCTGCAGGGCAGAATCCGGGGCCCTTGCATGAACCTGTCACTCGAAGGGAAAGTCGCCATCGTCACCGGCGGAAGCGGGGGCATTGGACGCGGTCTGGTGGGCTGTCTTGCCCAGGAGGGCTGCCGGGTCGTCATCGCCACCCGAGACGCCTCGGTGGGGGCTGCAGTAGCCGAAGAGGCCAGCGAGGGCGCCGGCGAAGCCACGCTCCAGGTGACCGATGTCACCAACCGCGACGCGGTGAATTCCCTCGTGGAGGAGACCACCGCCCGGCTTGGCGGGGTGGACATTCTGGTGAACAACGCAGGGGGTACGCCCGGGCCCTCGGCCTTCCACGAAGCGGAACTCGATGCGATCCAGGCCGAGATCGACCTGAACGTCTGGGGAGTGATTCACTGTACCCGGGCGGTTCTGCCGGGCATGGTGGAGCGCGGCGGCGGCTCCATCATCCAGATCACCTCGAATTCTGGACTCCAGGCCGAAGCCGCGAATAGGGTGGCCACCTATGGCGGCGCGAAGGGCTATGTGACCGCGCTATCCCGTGCCCTGGCATTCGAGTACGGGCCAGCGGGGGTTCGCATCAATTGCATCGCCCCCGGCTGGATCGTCCCCTGGGATCCATCGCATACCGGCGAGGGCAGCTTCTGGAATCGATACGGCTACGAACTCTTTGGTAGCCCAGACGAGATGGAGGCCGCTGCAAAGACCGGGCGCCTTTTCAACGTGGAGAGCCAGCGAATCCGTCGCATCGGCCGCCCCGAGGACATCGGCCATCTGGCCTGCTTCCTGGCATCGGACCTGTCGAGTTACATCACCGGGCAGACCATTAGCGTGGGCGGGGGAGCCTACATGCCATGACGCCCACCCCGCCCCCGAGGACAGATCTCGCCGCGCCCTTCGAGCGACCCGACTGGTTGCTTCGCCTCAACGGCGTCGGCCGGGACCTCGCGCCGCCCGGGGGCCGACTCGTCCCTCTCGATGTCGACTCCCTGCTCGACTCGGCCAGCCAGGCCACTGGCCTGGACGATTTTGGAGCGGCGGATTTCCGCGAACCCCTCGAGATCCTCGTGGACTCCCTCATCCACGATGCCGACGCCAGCCTGATGGGCGATCTCCTCGCCCGGGCGGATCTCTCGAACCTGCTGGAAAACCGCCTTCGCATCGTGGCCCAGCGAAAAGAGAACCCGGCGATCGCCGGCGAGACCATCGAGGCGCCGATCTTCATCGTCGGCCTGCCCCGCTCGGGCACCTCCATTCTCCATGAACTCCTGGCCCGGGACCCCCGGCTCCGCGCTCCGCTCAGCTGGGAGGCCCATAGTCCGTGTCCGCCTGCCGGCGGCGAAGCCGAGGCCGCCTGCATCGAGCGAGCCGAAAACGTTTTTACTTTCTGGAATCGGCTCGTGCCCGCTTACGCGACCATGCACGAAATGGGAGCGCGCATCCCCTGCGAATGCATCTGGCTCACCGCCCACTCGTTTCGCAGCGAGGAATTCCTGGGCCGGAACCGGGTGCCGCGCTACGGCGCCTGGCTGGCGGCGGCCGATCTCACGCCCGCCTACACGATCCACCACGAAATTCTGCAGTTGCTCCAGCAGCGCAAACCCACCGGCCGCTGGCTCCTCAAGGCCCCGTCCCACATGATGGCGCTTCCCGCCCTCTTCGCGCGTTACCCCGATGCACGCATCATTCAGACCCATCGCGACCCGGTGCAGATCATGGGCTCCAGCGTGAACCTGCTGCGCGCGCTGTGCTGGATGCGCTCGGAAAGCGTCGACCCCGAACTCATCAAGGCGAGCTTCGCCGGGGAAGGTCTCGCGGCGCGGCTCTTTGCCGCCCTGGACTACCGCGACAGTCCCGGCGCACCCGTCCATGCCTTCAGTGATGTTCTCTTTTCTGATCTCATGAAGGACCCCCTCTCCACGGTGGCGCGAATCTACTCGGATCTCGATTTGCCGCTCACCCGGGAAGTGGAAGCCGACATGGGCGATTACCTGGCCGCCAAGCCACAACACAAGTTCGGAAAGCATGACTACCGCTTCCAGGACCTGGGGCTTAACCTAGGCGAAGAGCGCGGACGCTTCAGCGACTACCAGGCACGCTTCGGCGTGGTCTCGGAGATCGAGTGAGCCCAGCACGTGACCGAATAGGCGACCCTCCGGCCGGCGATCTTTTGAAAGGCGGGGCCGTGGTGGTGACCGGGGCCGGATCGGGGATCGGCCGTGCCTGCGCCCTGGCCTGCGCCGCGGAAGGCGCGTCGGTGGTGGTGGGCGACATCGACGACGCGCTGGCCCTCGCGACCGCGGAGTCGATCGCGCGAAGGGGCGGGCAAGCGCGGCACCACCGGGGCGATGTAGCCGAATCGGCAACCCACGAAGCCCTCGCCGAGATCTGCTCCCGCGACTTCGGCAAGATCAGCGGCTGGATCAACAACGCGGCATTCTCCGGCGGCGCACTCCTGGGGGAGACCACGGACGAAGACTGGCAAAGAATCCAAGCGGTCACCCTCGGCGGCGTTTTTCAGGGCTGCCGAAGTGCGATCACGCGAATGATCGAAAGCGGCGCCGGCGCCATCGTCAACATCGCTTCCAGTGCCGGCCTGGCGGCGGAGCCCGGGCTTGCCGCATACGGCGCCGCGAAGGCCGGCGTCTTCTCCCTGACCCGCAACGCCGCGGTGGAATACGCGGGGCAAGGCATCCGGGTCAATGCGATTTCCCCAGGACCCATCGACACTCCGGCCCTGGGCTCCTGGCTCGAGGCATTTCCGGGCGGGCGTTCCGCATTCGAGGCCCAGATTCCCCAGGGCCGCCTGGGCAGACCCGAGGAAATCGCCCAATCCGCCGTTTTCCTGCTCTCGGACCGGGCGAGCTTTATCAACGGCGCCGCCCTGGTGGCCGACGGCGGGATTCATGCTCGCCTGGCCTCGCCGCGCTCCTTGCCCGGCTAGGCGTCGGTCGGGGTCGCGCCGCGAAGTTTCGCGCTTCTCCCGGACACTTCGCCCGCCTCAACCCGGCGGCGCGAATTCGCTGGCCTCTTCGCCCGCGATGCGGCTGTGATACATCACTCGCGGCTCGCTCATGTCCCAGGGCCGTGCCCGGTGAAGCAGGCAGCGATTGTCCCAGACCACCGCGTCCCCGGGCGCCCAGCGGTGGTGGTGGATGCGGGGCGGCTCGCACGCAGCCACCACCAAATCCGCCAGGAGCCGCTCGGATTCGGCCGGATCGAGGCCGGGGATCCCGTACGCGTGGCGGCCCACGGCCAACGTGGGCCTTCCGGTTTCCGGGTGAACCTTCACCAGGGGCCTGAGCGGCGGAGCGTGACCTTCGAACCCGTATCCACTGTAGTCATCGCGCGCGGCAGAGCCCCGCGATTTCGCGGACGCTTCGGGTACATGGCCCAACTTGGCCTGGCTGTACTCCAGCGAGTGAAAGGCTGAGAGACCGCTGATTCTTTCGCGCAACCCATCATCCAGCGCATCATAAGCGGCGCGCATATCCGCCCAGCCTGTTTCTCCGCCCGCAGACGGAACCCGGTGCGCCGTAAAGACCGCGCCCTTGGCCTGGATCGGCATATAGGTGCTGTCGGCGTGCCATCCCATATTGCCCTTGAGGATATAGACCACTCCGTCATCCTCGTTCTCCGGGCGCAGGCTGCCATCGCTGCGCACGTTGCTGAGCGGCGCCAGATCGAATTCCAGATCGCCGAAGCGGCGAGCAAACGCCACCTGCTCGGCATGATCCAAGTGCTGACCCGGAAAGATAAGCAGCGCGTGCTCGAGCCAGAGCCCGTAGATCTCTCGAAAGGTCTCGTCGTCGAGCTCTGCCAGGGCCAGACCGCGCACCACCGCCCCGAACGTCGCGTCGAGCGTCTCGACCTCCAAACCCCTGGTTCCCGACATGCTTCCTCCGCACTGGCCTCCGAGCGTCGCGGCACCCCATCGTAGCCCCTGCGGATTCTTGCGCGAACTCCTTTCGCCCGGTCGCGGGCCCGATCCGAGTATCCGCGGCGGAACTGGCGGCGGAACGCGGTCTCGGGGAACATGGCTCGGCCCCAGAGGAGGACCCCGCGTGCCCCAGGCCCTCGACATCGCCCCCTTGGAAGAAGCCGCCGAGGCCGCCATCGCTGATGGCCTTCTCGCGTGCCAGGTCGCCGTGGCAAGGGCGGGCGAGATCGCGTGGACCCGAACCTTCGGCAGGGCCAGCGAAACCACACGATTTTGGGTGGCTTCGGCGACCAAGCCCATCGTGGCCTCGGCGATCTGGCTACTCATGGATGAGGCGAAGCTCGACATCGCGCGCCCGGTCGCCCACTACATCCCCGAGTTCGCCGCGCACGGAAAGCAGGATGTCACGGTGGAGCAGGTCCTTCTCATGACCTGTGGCTTTCCCGATGCTCCCATGGCGGCCGCGGACGGGGCCGACCCCGCTAGGCGTGTCCAACAACTTGCCGATTGGCGCCTCGAGTACCCGCCCGGAACCCGGTACGTCTACCACGGGATGTCGGCCCACTGGGTCCTGGCCGAACTCATCGAACGCCTCGCAGCCCAACCCTTCTGCGATTTCGTCGAGGCGCGTGTGACGCGTCCCCTGGGCCTGCCCCGAATACTCGGCATCCCTCGCGCGGAGCAGAGCCAGATCGCGCAACTTTTGCCCGAAGCCGGCGACGAGGTCCACGAACTCTTCGACTACGCGACCAAGATCGAGATCGGAGAGCCCGGCGGCGGCGCGGTGATGACCGCCGCCGACCTGGCGCTCTTCTACCAGGCGCTGCTCCACAACCCGGGCAAGCTTTGGAAGCCCACCACCCTCGCCGACGGAACGGGAAACGTGCGCTGCCGACTGCCCGACCCCCTGATGAATCTACCCGCCAACCGCACCCTCGGTGTTGTGGTCGGTGCGGGCTTCGGCGCCACCTGGGCCGCGTCCCCCACCGCGTTCGGCTGGCCTGGGGTAGGCGGTCAGATCGGGTTCGCCGAACCCGCCACGGGAATTTCCTTCGCGTTCTTCCAGCTGGGCGACCTCGACACCGTATCGCCCTTCGTGCGGGGCGTCGCCATGACCAACCTCGCCCTCGAACTGAGGCCTTGAGGTCTCCCCCGGGCCCGGAGCTCAGCGCGGCAAGACGCGAAAGACGAACGCCGGATCCAGTTCACTGGGATCCCGGTAGAGGCGACCCTGGCTCGCCCAGACCTTTCCGAAGCGCGCGATCTCTGCGGGATCGGTGACGCGCTCCGCCGAAGCGAGATAGATGCGGCCGTCCAAACGGATTCGAATTCGCGGGTCCGCCGCGATGTTCTTGACCCACTGGGTTTCGGTATCGCCCGCATTGGCGTACATCTGCCCGCCCACCAGCGTGTAGTTGATGTTCACCGAGTAGGGATCCTCGGGCCGGGTCTCCAGCTGCATCTGGCCGTATTGGCCGACCGGGTCCCACTCGGCGGACGGCGCCGTGGTCTCGCCCGAGAGCTTGCCCCCCGGCAGAACGCCCAGCGGGCCTCCGCACCCGAGTATCACCACGAGGCCAGCGACAAAGAAAAGCCGCGAATACATTGGAATCCTCCGGGTTGGAATCGGCAGGAGTTGACTTGCGCTACTGGACCGACGCTACTGAACCGAGTAGTCCCGGGCGTCCATGCACGCACTGAAAGCCCGGTTGAATGTCTCCTTGCGCTCTTCCCCCGCCGCCTTGGCCTGCTGGACGGCCTGCTCTTCCGCCGCTGCATGGGCCTTCCTCTGCCCGCGCCGTCCGCGCATGGCACCACCGACGGCCCCGGCGGCGGCCCCGTCACCGGCCTCGTCGAAGATCGCGCCGATGGCCGCACCCCGCGCCGCACCGCCGGCAGCCCCCTTGACTGCCCCGCCCCTCTGCTTCGCGACCGGCTGGACCGGCGGGGGGGGAGCCGTGGGATCAATCCCGGTTCGCTCCTTCGCCGAGTCGTAACAACTCCGCGAATCGCTCGCCTGAGTCGCCGCATCCTGCTTCGCTTTGGGGTAGACGTAAACACCCAGGGTGGACTCGACGTTGATCGAGCCCCCCGGCGTCTGTTGACTCATCGCTGGAGCACTCACTAGGGCTAGTGCCGCGATCAAGAAAAACGCGACTCCTGCTCGACTCGCTTGAATCATGCACTTCTTCATCTTTTCTCCTCTTCCTTCTCGTGAAAATCGGCTCCGCCTACCCGGCAAAAGGATGCTCACCCTGGGAGCGGATTGCTAAATTTCAAAACCCCGTCCTCGAGCGGTTGGTGACGAACCATCTTTTTGTCTGCCTTGTAGTTCTGGGTATTCAGCCAGGGCGCCTTGTCCCCCTGCTTGGGGAAGAGGTGCATCGTGCGCGCCATGTAGCCCGAGGAAAAATCGGTGATCCAGGGCCGCTTCGTCATGCCCGCATCGGTGTCGCGCAATCGTGGCGTGCACTGCCGGACTCCCAATTCGTCCATCCGGTTGATCAAGCGGCAGCAATACTCCGCTGTCAGATCCGCGCGGAGGGTCCAGGATGCATTGATGTAGCCGAAGGTCTGCACCATGTTGGGCACGTCGGAATAGAGCATGCCCTTGTAGGCAAGGGTCTCCGAGAAATCCACCGCGTCGCCGTCCACGCTGAAATCGACGCCGGACAGGAGCTTCATCTCGAGTCCCGTAGCCACGATGATGATGTCGGCGTCGAGATGATCGCCGGATTGCAAGCGGATCCCCTTCTTGGTCACGCAGTCGATGCGGTCCGTGACCACGGAAGTCTTACCCGCATTGATGGACTCGAAGAGGTCCGCGTCGGGAATCAGGCAGAGCCGCTGGTCCCAGGGGTTGTAACTCGGCGTAAAATGCTTCTCGACATCGTAGTCGGGACCGAGATGCTTACGCACCTCTTCCAAAAGGACCTTTTTCACCTTCTCAGGGTTGGTTCGGGTTTTCTTGTACATCCAGCTCTGAAACTGGACGTTCTTGAACCGGGTGATCGCGTAGGCAAGCTTATCCGGGAGGAATCGTCGCAGCCCATTCGCCACAGCATCCTTCGCAGGCCGCGAGACAACATAGGTAGGCGAGCGCTGCAGCATGGTGACGTGCTCGGCATCCTCGGCCATGGCGGGAACCACGGTCATCGCGGTCGCGCCGCTGCCGATCACCACCACTCGTTTCCCCTTGTAGTCGAGATCCTCCGGCCAGAACTGCGGGTGGAACATGGGCCCTTCGAAAGCCTCTTCGCCCTCGAAAGCCGGGCGATAGGCCTTCTCGTAGTTGAAATAGCCGCCGCACATCAGCAGCAGATTGCACGTGATGGACTCCACCCTTCCGGGCTCGTCGCAGCAGGCGAGTTTCAAGGTCCATCTGCCCTCCGCCGTGGACCAGGAAGCCTCTTCGAGGCGGCGCTGAAAACGAATATGCTGGCGAATATCGTTCTCGTCGGCGGTCTCGTTGACGTATTCGAGAATGGCGGGCCCGTCCGCGATGGCATTCTCGGCGCGCCACGGTTTGAAATTATAACCCAAGGTGTGCATATCGCTGTCCGAGCGGATGCCCGGGTAGCGGTAGAGATCCCATGTTCCCCCGATTGCGGGGCGGGTTTCCAATATCCCGTAGCTCTTGCCTGGACAATGGGTCTGTAAATGAACGGCGGCACCGATGCCCGAAAGCCCGGCGCCCACGATCACGACGTCGAGATCATTTTCTTGATTTTCATGCATTCGGCGATGTTAGCATCCCCGGGTTCTTTTTTGAAGCACACCTTGGGGGCGAGGATGTCCCCTGAGGAGGCAGCGGTGCCGCAAATCAATGGGTCAATCGAGGGTGACGAAGATCGATCGGCGAGGCCGACCGTCGACCGCGCGGCTCCGGTGACCGCGGCCCGTCGTATCCTCCGCGAGCAGCACCTCCCCCGGACCCACTACGCGTTTCGTGCCGTCGCCCGTTTCCAATTCCACGGCCGCATCGAGATTGATTACGTATTGCCTGCGCGGAGCGTTGTGAAATCCGAAATCGTAATCGCCTTCGGTCTCGCGGAACACGATCCCCGTCGCGGGCTCGAGAGTCGAGATCCGACCGATGATTCCGAGATCCCTCAAGTCGACCTCGATGTCCTCGAAATGGGATTCATCGTCTGCCCCCGTATAAATCCGAGTCACCTTCATAATGCATCCATGTCGTCGATATCCACCGTCACTCCGTCGTCGGCGACTTCGACCCGGGCAATTTCGTCACGGTGTCGGCCCAGCAGGCTGCGCGCCCCGACATCCCCGCGCAAACGGCAGATGGCATCGAAGAAACGCCTGGGCCAGAGAACGGGATTCCCCTGCCGGTCGCTGTAAACCGGGACACAAATGGGGCCCGGCCGCTCCGCGGCGAAACGGTTCACCAGGCCGCGCAGATGACTCGCCCGCACCCAGGGCATGTCGCCCAAGCACACCAGAGCCGCATCGATGTCTTGATCGAGAGACTCGAGGCCAGAGCGCAAGGAACTGCTCATTCCCTGGGCGAAGCTCGCGTTATGGACGAGTTCCAGCGGATAGTCCCGGAGAAGGTCGTTGACCCTTTCCGCTTCGTGGCCGGTCACCACCCGGACCGCAGCCAAACCCGATGCCAACGCGGCCTCGACGACGTGAATGAGCATCGGCTTGCCCTCAACGGGCAGCAGCAACTTATTGGCCCCGCCCATCCGGCTCGAGCACCCCGCTGCCAGAATCACTGCCGCCACGCGGGGGGCTTCCGAGAGCGTGCGCCCCGGCGAGTCCGTTCGAAGCGGGCCCGATTCGTCCGCGGGAGACCCAGAACGGGTCACGACGAGTCACTTCGAAGAGCCCGGATGACCTCGGCGAGAATCGAGACCGCGATCTCCGCCGGGGTCACGGAACCGATGGCGAGCCCCACCGGTCCGCAAACCCGCTCCCGATCGGCTTTGGCGAAGCCGCGACTTGCCAATCTTTCCAAGCGGGCGCGGTGGGTCTTCTTCGAGCCCAGGGAACCAATATAGAACGCGGGTGAAGCCAGGGCCGCGTCAAGGGCCGGGTCGTCCAACTTCGGGTCGTGGGTCAGCGTCACCACCGCCGTTCGCCCGTCGAGGTCGAGTTGCTCCAGGGCCTGAGCGGGCCAGTCGGTGGAGATCTCGATTCCCACGAAGCGATCGGGGTGAGCGAAGCCCTGCCGCGGGTCGACCACCACCACCTCAAAGCCAGCGAGCCGCGCCATCTCCGCCAGGCTCTGGGCGATGTGCACGGCGCCCACAATGATCATGCGCGGACTCGGATTAAAACTCCGGATAAAATAGGTCTCACCGTCCTGTTCAAAGGGAAGCGAAAGATCCTTTGCCAAAGCGCGAAACCCCTCGGCCACCACCTCTCTGGGCAGGTTCGCCGCCTCGCGATCACTCGGACGGAGCAGCGCGGCGAAGCCATCGTGCAGGCGGGTCACCAGGGCGACGGACCGCTTGGCGCGGCGATCCGCGAGCAGGCGATCCAACATCTCGGCTTTCAAGACAACTTTTCCAGATAGATGTCGACCTCGCCGCCGCAGGCCAGACCCACTTCCCAGGCCATCTCGTTCGTCACCCCGAAGTGCAGGGTCCGACTCTCGCCCGTCTGGATCACCTCGGCCGCCTCACCGACCACAGCGCCCTCGATGCAGCCGCCGGACACCGACCCCCTGAACTCGCCGGTCGCGTTCACCACGAGTTGACTTCCCGGTGGTCGAGGAGAAGAACCCCAGGTTCGGGTCACCGTGGCAATGGCCACCCCCCGGCCTTCCCGATTCCAGGCCGCAGCCTGCTCCAGCACGTCATCCACTCCTGGGCTCAGATCCTTGTCCACTCTTTCTTCTTCCCCGTCTCCGTGACCGGCCTCTTATCGCCTCGACCGAGGCGACCCTCTCCCCGGGCTTGGCCTCGAATCCCGCTCAGGCGCCCGTGAAGGCCTGGATTCCCGTCTGAGCCCGGCCCAGGATCAGAGCGTGGACATCGTGAGTCCCCTCGTAGGTGTTCACCGTTTCGAGGTTCATCAGGTGGCGCATCACGTGATATTCCTCGCTGATGCCGTTGGCTCCGTGCATATCCCGCGCCTGGCGCACCACGGCCAGGGCCTTGCCGCACGAGTTGCGTTTGACCAGGGAGATGTTCTCCGGTGCGCACGTTCCTTCATCGAGCATCCGCCCCACCCGCAAGCAGGACTGAAGGCCGATGGCGATCTCCGTTTGGATATCGGCCAGTTTCAGTTGAATCAACTGGTTCGCCGCCAGCGGCCGTCCGAATTGCTTGCGCGCGAGGGTGTACTCCCGGGCTGCCTGCCAGCAGAACTCGGCGGCGCCTAGCGCCCCCCATGAGATTCCGTAACGGGCCTTGTTCAAACACCCAAACGGACCCTTCAGCCCGGAAACCTCGGGGAAGAGGTTCTCTTCGGGTACGAAGGCATTGTCGAGCATGATGGAGCCCGTGATCGAGGCCCTCAAGGAGAGCTTCCCCTCGATTTTCGGGGTGGAGAAGCCGGGCCCTGCGTTGCTTCGCTCTACGATGAAGCCGCGGATTACACCGTCGAGTTTGGCCCAGACCACCGCGATATCCGCGATCGGCGAGTTCGTGATCCACATCTTCGAACCGGTGAGGCGGTAGCCCCCATCCACAGGCGTCGCCCGGGTGGTCATCGAACCCGGATCCGATCCGTGCTCCGACTCCGTCAATCCAAAGCAACCGACAGATTCGCCCGTGGCCAGATGGGGCAAAAATTTCTGGCGTTGCTCCTCGGTCCCGTAGGCGTGGATCGGATGCATGACCAGGGAAGACTGCACGCTCATGGCCGAGCGATAGCCGGAATCGATGCTCTCGATCTCCCGTGCGGCCAGCCCATACGCCACATGAGATACACCGGCGCCGCCATACTCCGCAGGAATCGTAGCCCCGAGAAGTCCCACCTCTCCGAATTCGCGCATCAGGTTGGGGTCGAAGCTCTCCTCCCGAAAATCTTCCACGACCCTGGGGAGCAGACGGTCCCGGGCAAAGCTGCGCGCGGTTTCCGCCACCATGCGTTCCTCGTCGGTGAGCTGGGCCTGCAACTGAAAGGGGTCATCCCACAGAAAGGCGGCTTTTGACATCTCTTACCTCGCTTCGGGACTGAGAGGTTGACCCGGCCCCGTCTATTCATGAGTGCGGCTCAATGAGTGCGGCTCGTGAGTACGGCTCGTGAGTACGGCATGCCGGCCCGAGTGCATGGGCGAGCAGTGGCGTGGCACAAGCTCCATTCCGCCGGGTCATGCGTGAAAATCGAGGACTCACGATACAACGAAAACATCCCCGGCGGTAGCAGAGAACCCCGGGCCAAGCGATCCGCCCTCCTTCGAAAAACGGAAAGGCGCCAGCCAAACCCTTGGCGCGATCACCCTGCCGTTGGCAAAAACCAGATCGGCGAAGACCAAGCCCTTTCCTGGATCGTCGTTTCGACATCCGGCCGGGGGACGTTCCCCGTGCGCAGGGCATCCCATGTCGACCAACGGCAGGTCGGGTTTTCGAGAATACGAACGTAGTAGAAAGCTCTTTGGTCCGGGTTGAAATCCGGGTCCTGCCAGAGCGCTTTCAGTTCCGCACTGCCGACGTTGCTCGAATAGGAACAATCCGAAAGGTCAACCCGAGCCCCATTGTCCGGACAGCGATGGCTCAATGCATCCGGCACCTCGCCATCGGAGCACGCCACGTCGTAGACGCGCTCGAAGGTTTCGTTTCCATTCGCCCAGCCCTTGACGATCTGAAGGCGCTGGAGGGGGGCACTGCGTGAATCGCCGGTGGCCCAGGCCGCGAAACGAGGCGCGGTCTCACCCTGGGCCGCAAGGTCGCTCCCCATACTGACGCCACCCGCGTAGCCCCGCGCAACAGCATCGGGCGCCTCCAAGAGACCTTCTTCGAAACCGTAGCCCGCAAAGAAGCGAACCCGAATTCGTGGCCCCGACGTGGCGAAAGTTTCCTTGCGGCGGAATGCTGCGTAAATCGACTCTCGGGTATTCTCCTCGGCCCAGACCGCCGCCAGCCCGGAGGCGCCAAAGGTCAGAACGGGGGTTCGGGTATAGGATTCGCCATCCACCTCCTCCACCTGCTCGGGTGCGACCAAGCCGAACGGAATCGACTGCCAGGCCGGCAGGGGAACCGATCCGCGAAGCTCCGGGGTGGCATCCAGAACCCCGATCTTCGAGAAAAAATTCGCTTCATCGTCGGAGATCGCGCCCGTATGGGTGTCACTCGCGCCCACGAAGCCAAATCGGTAAGGGCTCACGGCCCCCGCCTCCTCGAAGGCCAGACCCCGGCGGAGCGCCTGGCGCACGTAGCTTCCATCCACCTTGCTGGGCAACATGCCACCGACTCGGTAGGGCATGATCTCGAACTCGGCCCACTCGTCATTGTCCGAAAGCGAGGGATGGGTCTCCGAAGTTCCCTTTACCTGGGTGATCTCCACCAGGGGTTCGTTTCGCATTCGCCGCATCGCATAGGCGTCGTCCATGGGGTTGCCCGCCCAATCCACCAACTTGAACATCTGGCCGTTCGAGCCGTTGGAGTTGTGGGGAATCGCGAGGCTCTCGATCCCCTGGGCGCGCAGCCCGTCCATCCAGTCCCAGAGCCCTTCAGGGTTTTGCGAGTGGAAGCGTGAGAAGGGCTCCGCGGGCAAGCGATCCGCCCCCTGGAAAATCACGTTGCGGTGAAGATTGCCCCGATCGTCCGTGGACGAGGTGTACTCGAAGGCAACAAAGGTCGTGAAGTGACCCGGGCTGTTGAATTGCTCGGCCGACTCGATGATGTCGCTCCAGGTGCTGCGGGCAATGCCGGCGGTGAGCTCCGGATCGACTGTGCCATCCATGATTCCCGCCAGGAGGGCGGGAACGAATGTGCCGAAGGATTGGAGCCGCGGAACGACGCTCAGAAAGCCCTTGTTGTCGTCGGCATTCATGTCGTGCAGGGGCTCGGAAAAAGGAAATTTCGACATCTCCGTCCGGGTATCTGCGGCTTCGCGCGCAACGCCGAGAAAGAGCGCATGGTCGGTGACGGCATAGAAATCCAACGGTTCCCGAAGCGTCAGGTCGAAGCCGCCGGGGTGCTCGATGGTTTCGCCAAGCGCATAGCGGTAGGCATCCCGTGGCCCCACCGTCGTGCCGAACACGAATGCGTCGAAGGAGTAGGTGGTGTGTACGTGCAGGTCGCCGAAATATGCGTTGCGCTCGGGGTTCGGCTCGGGGGGCCTCATGTCGAGGATCGCCGGGTTGACCTCGAGCAGGCGCTCAGGAACGCTGCCGCGGGCCGATGAACCCAGTGGCGAATCGTCTTCGGCTGATTCCGGGGGTACACAGGCAAAGAGGCCCGCCACAAGTGCCATGAGTATCCAATGCTCGTATCGCCTGCTCATTGATCCCTAGTCCCCTTGGTTGATGGCTCGAGAGTCCGTGTTCACGCCCGCTGTGGTCGGAAGCGGGGAATCGCAAGGTCTTCACTCATGTCTTCCCATACGACTTCGAGCGCCATTCCGATTTCGACGTCATCGGGATCCACCTCGACCAGATTCGAAATCATGCGCAACCCTCCAGAATTCTCGAGAGCCACCACGGCAATGACGAAGGGCAACTGCTGATCCGCCGCGATGGGCCGATGCACGATGGTAAAGGTATAGACCGACCCCGCACCGGGCACTTCCGTCCAATCGAATTCGGTCGATCGACACGCGGCGCAGACGGGTGCCGGCGGAAGCCGGGTGGCCTGGCAATCGGCGCACCGCTGAACCACAAGGCGGTGATCTGCGGCCGCTTCCCACCAGGGCAGCGTGGTGGGGTCCGCCAGGGGCGGAGGCATGCCGTCGGGGAAATAGCGCTCGCTCATGCTTTCCCCAACAAAACCGCGCTCGAGGGAACACAGGCCGCGCTGGTCACCAGGCAAACTTCTGCCCCCTCTACGGGACTGGTGGATTCGCCTCGCAGGGATCGGACCCCTTCCACCACGTGATTGAGCCCGTGGATATAGGCTTCAGAAAGGCTCCCGCCGTGGGTATTGGTGGGTAGGCTCCCGCCCTGCCAGGCCAGAGCGCCACTCTCGATAAAGGGTCCGCCCTCCCCCCGCTCACAGAACCCGTAGTCCTCGATCTGCATGAGTACGCAACCGGTGAAGTGATCATAGAGTTGGGCCACGTCGACGTCGGAAGGCCCCAGCCCGGACTTGCGCCAGAGCCGACCCGCCATCTCTTCGCAGCCGCCCGTGGCGTAGAGTTCGTCGGCGATATTCGCATTGGTAAACGGACCGAAGCCATAGCCCTTGGGCGTACCCTGCTCGCTGGCCAGGATTTCCACCGCCGGCTTGGCGAGGTCGCGCGCGCGTTCTCGGGTGGTCACCACTACCGCGCAGGCGCCATCGCTTTCGAGGCAGCAGTCAAAGAGCCGATGGGGATCGGCGATCATGGGCGAGGCCTGGTGATCCTCGAGAGTCAGCGGACGCGCCCCCATCACGGCGCGCGGGTTCCGACTCGCATGCTCACGGAAGGTCACCGCCAAAAGACCGAGCTGCTCGTCGTTCCGTAGAGGTGCATGTGCCGGCGCGTGGGCAGTGCGTATGCGGCCGCTGCCATGAGCAACCCATACGGCATGGCAAACCCCATGGAGGCCAGCAGCAACGAATTCGCTTGTTGCAGACTGGGCACCGGAGGTTCGGCCTGCGCATCGACACTGACGCCCCCGCTGCCAAATCGAAAAAATTGCCCTTGACAAAGGGATCGGTAAACCACCACGACTTCGGCCTGCCCCGTCTCCACCGCCATCGCGGCATTGGAGACCGCAGCGCATCCACCGCCGCCGCCCGGCATCCACACCATGTTGCCGAAACGGAGCGCGGGCAACCCCAGCTCCGCAGCCAGAAAAATCGCCTCGTTGCGATCTTCGGCAAAAGACGCCAAGCCATCGACGTCGTCCATGGAGAGTCCCGCGTCGTCCACCGCCCGGGCAATCGCCTGGCAGGCCAAGGCGTGCTCGGTGACATCCCCGATCTTTCCCCATCGGGTGTACGCGGACTCGCCCACCCCCACGATATGCGCCGCCGACGGATTCACGGGCCGCTCTCCGGAGAATCCGGGCGCCCGGGGCGTTCATCGTGCATGGAAGAACCTCGC
>DUCH01000381.1 GCA_012959865.1 Myxococcales bacterium | reverse complement strand
TTCCGTTTGCAGTGAGCGAACTGGTCGCCAGGATCAGGGCCCTTTGTCGGCGTAGAAGTCGGTTTTCGAACAGCCCCGTCACGGGATCCCCTAGGAATTTTTAACATAACGCCCAGGCTCGGACGTTGTGCCAGAACCCAGCTTGGATGTCCTATCCCCCGCACAGTTTAGAATAACCGAAAATCGTCAAGACATGCTTAACGAGTCGCTGGACTGTGACTCTTTGACGCTCGCCCAACATTGCCTCCAAGACTACGATCAATGCGCTCGAAGCCTTCCCCATTTTCCTTAGTCGCACCAACTTCAGAGGCCCTCCCCATGACAATGAACGTCCAATCGATTGCTAGCTTGCCGGACAAGATCAACCAGATTCGCCTGCTTACGGCGGAGATCATCAACAAGGAAATCCTGCCCAATGAAAACAAGCTTTGGCGCTATCGACAGCAGGACGGCGTCAGCGACCAGGATAAAGCAACGGCCCATCAACTGCGCGAGCAGATCAAGGCCAAGGTCAAGCAAGCTGGACTATGGGCACCTCATCTACCAGATGAGTATGGCGGTTGCGGGCTGAGCTTCCTCGAGCATGCCTACATGAACGAAGTACTCGCCTATGCGATCGGTGCTGCGTCTCTCTTTGGCGTGGTGGCACCCAACTCCGGTAATCAGAAGATCCTGCTCAAGTACGGAAGCGAGGCCCAACGCAAGAAGTGGCTCGTGCCGCTCACCGAGGGCACGATGCAGTCAGCATTTTCGATGACGGAACCCGACAACGCCGGCTCCGATCCTCGCTCGATCAAGACGACGGCAACGCGCGATGGAGACGAGTGGGTGATCAATGGGCACAAGTGGTTCACGTCCAATGGGATCGCGGCCGACTTCCTGATTGTGATGTGTCGTACGGACGACCCGAACGGTCCGTCCGAGACAAATGGCAAGATGACGCAGATCATCGTCCCGACCAAAACGCCGGGGGTGAATATCGTCCGCGGCATCGAGGTATGGGGGAAACGAAGCGATCATGCCGAGATCATCTACGACAACGTCCGCGTGCCAGCCGAGAACCAACTCGGTCAAACCGGCTCCGGGCATCAGGCGGCGCAGGACCGGCTGGGTGCTGGGCGCGTCTACCATTGCATGAATTCCGTAGGGCAGATGTGGCGCGCCTTCGATTTGATGGTCGAGCGCGCGGCGAGCCGCCAAGTGCACGGCGGACCGCTGCATGAGAAGCAGTTTATTCAGGGCTTCATCGCCGATTCGTACATCGATATCCAGACTTCCCGCCTGATGACGATCCATTGCGCAGAGCAAATGGAAAGCGGGGCCGATGCTCGAACTGAAATCTCAGCGCTGAAAATCTATGTGCCCGAGGCGTACTCGCGTGTAGTGGATCGAGCGATTCAGGTATGGGGTGCGGCCGGCGTCACGGGCGACCTGCCCCTAGCGGGCATGTACCAGGGAGCGCGGACGCTGCGCCTCGCCGACGGGCCGGACGAAGTCCACAAGATCTTGATCGCAAAGAATGTGATGAAGCGATTTCACTCTGGCGGATCCTGGGACTTCGGGAACTAACGCAATTCGCCAATGGTCGCGGGATGAGCACGCGCCTGCATAGCGCTTAGACCGAGGCATTCGGTACGAGCCTCATACATGGTTGGACGAGGTAGACTCAACCGAGTCGACTAGCCTCCGTACTCCCATTGGACCGTGCCATGCTTCGATCCGACCTCGAAGGACACAGCAGCTCCGAACTCCTCTGCCTGCCTTTCCTACGCGAGGATACGGAGAGCAGGATGAACTACGCCGATTCGATCCTCATCGATCGCGGCTATCCAGCGTCTGCGTTGCCGGTGCTCCGCGCGTTTTTCCGAGTTGGACTCTGGCACCAATTCATGTTCGAATGGAAGAGCCTCAATTTCTGGGACGTGTTGCAGGGCTACGGAATGCTGCTCGTTCAATGGGGCATTATCCAGGCGCTGATATTGAAATCGTGGATTGGGATCGGAGTCGCTACAAGTGGTGTGGTCGCATGTTTGACTGCAGCAATCGGTCTGTCGAGATCTCGCCGCCACAAACAGGGTATGACGGTGGCTTTCAAGTGGAGCGCTTGAGTCCAGTGTCGCCAATGCCAAGGGGGGCACTCTTGCCGCCGACCCTCGCCTTGGCGACTACATCGCGCAGCGTGAACGGCGCCTGTAGTTCCTCCGGTGTTGAATCCGGACCCAGTTCACCCACACGCACGTACGCCCCGCTGTCCGCTGCCAACCGGAAGCCCACCGTGGCGCCCGCCGCCTCTCCAATACGCCCCAGCGCGCCAAAGCCATGCCCCTCGTTGGTCTGCCCACCGGTCGTAGCCTGGTAGCCCATGCGCTGCAGCAATTTCGGGCTCGCGCGCTGCAGCACCTCTGGGCGCACCGACAGCATCCAGTTTTCCTGCTGCCGCATCCATGGCTTCTGCATGCCATTGAGCATGATGATGCGCGGTGCATCGGTGTGATTGATGCCCGTGCCATGCAATAGCCGGCCATCGGTCAGGACCATGGTGCCCGCCTTAGCATCCATGTTGATGGCCGGCGGAAGCTTACCGACGGGCGTGCCGTTCCGGACGGCCTCCGAAAGCACAGCGTGACTACCGGGGATGATCAACGTGCCGCCGTTGCTTTCGTCGACGTCGGTGATCGGCGTCAAGACGTTGACCGACATCGGGTGCTTGGATTCGGGCGCAATGCCGCCCTGATCCTGGTGGAGCGCCTGCGGTACGCCGCCCTTCAGCGACATCGCCGCGATCAACGAAGCGCAGATCCAGCCCGGGCCCATCGCCTCGGTGAGCAATTGCTCAACCAGCGGGCCTCCTTGAACCACGTCGGGGTGCTGTTCGATAAGGCCCTCGAAGCAGCGCCCTTTGTTCACGCAGCAATTGACGTTCTGCCCGCTCTGCGTTTTTTGCCTCACGCCAGCGAGCCGCTCGCCCTCGGCCTGCTCCAGCACACGGTCGCGAATCACTTGCACCTGCTCGGCCGAAACGGCGTCCTCGACCGAGCAATAACCCCACTTCACCATGTCTTGTCGCAGCTGCGCGATGTTCTTGGTGGCCTGAGGTAGGTCCTTATCCTTCCAGTACGGGTGCTTCGAGCCGGTGGTCGTGTCGTAGTACGCGCCCGGTTTGAACTCCCATTGCCCCCACTCGCTGCCACCTTTGGGTGGCACGAAGTAGATCTCTGGATTGTTCTCCAGAACGGACTTCATGGGCTCCTGCGACGTCACCTCGTCGTGATACATCCGGGCTTCGGGCGCCGACCTGGATTTGACGTGCTCTGGATCGAACTCGGCGGGAATCGAACTCATGAAGCCTCGCTATAGAGAGTCTGATTGATGGTGCCCCGGACTGCGTCGATTCGCCAACGTGCCGGGGGCGGGATACCGCCTGGCCCCCTAGCAACGCCAGATTCCAGCGCGTGGCACACCGCCACATCCACCCCGGGTATGAGACAAATAATCCTTACCGGATTCGCGGGCGACTCTCCAGGAACCAGTCTGGTTCACCGGCATCTCGCAGCTCGACGCCGTTCTCCGCCCCCCGCAAATGCTCTTGGCCATCTCAGTCATCTCTGAGGATTGCCCGCGTGCGATCTGGTACGGATGGCCGGCGCTCGCCCGACAGATTCGGATCATCACACTAGTAGGCAACAGCTGGCATCGGCATTGCAATCACTATGCGTTGAGCAATTTCGCCAAGGCCATTCGCACCCGAGCTGAGAGGAACGAACTCGATATGTCTGCTGCGCCGAATATCGCTGCCCAGGCCAACACGGCCGACCTCCGCTTCATCATCATCGGGGCCGGGATGTCGGGCATCCTGAGTGCGATCAAGCTCGAGGAAGCCGGCCTCTCCAATTTTTCGATCTATGAAAAAGCCGATCGCCTGGGTGGGACGTGGCGGGAGAATGAGTACGCGGGCGTGGCCTGTGACGTACCCTCTCACCTCTATAGCTATTCGTTCGCGCTCAATCCCAATTGGAGCCATCGTTTCTCCCCAGGCGCCGAGATCCAGGCGTATTTCGAGGAAGTCGCGCATCGCTATGGCGTGGACTCCCAGATTCAATTCGGCAAAGAGATCACGCGTTGTGAGTTCCGCGACGCGTGCTGGCACGTTGACATCTCCGATGGCTCGACGGATGTCGCGGACTTCATCATCGCGGCTACCGGGGTTCTGCATCACCCGTCGATACCCGATATCAAAGGCCTCGATGGGTTTGACGGGACGCGTTTTCACAGCGCGCGCTGGGATCACGAAGTGCCACTCAAAGGCAAACGCGTCGGGGTCATTGGAACAGGCTCGACGGCGATCCAGATCGTGTCGGCATTGGTCGATGAAGTGGCTGAGCTCTCACTCTTCCAACGAACGCCTCAATGGGTCCTGCCGATCGAGAACCCCGCCTACGGCGAGCAAGAGAAAACCAATTTCGGCGAGCACCCGGAGCGCATGCAGGAAGTGCGCGAAGACACTTCGCGCCAATTCACGGACGGCTTCGCCAATATCCTCGGCGACATAAATTCGCCCCTCCTCGAGGCGATCCACACCACCTGCGAGGCCAATCTCGACAATAACGTCAAAGACCCGGAACTTCGCGAACAACTCCGCCCCGACTATAGAGCGGCTTGCAAGCGACTCATCATGTCGGAGAACTTCTACGACGCGATCCAGAAGCCCAATGCGCAGCTCGTGAGTGAGGGCATCGAATGCGTCGAAGCGTCAGGTGTCCGAACCCGCGACGGCGAGCTGCATGAACTCGACGTGCTGATCCTGGCAACGGGTTTCAAAGTCGATCAATTCATGCGGCCCATGGAAGTGGTCGGCCTACATGGCGCCCGCCTGGATGATCGCTGGAAGGACGGCCCCTTCGGCTATTTGGCCATTTCAGTACCCGACTTCCCGAACCTCTTCATGCTGAATGGTCCCAATGGCCCGGTCGGAAACTTCTCCCTCATCGAAGTAGCCGAGCTGCAATTCGCCTACATCATGCAGCTGGTCGCATTGGTGCGTTCGGGGGCCTGTCGGGCGATCAGCCCCTCGCATGACGCGATGGCGCGTTTCGAGGAGGAGCGGATCGAAGCCGCGGGGCGAACGATCTGGGCAAGTGGCTGCAATAGCTGGTACCTCGACGCCAACGGAATCCCGGCCGCTTGGCCCTGGACCTTTGACCGCTTTCGCGAAGAGATGGCCCAACCTTGCCTGGATGATTACGAGTTGAACTGAGTCGCCCAACGCACCCCGACTTGAATCAGGAGAACCCGAATATGTCAGACCATCAAAACGCCGCAAATTTTGATCCGGACGGATTGCGCGACAAGTACCGCGCAGAACGCGACAAGCGGCTCCGCTCCGACGCCAACAAACAATACATCGAGGTCAAGGGCGAGTTCGCCCACTTCCTCGATGATCCCTATGTCGAACCCGGCTTCGAGCGAGCGCCACTCGAAGACGAGGTCGAGGTTGCGGTGATCGGCGGGGGCTTTGGCGGGTTGCTCGTCGGGGCTCGTCTGCGCGACGAAGGCGTAGAGGATATTCGCATCATCGATAGTGCCGGAGACTTCGGTGGCACGTGGTATTGGAATCGATATCCGGGCGTCGCCTGCGACATCGAGTCCTATATCTACCTTCCCCTGCTCGAAGAGACCGGCTACATGCCGACCCAGAAATACATCACCGGCGCCGAGATCCTCGAGCACTGCCAGCGAATCGGTCGCAAGTACGATCTCTACCGCGATGCTTGCTTCCAGACCAAGGTCACCGAGTTGCGTTGGGACGAGAACATCAATCGTTGGATCATCTCGACGAACCGCGGGGATCATATGCAGGCCCACTACGTCTGCATGGCTCTGGGGGTGCTCAATCAGCCCAAGCTACCCGGCGTTCCGGGAATCGAGAACTTCAAGGGGCACACATTCCACGCCAGCCGCTGGGATTATGCCTATACAGGGGGCGACGCGGACGGCAACCTCACCGGACTGAAGGGCAAGCGAGTGGGCATCCTTGGAACCGGCGCCACCGCAGTGCAGTGCATTCCGCATCTCGGAGAGTCGGCCGAGCAACTATACGTCTTCCAGCGAACGCCCTCGTCGGTCGACGTCAAGAACAACACGCCGACGGATCCGGAATGGACGAAGACGCTCCAACCGGGATGGCACCAGGAGAGAATGGATAACTTCCAGATCCTGACCGGCGGCGGATATCAGAAGGAAGACCTCGTGAGTGATGGCTGGACGGACATCATTCGCAACCTTCTACTCTCCTCGCCAGAGGAAGCCGATCCCGACGCCGCGAGTCCTTCCGTCGCCAAGGATATGGAGTTGGCGGACTTCGAGAAAATGGAAGAGATCCGCGCCCGCGTCGACGCCATCGTGGAAGACGGCGAGACCGCGGAAGCGCTGAAACCCTACTACCGGCAGTTCTGCAAACGCCCATGCTTCCATAACGAATACCTCCCGACCTTCAACCGCGACAACGTCACGTTGGTGGACACGGAAGGCAAAGGTGTCGAGTGCGTAACGGAGAACGGGATCATCGTCGACGGCCTGGAATACCCCCTCGACTGCCTGATCTATGCCAGTGGCTTCGAAGTCGGGACATCCTACGTTCAGCGCGGCGGCTATGAGGTATATGGACGTGAAGGACAGAGTTTGACAGATCGCTGGAACAACGGTGTCCGAACGCTGCATGGCATGCACGCGAATGGCTTCCCGAATCTCTTCTTCATCATGAGCATCACCCAATCCGGCTTTACGGTGAACTTCACTCATATGCTCGGCGAGACCGGAAGACACCTGGCACACATCATCAAGACGGCAGTCGACAAGGGCTTTTCAACCCTCGAGGCGACCAAGGAAGCCGAGGCCGAGTGGGTCCAGACGATCCTCGATCGTTCGATGCTCGGCGGCGAATACCAACAGAGCTGCACGCCCAGCTACTACAACAATGAGGGCAAGCCGGGCGAGGTGAGCCGCCAAAGCGGATTCTTCCTGGGTGGGCCAACCGAGTTCTTGCAACTGCTCGAAAACTATCGAGCGGCCGATGGACTCCCCGGACTTGAGTCAACGTAGAGGCTCTCAAGCTGGTTGGATACGAGATCGTAATGCACAGCAGAGGGTAATAGATGACAGCAGCCGAAGTCTCGCTCGGCGGCTATTCGCCGATGGATCCCACCTATCAGCAGGATCCCTTCCCCTACTACGCCAAGATGCGGGACCACGGCGCCGTATACAAAGGGCCCGGGGACATCTATTTCATCCCACATCATGCGTCCGTATTCGAGGTCCTGGAGCAGCCGAATCTCTTTTCTTCGCAATGGGGCAACACCGCTTCGGTGCCCCCCATTCCGGGCGCAGAGGATGAATTACAGGAGATTCTGTCGAACGATTATCCGGCCGCCAACACAATGCTCACCCTCGACCCTCCGCTTCAAACCCGCTATCGCAAGGCCGTGGGCAAGACCTTTTCACGCGGTCGGATTGCGGGACTCGAGCCCTCGATTCGCAACCTGGCGCGCACATTGATCGAGGAGTAGCCACGGCTGGGTCAAGTTGATTTCACGGCCGCGAGCGGGTGAATTGAATTGCGTTCCATGGGCTCTCCTCGTCGGCTCAAACAAAGCCTGCAGAACACCCTGAAGACACGGGCCGTCGGCTCAGCTCAGAAAAATGCAAGGCGTGTGCCCAGCGAGGGCGAGGTCCTCGCCACGGTGGATGTCGCCAGCCCCGACAATCTCACCTGGGGACGCGATGGCCGACTCCCGGTCGCCTCGCATAGGGGCGGCCTTTTCGATCAACTCGGGTGCATGGGCCTCGAGACCGGGGCCTGCGGAATGGAATTTGCCGTGGTCACCGTCGAGCCCGGGAGATGGTCGAGCCCGGGAGATGCAGGCCGAAACCCTCCTCAACCAGGCCGGCCCACCCATGGGGGCCGGCACTGTCATCCTTGACCTGGGAGGGGGTGAATTTCTGATCGGGTCCTTCGCGGCGGATCGGATGCTCCGGCTTCGCCTGGCTCGCTGAGCTCGCGGGCCAGGCAGGGGAGCGCGTTCGTCTATGCGTAGACCGTCGTGATATTCGCCGCTCCGTTGAAGAACTCCTGAATGCTCTGGTTGTAGCGATAGAAGGTATCCGTCTGGAGTTGGTCGGGGCCCGTCACCTCCATGGGATCGCCGGGGAAGGTCAGGTAGTTCAGGGTGTGCTCGAGGTCGGCCCCCCGGTGGGTTCGGATATTTTCGATCATATCCCGCCAGGCCGAGAGGGAGGCTTCGATGACGAAGTGTTCCGAGGAGGCCTCGCCGAGGCTTCCGATTTCCCGAATCGACGCCACGGAGTGCAATTCGAAGACCACCTCGAAGAGCCGATCCCCGGCCGCCGGATCCAGGACCTTCACGACCATCGAGCAGTCCATGGGTCCGAACCGTCTGTACTCCGCCTCTTTGTCCAACATGGACGAAGCCAACGCGGAAAACCACTCACTGGAAGGAAAAACTGTTTTCAGGGCCATCTTTGCACCTCCTCAGGCGGCGATTTCCGCGAAGGGGAGTTCCAGGGGAATCGAGAGCTTCGACGCCCTGTCGATGCCGGCAACCTTCAGACGCTGGAGGTACTCGTGCACCTGTTTCCGGTAGATGAAGGCCATTCTCGCCATCCCGAGTTCGATGTTGTCCAGGCCGCCACCCGCCAGAATCGCCCTGGGCTCGGATGTCTGGGGCTCCAGGGTCAACGAGAAGATGGCCTGCTCGCCCAATTCCAGAATCCCGTGGATATCGGCCTCGCGCTCGGGATGGCGCTCGAGCAGGTATTTGAGATGGCGCACCCCGTAAGCGACATGCCGCGCCTCGTCCTGCATGCACAACCCAAAGATCGTCTTCTCGACCTCGGTCGGCGCGAGAAATTCACCCTGCCTGAAGAGCGTCAGCACGAATCCTTCGCCGAAAATGTGCATAAGAGCACTGGCCGTCGCGTAATCCGGAGCATTCAGAATCGCTGACAACAATTCCTCTTGCCCGGGGGACGCCATCAGGAGACCGCCTCCATTGGCCAGGGCTCTTTTCCTGAACACATCGAGGTGCCGGGCCTCGTCCATGATCTGCGTCGCCAGGAAGAGTTTCACCTCGTGGAAATCGTGATTGATTCTGCACATCCATTTTGCGGGCATATCGCCGGCCACGAATTCAACCTCCGCGAATCCCGTGCACATCTGGCAGACGGCCTTTTCCATGTCTTCGGGAAGGGGCGCAAGCTTATGCCAGGGGACGTCGGTTACCGAGTTCCATTGGCGAACGACCGCTTCATCGTAAAGGGAGGCCGCGTTGTCGGACCAGATCTCCGACATTTCATTGAGCGTGTACTGCTCGAGGGAGATCGTACCCTCCGGGACGTAGCAGCCTCGGGGAGCCATCGTCCCGTGGCTCGAACCCCGCTCCGGGACGTCGCCATAGAAGCCATGGTCCACGTCGGTCAACTTCAGCCCGACCTTGCTGCGCTCTACCTCGTGCCCCCAGCCGTCGGGGTTCGAGTCCATCCAGGCAAGATCAAAGTTTCCGCGCGCCATTTCTCGCATTCGGTCCAGACCAATTTCAACTGTCGGTGTATAAGTCGCCATCGGGCATTTCTCCCTTCGGGTCCTTGAGTCCCGATCGGACCTGCCAGACCCTTCAGTCGCGTGCTTCCCGAGCATTCCATAGAACTCGGGTCTCCTCCTGGAAGCAAAGCAATCGACATGCCAAACCCGACAGCCGCACTGAACGTCCTGAAGTAAGCCCCATGTCTACCCCCGTCGGGCCCGAACTCGAAGTGGGACAAAGGAACATAGAGGCCTGCGGCGAATGGCCCCAGGAAGAGCAAGCCCTTTCCTTCTCGACCGCCCAGTCCGACGCCCGGGCACCTCGCACGAAACTTGCAATCCATCTGCGATAGCAAGGCGGAATCGAAAGCTTCTTCTCAATTCTTGAGGACGCGCCAGACAACGGAGGGCGAAGATGAGTCATCACTCGGGGGCACTGAGCGGCATGGACAAGGGATTCCTCATCTACGAGTCTCCGGAGACTCCCATGCACGTCGCTGCACTCTTGAAATTCGGATCCCGGGATTTGGCCTCCGGCCCCGAAGCCCTCGATCTCGATCGCCTTCGAACATTTATCAGCAAGCGCCTGGATGGTATTCCGCGCTATCGCCAGCGGATCGAACATCGCCCCCTCTCCGAGCACCCCATCTGGGTGGATGATGATCACTTCGACATCGAATACCACCTTCGACACACCGCCCTCCCCCACCCTGGCGATTCGGCATCCCTCAATCGCCTCATCGCCCGACTCATCGAACAGCCCCTTGATCTGAAGCGTCCGCTCTGGGAAATTTGGACGATCGAGGGCCTCGATGAGGGCGGCTTCGCGATGCTCTTCAAAATCCACCATTGCATGGTCGATGGGGCTGGGGGCATGCACCTGCTCTTCTCATTGCTCAGCCCCTCGAGCGAGGTCGAATCCGAAAGCGGATCCGATTGGGCGGCGAGACCCCCCCGCAGCCGATTGGCCCTTCTGAACGAGGAATTCGATGAACGCGCATCGCGTTCGCTGAAAGTCGCAAACTTGATCGGCGAGGCGATCTTCCACCCACGACAAACCCTCCGCCGAGCCCGAGCCTCCGCCCGGGATATCGGCCAGGCCGTGGGCGGCGCGTTGATGCCGCATAGCGGGTCCCCGCTGAACGGCCCCCTGGGACGCCATCGCCGGATCGACCGACTGACTTTTACCCTCGAGTCCGTCAAGAGCGTCGGCAAAGCGACGGGGAGCACCATCAACGATGTGATGTTGGCGGTGGTCACGGGTGGGCTCCGGAAATATCTCAAACAGGATGAAGCCAGTTCGCGAAAGCTCTCGCTCAGGGTATGTCTGCCGGTCAACCGCCGCCCTGAGACCGACAACTTCGAGCGAGCCAATTGCGTCTCGGCACTCTTCGCAGACCTGCCCGTGGGTGAAGCCGACCCTCTTTCGTGCCTATCTTATATTCAGGACCAGACCGAGGTCTTGAAGAACTCCGGGGCAGCCCGCGGCACGGAGATGCTCGTCGAGTTCAACAACCTTCTCTCCGCGGATTGGCTCACCAGGCTGGGCATGCAGGCCGCAAGTAGCCTGGAGCCATTCAACTTGATCGTTACGAATATACGCGGCCCCTCGGCCCCCCTCTATCTGCTGGGCTCGCGACTCTCGGAAATCGTTCCCTTCGTTCCCCTGATGCCCAATCAACGCCTCGGGATTGCCATCGCGAGCTATTGCAACCAGGTGACCCTCGGCCTCTCTGGCGATTGGGAGGGCGTCGCCAATCTCGAGGAACTTCGAACCTATCTCGACGATGCGCACGATGATCTCCAGGCTGCGATTAGCCCACCCTGTTCGGCGGCGGTATCGTTCAGACAGAATGGAATCAGCCACGAGCACTCCGCCCGACCGTAAGACCCTCGAGGCTCTCCTTCCGCGCTACGACATGGCTGGACCGCGCTACACCAGCTACCCCACCGCTCCCAGTTGGCAGGAAGAGCTCACCGCCGACGAGTACAGGCGCGTCCTCGGCTCACTCACCGAGGCGGAATCGTCCCCCTACGCGGTCTACGTTCACGTTCCCTTTTGCCGAAAACTCTGCCATTTCTGTGCCTGCAATCGGGTGGTGACCCAGAAGCCCGAATTGCCCGTCCAATACCTCCAAACCCTGGGCACCGAATTGCAGGAAGTTCGCTCCGCGTTGCCGGGCAGCGGCAAGGCGGGCCAGTTTCATCTGGGCGGAGGCACTCCCACGCATCTTTCCCCCAATCAGCTCGAAGAATTGATGAGCGCCGTCTTCGCCTCCTTTCCTCCGAGCGAGACCCCCGAAATCTCGATCGAGATCGATCCGAGGGTCACTCTCGATGCCCACATGGATGTCCTCGAGGCGACGGGTTTCAATCGAATTTCCATGGGAATCCAGGACTTCGACCCCCGTGTCCAGGAGGCCATTCATCGTAAGCAGACCGTTTCAGAGGTCGCCCATCTCGTGGAGAGAGCACGCATGGGCGGGAATTGCGGGATCAACTTCGACTTGATCTACGGGCTACCCCACCAGACCGAGCAATCCTTCTCGCGTACCCTCCAGCAGGTCATCGATCTGGCCCCGGACCGGATAGCCCTTTACGGGTACGCCCACGTAACGTGGGTCGCCAAGCAGCAGCGCGGCTTCGAGCGAATCGACCTCCCCTCCCCCTTGGCCCGACTTTCCCTCCTGATCCTGGCCATCGAAAGCCTCACCCGGGCGGGCTACATCAGCATCGGAATGGACCATTTTGCCCTTCCCGACGACGACCTCGCGCGGGCCATCCCGGAAAGCCGATTGCACCGAAACTTCATGGGCTACACCACGAGTCCCTGTGGCGAACTCCTCGCCTTCGGTCCCAGCGGAATCAGCGAATTGTCCAGCGGGTTCGTGCAGTCCCAACGAAACCTCAAGGACTGGCAGGAATCCGTTGCCGACCAGGGCTTGGCCCCCTTTCGCGGGCACCACTCGAGTCCCGAGGACAAGCGCCGGGCCTGGGTGATCTCCCAGATCATGTGCCAGGGCGAACTCAGGGCAAGCGCTTTCAGTGCGCGATTCGGACGAGAGTTTCTTTCGCATTTCAGCAGCGAACTCGAGCACCTCAAGGCCTTCGAGGCCGATGGCCTGCTGGACCTCGAAGCGGATGGCAGTTTCCGCATGACGCCAGCCGGAAGGATTCTCGTTCGAAACGCCGCGATGCTTTTCGACGCCTACCTTCCCAAGCAAAAGAACCAGGGCGGTCGACTCTTCAGCCGCACCGTCTGAGTTCGACTCCAAGACGCCTCTCCGATTTCCGGCGGCGACTCCAGGGCCAAAATGTCTCAGAAACAAACTGAGCCCTGGACTTTGGTGCGCCCCGCCTCACCGTGGGACCGCTGCGCGCTTCGGACACGGCCCGCGCGCTAGTACATGATTTGCAGGGAACTTGCGTCGAAGCAGTAGCCGCGGACAACGGAGCCAGACGACCGTTCGCGCAACTGGAAATTCCATCATGATGCAAAGTCCTCGAAGGAGAACCGAATGAGCCTCACCTTCCCCTCCCTGGATTTCTTCCGGGCCCTCCAGCAACAGACCAAGGACCAAGCAGCCGAGTTCGAGAGACTTGGGTATTGCGATACCACGTTCGGCATCCGCGTCGATCAGGAACTCTTCACCATCGCCTTCGAAATCTACGAATGCGTCGACGTCATGGAGGGCGGCGATCCCGGGAAATTGGACTTCGTCCTGAGCGCTCCCCGCGAGCTTTGGTGCGAGATGCTCGCCTCCATCCAGGAAAGCCAGGGAGCCGACGCGGCCCACACCATTAATTCATTGACCCATCTCGGCGATGCGATCAAGGTCGAATACGACGACCCCGAGGGCCACGACCGCTTCTACCGTTTCATGGTGACGATCCAGGCCTTCTTCGATGAGGCTCAGTTCCTCGACCTGGAGTCGAATTGATGGCCTATATCGCACCCAAGGATTACGCCCAAGATCCGGAACTTCTCCTCAAGGTCATGAAGGTCATGGGCGGGGATCTCGATCTTTCCTGGATGAAGGATCACCCCCACCCTTTTGAAGCCAAGCCCTCGGAGCCCGCTCGGGGGCTTACCCTGGATGATATCAATCGTGACCCCGCCTATGGGCCCGAGTCGATTCCCGAACTCGTGCGGCACAACTTTTCCATGGCGCCCCGGGGAGCCGTTCTGTCCGATGACCTGCCGACCCTGGGCTACAAGATCAACCGAAAGAGCGATGTCTGGGCGGATAATGGCCCGGCCCTCTTCGAGGAAAGCAAGGCGAGACGCTGGGCCCCAGCAGGCACGATTCCCTGGTCTGAACTCGATGCCGCCGGCTATGGCAAGGACGAAGACCGCGCGATTCGCCAACTCTCGACCAGCCTGACTTCGGTTTTCCTCGTCGCAACCGATATTCCCTCGCGCTGGGTGTGGCTGATGAACCAGGAATTCCACGAGATCAAGTACCTGCTCTGCGCCCAGATGTTTGGAGCCGCCCGGCTCGCCGAAGCTTTTCGCAAACGCGCGCTCTACGGGGAGGGGTCCCTGGGAACCGATTCCACCGAACTCGGAGAATTTCTGAAGATCGTCAGAGAGTCGGATACCTACCCCCTGGCTTCGGCGGCGACGAACCTCACGCTCTACTCGCTCACCCAGGCCCTGGGAAGGCATTTGGAGTTCGTCTCCAACAACCCCGCGGATACCGCGCTGGGAAATAGGCTCGCAGAGGATTCCTCCCGACCCATCGCCTATGGGATCCAGCACGTCCGAAGCATGATCGACAGCCGCGGATCTTTTCGCGTCGAACTGAACGAGCATCTCGACACGGTGGACAATGGCCTGGTTGGCCTTCTCGGTTCTCGCGAATTCATCGAGGCGCTGATCCTCGTCTCCGGCGGCTTCGAAACCGTGGCGATCTTCTATCGCCGCATCATCGAAGACTATTTCGGGCGATGCGAAAGTGCAGGCCTTGGAAAACGGAACCAGCGAAGTCCGCTATCCGGATTCTTGGCCCTGATCGAAGGCTGAGCCGAATCCCCAGGAGAGAGCTATGAGCTATTACGGGACGACCGACTACGTCACCGACGACGACTTCATCTTGCGGATGAAGGATATCCGTAAGGGAAATCTCGATCTCGGATGGCTCGATTCGGGCGCCGAGCAAGTCAAGGTGAACGCGGCGAGCCCAAGGCGCGGCTTGACCTACCTCGACCTCAATCAGGGAAGCTACGGCTACGACGACCTTCCCGAGATTCCCCGTGGCCCCCGGGGCTGTGCTCCGCGCGGAGCGGTATTCGATATCAAGACCCAGGTTGACCTGGGCCCGGAATTGAACGCGAAAAGCGATGTCTGGGCCTACAAGGTCGCCTCGTTCTACGAGGAGGCCATCAGCCGGCAATGGGACGCCACCACCGATATTCCCTGGCAGGATCTGCCCAAATACGAGCGCTCCGAGGAAGTCGAAATCGCCTTCGCCCAGCTCTGCACGTTCTTCACCGAGGTCGAGATGATCGCCACCGACCTGCCAGCGAAATGGTGCTGGCGAATGAACAACCAATTCCACGAGGTGAAGGGTTTTATCGCCTCCCAGGCCATCGACGAGGCCCGCCATGCCGAGGTCTTCCGAAAGCGCGCTCTCGCGGGGGGCGTCGGCCTTATGCGAGCTCTCCCGCAAGTCGAGCATTCGTTGAAGGCGATCCTCGAGAGCGATACCTACAGCGAGGCCAGCGCTTTCATGCACCTTCTCGCCGAGGGGAATATCCTCACCATGTTTCGCTTCAGCGAGTTCATCTCACCCACGCCCCTGGACAAGCGAATGTTCCAGCTCGTGATGCAAGATGAGGCCAGGCATGTGTCCTATGGCCTTCAACATCTGCGTTGGGTCCTCGATCACTCACCCGAGCGCAGGGAGCAGTTGCACGTGGCCCTGGACGAAGCCGAGAATTTCAGCCTCGCCCAATTCGATTCGGCACTTTTCGAGGCGATGATCGTCTTGGCCGGCAAGGGAACGTCCCCGGCCCAGATACAAAAGGGGATCGAGATCGTCGGCACGCTCCAGATCAGGCAAATCGAGGAATATTTCCAGCGTTTGCGACGGGCGGGATTCGAGGATCGCATCGAACGCAGCAAGTTCCGTGAGTTGTTGGCGGCCGTGTCCCTATCGGGGAAGGATCCGCAACTGCCCAGCTAGACTCATTTTCCATTTGGCCCGCGAGCCATGCGGACGAAGTCCAGGGAATTTGCGCTGCAATCATGCCCCGCATCTCCCGGGCGAAGAGGGCCACTCGGCTCGTGGGCAGCGACTCCTCTCCCGGCTAGCATCCCGCCCTGGGGAGGTTCGAGACGATGCGCCGGGTTCGCTTGAATAGAATCGCGGGAGGGGTGCTCGCGCGGCTCACCCCAACCCTCGCTCCAACCCTCGCCCTCGCCCTCCCCCTTGCCCTGCTGGCGTGCACCGAAGCGCCGGCGCCCGAGGCGGGCCCCGGCCGCGTGGCCGGCTGGCCGGCCTGGGGCGGCGAGCCTGGGGGCGGCCACTATTCCCTCGCCGACCAGATCACGCCCACGAATGTCCACGGCCTCGAACTCGCCTGGGTGCACAACTCGGGTGATATCC
>DUCH01000380.1 GCA_012959865.1 Myxococcales bacterium | reverse complement strand
GGCTTCGCTCAATTCGCCTGACGCTCGAAAACAGGAGAGCTTTTCGTGCTCAGCTCCGGGCAATCCTGAAGGCGAGCACGTTTGGCCCAACGAAATTGCTGCTTCCGATGATTTCGAGCATCGAAGAATTGCGGGAGTCCAAGGCGTTGCTCGAACAAGTCCGAGAGGGTCTCGCGAAGGACGGGCAGGATTTCGATCAGAATATGCCGTTAGGGATTATGATCGAGGTGCCGTCAACGGCGATCTCTGCCGATATTTTCGCGGCCGAGTGCGATTTTTTCAGCATCGGGACCAACGATCTGACCCAATATACCCTGGCGGTTGATCGCGGAAATGAACGCGTTGCCCATCTTTACGACGGGCTGCATCCCTCGGTTCTCTCGCTCATCGATCTCAGCGTCAAGTCGGCCGAACGGGCGGGTATTCCGATCTCGATTTGCGGTGAAATGGCCAGCAACCCGCTGGCCATCCCGATTCTCGTGGGTCTTGGGATTGGCGAATTTTCGCTGGTCCCCTCAGCGGTTCCGTTCGCCAAGGAGATCATTCGGGCTCTCGATGCGCGGGATGTAGCGGAAGACGCGCGCCGAGCGCTCATGGCTTCATCTTCCCGCGACGTTCATGAAATCGCGGCCAGCCGGCTACTGGGGTCGGGTTTGCTCGATCATCCCGACATTGGCTCTTGGCTCCGCAGCGCAGTGGACGAAACTGCCGGGTTTTCCTGAGCGAAGCGCGACCTCACCTCGTCGCGAATGACTTCGACCAAAACTAGGAAAGACGTCGCTATAGCGATTGCCGAAGCCCAACGGTATTCATCGTAGTCCTGATAAAATGCGAGTCCGTTGAGATTCCATGCGGTGGCTGCGCCGAGAAGAACAAGGCCGATCCTGGGGCGACGATTGGCCAGCAGTGCCACCGGGATGAAGAACGAGTAGTAGTAGTTGGTAGGCGCCGTCAATATCGGAATCAAGCAAGCTCCAAGCGCCGCCGCTTCCCAGTCCTCGGTGTTCCGCAGTGCGCGCCAAAAGAGAGCAAGGAAGATACAAAGCACCGGGACGCGTACTCCCATGGCCGCCCAGTGATTTTCCGGAAAGATCCACTGGGTTAGAACCTGAAGGCCCATCTGGTTCGTGATAGACATTGACGAAAATTCAATAATCTTTATGGCAAAGTCGGGATACGCAGAGGCCGCTAGCGCCACTATGCTCACGATTCCGATGCTTCCAAGCGCTACGGCCGTCCCCCCGGCAAAACGGATATAGCGGGCGTTCAACTCCCGAAGGCTCACAGAGCGCTGGATCGCTCGAAGCACGTAACCGAGTCCGAGTGCGCCCGGAAACAACCGCAGAAGTGCGGAGAACGTCAACGCCGCGCCTCCAATGAAGGGCAGGCCCCTTCGCAGCGCGGCCACTCCGCCGACCGCGCTGATCCACCATAGATGCCGTAGGAAAGCGTCACCCACCCATGTATATCGCCAGAGGCAGCCGGTTCCCCAGATCAGAACGACCAGACAGGTCGTCTCCCACCCGAACGCCCAGGCAACCAGGCCGAAGGCCATGACCACAAGAACGCGGTCGATCCGGGCCAGTCGGTGGGCGATTTTTGGATTCGTTGCTGGAGCCATTGCCGCTACCCACCCGCCCACGAGAGTCCAACTGGGCGACGGGTGATAACCGTGATCCAGCCAGGTCGCCCGCCGAAGGTGTTCTGGCCGGTGCTGAACGAAATATGCGACGTCGTCTCCGAATGCCCGCCATCGCGCGGCACCGAAGTGTTCAGGGCAGTTCTGGCCGTTCTTCTTGATGCTGTTATAGGGCCTTAGCTCCATGGAGCGAAGGTCTCGAGCTTGATCGAATTCGGCATCCGTCAGCTGAAGCCCGCGTTCAGCCAGAGCCACCAATGAGCACTGGTATAGGTCAAAATATCCGAGCTCATCGAAATATTTCGAACCCACGTAGTAGTGGAAGTTATCCGTCGTTGCGAAACCACGCGCGTGGGAAAACTGAAAGAACTGGTAATAGGACGCAAAGGCGGCGGTCGCCGCCGCCATTAAGAGAATCAGCCTCAATCGCGCGAGCCTTGGAGGCAGAGGCGAGAAAAAAAAGTTTCCCCAGGCGAAAATCGCAAAGCCGGCGATAAGGATTGCGGCGCGAATTTCGCTAGCCCGATAGTCGATGCTCTTGTCTTGAACCCGCCGGCTATCGAGATGACTGGGGATGGGCAGACTTGAGGCGACCGGAGAGTGGTCCGAAGCGGCTTCGTTCACTGTCGGGTTGCCATCGGGCTGAACGGTAGATGCGACCCCCAAGGCGAGCAGGAGGAAGAGAAGGCTAAGGGCTGTCTGCCTCAATCCGCTTCTCCTTCGTGGCAGACTGTCAGAACTTTCTCTTGTTCTGCCGATTCTCAGCCAAAGATCTTCTAGCCCACGATATTGACGAGCCGGCCCGGAATCACAATGATTTTTTTGGGAGTGCGACCCGAAAGGTGGCTCTGCACGCGCTCGGAAGCCAAAGCCATTTTCTCCAGATCGGCTTGGGGAGTTTCCTTCGCGACCTCCAACTCGTCGCGTTTTTTGCCGTTGACCTGAATCACCATTCGGACCAACGCTTGTTCAAGGAGGTGGTGCTCGGCCTCGGGCCAGGGCTCATAGGCGAGAGTTTTCGAATGCCCCAGGCGACTCCAAAGCTCTTCGGCGAGATGGGGGGCCATGGGGGCGAC
>DUCH01000379.1:11950-16264 GCA_012959865.1 Myxococcales bacterium | reverse complement strand
TGCGATGGCACGGGAACGACCGCTCTGCCCGATGTCGTCGCCGCCGGAGACGTCGCCCGCTGGTACAACCCCGTCTATGGCCAAGCCATTCGGTATGAGCACTGGACCAGCGCTGTCGAGCAGTCGGCGATCGCGGCTCAGCGGTTGTTGGGGGGGCAGGGGACGCTAGAGCCTTTGGCCCAAGTCCCTTATGTTTGGAGCGATCTCTTTGAAATGCGCTTGGCCATCGCGGGGGATGTTCAAGGGAGCGACCAGATATATGTTTGTCACGGAAGCCTCGACGACGAGCGTTTTCTCGCGCTTTTCGGCCGAGCAGGGAAGCTCTGCGGCGCCGTGGGGATGAAGCGCCCACGGCCGTTGAGCGCCTGCCGAGCGCTGATCGAGAGCGGCGCGTCGTTCGAGGAGGCGATTTCCGCCAACGCCTGATGGCCTCACTCTGTGTCGATCGAAACAGGGAAGTCGCGAACCTTTCGCTCATCGCACAGAAAAAACAAGGCGAGAAGTGCGACGAAATTCAATAGAGCAAAGCACCTGAAGGCGATTGCATAACTGCCGGAGTAGTCGTGAACCGCAGCGGCGAAGAGCGGACCGGTGGCGCCTAGGAGAAGGGTCGACATCAGGGCGCCGTAGATGGGCGCCATGTATCGCAGGCCGAAACAATCCGAAACGATCAGGGGGTAGACGACGTCTCGCGCTGCATAAGCGAATCCGAAACTGGCGACGAACGCCCAGAGCAGCCAAGACTCCAGGTCGGCGAGCAAGAGCAGAGAACTCAGGGCCAGGATCCCGTAGTCGATCAGAATCGACTTTTTTTCGTGGATGCGATCAGCCAAAAAACCCAGTCCGACCTTGCTCCAGATTCCCAGTCCGATGGCGGTCGCGTATAGGCGAACGGCTTCGGCGCGCGCGAGACCCTGATCGGTGAAGTGGAGAACCATGTGCTCCAAGAGGGCGAGGAAATAAAAGAAGAACGTAAAGAGCGAAAAGAAGAGGATCCAGAAGCTTCGAGTCCGCAGTGCGGCCCGCAGATTCAAATCGTCGTCCCCTTCGAGTCGTCGCATCGAGTTTCGACGGGTGATGTCGTCGGGAGCGGGGGAGGGGTGTCCCTCGCCTTGCGCATCCCGCAAAAGAAGCCCGGCGGCAGGTAGCAGAAGTGCGAAGGCGCCGGCCCCCATGGCGAAGAGTGCCGTTCGCCAGTCGGTTCTTTCGGCCACAACGATCACTAGCGGTACCAGCAGGACGCCACCGATATTAGAGCCCGCGTAGACGATGCCCAGTGCGAGCCCCCTGGACCGCGCAACCCATCGCGACACCATGTAGCCCACGCTTACGTCACCGACCCCGGTCAGTGCCACGCCGGTTGCAACCATGAGCGCATAATATTGGTAGAGGCTGTCGACTAAGGGAAAGGCCAAAAAGATGACCCCCAGCAGCGCAACGGCCCAGAGGATTATCTGCCGAGCGCCGTAACGCAGAGTGAGGAAACCGACGAAGGGACTCGCCGCGGCCATCGCAGTCAACTGCGGGAGTCGCGCGAATGAAAATTCGCTCCGGGTCCAGCCCATCTCGTCAAGGATGTCTGGGGCGAGGGCCGGGAAGACGTACCCGTAAGCGAGACCCATTTGCGCGAGCAGGCAGCCCAAAACCACGAGGGCCGCCCGGCCCCGGAGATCATCTGCAATCCCGCGCAGAGGGGTAAGGAGCCTGTGCAAGGTCTTTGTGGTCGTCACTAAGATCAGAGCCTAGCGGGGCCCTGGAAGTGAGCCATCCGCGATCTGGCGATCCGTGTCAGGGAAGTTCGGGAGTCCGATAGTCGATGAAACGCTCTCGGCCCTCGGTGGTCCGCAGACGGACATTGAGCACGTAGCCCCGGGAAAATTGGTTCATCAAGTCAATGCTGGCGGCGGGCGTATCGATCAACTCGCCGTTGAGTTCGAGAATCACATCGCCTTCGTCGATTCCGAGTTCTTGCCAGAAGCTTCCGGGCGTAATATTGCTCACCTGTACACCTCCGATTTCATTGTTGTGGAGGTTGTAGAGCGGCTTGATCTTGGCATCTCCGTAAAGCCGCACGCCGGTGCGGGTGGGGCTCAGTGCACCCTCTTCGCCGGTCTTGACGTTCTCGGGCAGGGGCGGTGGAACTTCGCTCGACGCCCCGGGCGCATTGATAGTGGACTCGGCGGCCGACTGCGGAATCGCGGGCGTTGTCGCGATCACGGGTTTTGCATCCGTGGTTTCCGTTGAAACTCGAGGGCTTCGCGCGGGTTCGGGGCTTCCGTTGGGCCCAAAGAGCAGGGCTAACCCACCGATTGCAAGCAACCCCAATGCGCCAAAAAGAAAAGCCAGCGACTTTCGGGACACAGCCTTCTCCAAAACCTCGGATTTATTCAACATATCCCAAGCCCGCTTGGCTCTGCGGGCCGCGTCTCATGCCGAACTCACGGTCCTGGGATGACACGGGACGAAAAAAAATGGGACGCCGGAGGAGGACAGTGTACCCCGGCGCCCCATTCTCAGCGACCAAAGCCGCTGGTACCTCTAGTGGTGATGCCCATGGTGCCCATGGTGGTGGTCATGGTCCTTCTTCTTCATTTTCTGAGTGAAGTCTACCACCAGCCAATTGGAAGAAAGCGCACCCTCCGGACTATTGAGAGGCGCCGCAGTGTTGGACGCGTAGGGGACCGAACAGCTGGTATGGATTTTCTCCGGAACTCCATTGATGTAGATCGTCATCTTGGATCCCAGGCTCGATTCGCCATGGGTTGTTCCGTCGATCGTGAATCCGTTTTCTTCCGCGAGCGAAAGAACTGTTCCATTGACGAGGTTGATCCCCGAGTAGATCACGGGGTGGTCGTCAAACGATTTCGCGACCAGCTTGACCGTTGTGAGGCCGACGATGTCGGGCCCAATGTACTTCAATAGAGTTGCCGCGATCTTCTTGGTGCAGATTTGCGGTTCCTCGGGCGCCTCGGTCAGGGAGATCGTCGCGCTATCGACACCCGGGGAGCAGACTTGGCCGCCCACCTGGCCCGTAACCGTGGCCACGTTCGTGGTCTCCACCTCGACCAAGGCCGTTGCGGTGAACGTGGCGCTGCTGTCGGCCGGGATCGTGACGCCGCTGGCGATGTTGCCAAGGATGTCGTCGTCCAAGCTGACGTTCTCCGCCACTCCTGGGTTGGGGTTGGTGACGACGTAGTTGTATTCAACCTCGGCGCCTAGGGCCACGCTGCCCCCGTTCGTGGAATTCAGCCCAAAGATTTGCAGTGAGCCGAATTGATCCCCCAGGTTGAGGGGCTGGGAGCAAGACGTATGGAAGAACCCGTCTTGGATCACTTCGTCCGTAACGGCATCCTTGACCCAGAATCCGAGTACGCTCTTCAGGTTCCCGCTGTTGCTACAGCTGGGAATTGTCGAAGCATCCACGCTCAAGATCGTCCCGCCAGAAACCATGGTCTGGTCCAAGTAGACCGAGGAGTAGGGGGGCGGTAGCTTGCCATCGCTCAGGATGACTCTTACCGGGTTGGCGCTGGGAATCGCTACATCGGTGCAGCCCGCTGCGCTGGCCGACTGGGTGTTCATGCTCTGGCTGCAGTCACCGCCCATATAGCGGAGCTCGAGGGTCTTGACCTTGCCGTTGCAGTGCGGCGCGGGGGCGAGGTCGATGGAGGTCGAGCACTCCTCATCCTCGGGGTCGGGGAGCGAAACCGTGCCTCCCTTGCTCGAGGTCACCGAAGTGATCTGGACGCTTCCAAAGACCATTCCCGGGCCGAGGGGCTGCGAGCAAGAGGTGTGAAATCGATCCAGCTCGATCATCTGGTGGCCGCCACCGGAATTTACGATGGTCACGTAGGTCTTGGAACCCACCTTCTTTCGCCCTGCGTTGCTTGCGTTTACGACGATGGTATCGCCTACATGCACCCCGGACTCGACTGCGAAGACCGTCTTCCTGTGGCGCTTCTTGCCCCACCAGCCCGACTTCCAGCTCCATCGCTTCCGCTTCTTGCTGCTGACGACAATATCCACGGGGTCTTGACCGGTTGCGCCCCCACTGCAAATGACCTTGCGTGGGTTTTGGAGGTGGCTGCTCGCAGAGCATCCCAGACCGGTGTATTGGAAGCTGAAGGATGTAACTTTGCCCTCGCAGGCGTCGCCCGGGATATCGAGCTGCTGGACCACGCAGCCTTCCTTCTCAACCGATAGGCTGCACTGGGGGCCGGGCGGGTCCAAGGGCCCCAGGGCCGAGCCCGAGGCGTCGAGGCCCGCCTGTCCAGCGACCGACACCCCGTTGTTGCTGACCGCTCCGGGCATCAGCGG
>DUCH01000379.1:10899-11940 GCA_012959865.1 Myxococcales bacterium | reverse complement strand
TAGAGGAGTTTCGAAGATTCGCCTTGGGCAATGGTGGACAAAAAATCCCAAGTGACGACCCCAAATTGAGTTTGGGTGGAACTCGGGGCAACACCGCCTGAGGTGGCCAAGTAACCCGCCGCCACCACCTGGGTCAGGTCGACCGCGATTTCAAAGTTGAGGAGAGCCGGAACGAAAGGGCCGCTGCCTCCCGCATGGCTAACCCTGAATATGTATGTGTTGTTGCCCGGCAAGGGGAGCGGGTTGTTGGGATTCGTCGGAAGCCAGACTTCGGTCTCGATACTGGCGGTGTAACAGGGTACGGCGCAGACGCCAGCGAATCCGTTCGGTTCCACGATGTCCGAACTGCTCGCGTAGTCGGGGGCTGACCAAGCTGGGGTTGAGGCGAAAGCCAGGAGAAGCGCCGAGGCGAGGGCTGATACCAGCAATGAAATCGGTTTTCGTTGCATCGTTTTGCCTTTCCGTTCTGTCGCGACTTGGCGGCGCGAATGAATTCTGCGAATGAATTCGAAAGTGGAGCGTAAACAGGCGAATGGTGAGGAATACCGAGCGGCCTGAAATCGGCCCGGGATCTTTTCGCGCTCAGCTCCCTAGTAAAGCTGCAGTCGTTTTCATCTTCGTTTTTGGGTGCACTTCCTCGACGGCGGGGCGCTACCCCACCCCCCACATCCTCATCATTGGAATTGGAATCGGATGGTCACTGCGCTCCTAATTCGGCCATACACGCGGCCAAAATTCCCCCGGTGTTGCACCGAAGCACGCAAATACTAGGCAAATTCTATGCAAGTATGAGGCCAAATACCTACTATCAAATACCTTACTAAAATCAGTCTCTTTGGCGTTTCCTCTCTGGACACAACGGAACGAAGGTTCCCAAATCGGTCAAGACTCTTCCTGCTTGAGGCAGAACACTTCCTTGCTCGCATTGAAATTGTTCGGGAATACTCTTTAAAATTGGGCGTGTTCGGGAGCCCCCCTGCCCCGACCCCCCACCCACCCTCTCAACGACTCCCGACTCGGCTCGATCATGCTCGAACAACT
>DUCH01000379.1:8637-10889 GCA_012959865.1 Myxococcales bacterium | reverse complement strand
TGTAGAAATGCCCTCCGCGGGAATAGCGATGATGTTGGGATTTGGGATCCCATGGCTCCAGAACTAGGGATCAGACCCCGCCCCCACCCCCGACGGCATTCGGCCCGGGGCTCGGCGAGCTCGTTCACGCGGGTCCCTTCGGCCGGCAGGCGGCAGCCCGGTCGGCCAGCTCATCGGGCAGGCGGCTCGGGGTGGGGCGGGTTTTCGGGTTAGGCCGGGTCGGCCGTTGATGGGGTCCGGGCGGATCGGTAGTATCCGCCGTTCCCCGCGAACCGGAGCGCCGGTGCTCGGGTTTTGTTGCCAATGTGATCGCTCTTTGGCTTTCCCTATTTCCCGTGGAGTTGAAGCATGAGCGCAGGCGCGCTGAAGGATCGTGGAGATGCATTGGAGACCGAGTTCTTCATGCGTCAGAATGCCAAGGCCATTGAAGCGCTGCGAGCCAAGCGGGCTGTGGAAGAGAATCACGAGGCCTTGGGGCGTGCGTTGGGGCTCTCCGATGGCGCAGCACTCGATGCTCTGATCGAGGCTGGGATCAGCTCGGAAAGCGTGGCCGCGCTCGCACTGATTCCCCTGGTGGTGGTCGCGTGGGCCGACGGAACGCTTGATGACGCCGAGCGGGATGCGATCGAGCGCGCGTCCGACGAGGCGAGTGTCGCCGGCGAGCACCGCGCTCTGCTCAGCGCGTGGCTGACCGCTCCGCCCGACGCCAGTCTTCTTGACGCCTGGAAGCAATATATCGAAGCCTTGCGCGGGCAATTGGATGCGGACGCTTGCGATGCCCTGCGCGACCGAATTCTGGGCGGCGCCCGCCAGGTGGCCGAGTCCGCCGGTGGGTTTCTCGGTCTGGGGAACAAGGTGTCGGCGAGCGAGGCCAGCGTCCTGGACGATCTCGAGGCCTGTTTCAAGGCCTGAATTTTCCGTGTCCAGGGTTCGAAGGCCGGGGTCTCCGCCCGGGCGATTTTGTTTTCGGGGATCGTCGAGCACGCGCCCCGCCCCCGGCTAGGGGTCCATGCGATCTTTGGGCGTCCGCCGGAGTTTCTCGGCTTCTTCCTCGGCCAAGCGTCGCCGGAGATCTTCGCGGAGTGCCTGCTTGGCGACTTTCCCCCCGGAGCCCCGGGGCAGCGCTTCGCTGACAATGAGCCGTTCGGGCAGAGTTTCTTTCGAGACGTTTCGGCCGCGGAGCTGAGCGACCAGATCCTCCAGGGTCAATTCGGAGATGCCTTCGCGCAGTTCGACGTACACGCAGACACGCTCGCCGAAGATTGGGTCCGGCATGGCGACGGCCGCCGCCAGGGCGACCGAAGGATGTTCGGCCACCTGTTCTTCTACCGCGGGACCGCTGATATTTTTACCCCCTCGGATGATGAAGTCGTCCAAGCGTCCGCCGACGACGAGGTAGCCTTCGCGGTCGATGCTGACGCGGTCACCGAGCATCATCCAGCCGTCTTCCCGGATCAGTTCGGCGTTGGCTTCGGTCACCGAGGGATCGTCTCCATAGTATCCCCGGGAAAGGGTTGGTCCTTTACAGCCCGGACGACCTCGGCCGAGGGCCGTAACGTCCTCTCCGGTTTCGCTGAAGAGACGCACGTTCATCGCAGGAATCGGCCGACCGGCGGTGCGAAGTCGCTTGTCGCGGCTGTCGTCCAGAGATGTTCCGCTCACCGCGCCGGTTTCATTGGAGCCGTAGAATTGGAGCACCCGGGCGCCGGTTCTTTCTTCGAACGCCGCAGCGCGTTCGTACGGGACCGCCTCTCCCCCCGTGAAGAGCACTCGCAGCGTCTTCAAGTCGTAGCGCCCACTCTCGGCGGCTTCGAGCATCATGATGAATTGGGTGGAGACCGCCGCGAGCACGCTCACCCCATGTCGCTCAATGAGCGCAAGCGCGTCGTCCGGGTCAAACCGCGGCATCACCACGCAGGGAACACCCAGCAGGGTGGGGGTGAAGTGGCTGGTCCAGATCCCAAAGCCAAAGGGCGCGGGGACCACGCTCATGAAAACATCGTCCGGTGTGAGCCGGCCGGCCTCTACGGCCAAGTCATGAAAAGCCTGCCAACGCGCCTGGTCGTGGGTGACACACTTCGGCATGCCGGTGGTGCCCGAGGTCGAGTTCAACAGGAAGAGTTCATGGGCTCCCATGGCGCGATCCAATGGGCCGGTGGGCGCGGAGTTCGGGGCCAGCGCCCCGTCGATCCAAACGGGTTCGCCGGGCAGAAGTTCGCCCTCGGTCGTGACATGATGCTTCAGGGGGAGCG
>DUCH01000379.1:0-8587 GCA_012959865.1 Myxococcales bacterium | reverse complement strand
GATCGGACGATTTCCCCCATCCTGATCTCGCTGTGAATGGGACGGCTAATCAGCGCGGTGGCCCGGGTGAGGCCAATCAGGTGCTCGATCTCTCTGCGTCCCGCGCGCGGGCCAATTCCCACCGCTACGACCCCCGCTTTCTCGCAAGCCGCCAAGGCGATGTGAACCCCCGGGCCGTCGGGGAGCAGGACGGCGACGCGCTCGCCGCGCGGCAATTCGAGTGCGTTGGCGAGCAAATCGGCGAGTCGATCCGAGGCCGCGTGGTAGCGGCTCCAGCTCAGGGCTTCGTCGAAGCCGCGATAAGCGTCGTGCTCGGGCTGGTGTGCGGCCAGGTGGGCGATGCGCTCGGCGAGGGTTGGGGAGGGGGGCACGCGGTGTTCTCCGATGGCGCGCGGGGCGCGGGACGCACGGGGTGAACAATAACGATACGTATAGTATCGTAATGTTCAGGGGGGAAGGCCGGCCCCGGCAGGCGAAGGGACGACGAATTGACCGCAGAGGAGACCAGCGCCAGCACCGGCCGGCCGCGCAGCGAAGAAGCCCACCGAGCCATCCTCGAGGCCACTCTGCAACTTCTTGCCGAGGCGGGCTTCTCGGCGCTCACCGTGGAGGGCGTGGCCAGCCGTGCGGGAGTCGGCAAAGCGACGATCTATCGCCGATGGGCTTCCAAACTGCCCCTGGTCGTCGAGGCCTTCGGGGGCCTGCCCGGGATGGAGGATTTCGATACCGGCGACCTCGGGGAAGACCTCAAAAAAATGCTGCGCAGCTATATCCAGGCTTTCAACTCGACGGCACTCTCGGCGGTTCTGCCGAGCCTGGCGGGGGAGCGCGCCCACAACCCCGAACTCGCGAAAGTTTTCGAGCCCGTCAGTCTGGCTCGGCGCGGGCCGCTGGTTCGCGCTTTCGAGCGAGCGGTCGAGCGGGGCGAAATTTCGCCCGATCTGGATCTTGAACTCGCGTGCGATCTGGTGGTAGGGCCCATCGCGGTCAGTCTCTTTTTCAAGGGCGGACGGCTCAATACCCGGGGCGTTGGTCCCATGGTCGATCTCGCCTTGGCGGGAATCCTCGCCCCGCGCTCGGCGCCCGGCGACTCTTCCTAGGCGGGTGCGTTCGCTGCGCGCTTGCGGAGTTCGAATTTGGTGACCTTGCCCATGGCGTTAGCGGGCAGGGCGGAAACAATCTCGACCCGGCGCGGCACCTTGTAGTTCGCCATGTTTTCCCGGCACCAAGCAGTCACGCTCTCGGGGCTCAGGCTCGATGCGCTCTCTGGGGCGGGCACAACAAACGCCATGCCGACTTCTCCCATGCGCGGGTCGGGAACGCCGATGACCGCCACCTGGGCGAAGAGGCCGCTGTCGTACATCATCTTCTCGATCTCGGCGGGGTAACAATTGAGCCCGCCCATGATGTACATGTCCTTGATGCGATCGGTGATGCGCAGGTAACCGCGCTCGTCCATTTCCGCGACGTCACCCGTGTGGAGCCATCCATCGTTATCGATCGCCTTGCCGGTTTCGCCCGGGTCGTCGAAGTAGCCGCGCATGACGTTGTAGCCCCGAACGATGACTTCTCCGGGCTTGCCCCGGGGCACTTCCTTTCCCGCTTCGTCGACACATCGGACTTCGATGTTCGGGATGGCGCGTCCCGAGGTGGTGGCGATGGTTTCGGGGTCGTCGTCGAAGCGGCACATGCTCACGATGCCGCAGGACTCGGTCAGCCCATATCCGGTGATGATGGTGTCAAAGCCAAGTTCGTCGCGCATGCGGCGAATCAGTTCCACCGGAGTCGGCGCGGCGCCGGTGACCGCCAGGCGCAGGCACGAAAGATCGTGATCGCCGCGCTCCGGGTGCGCGAGGATCGACTGGTAGATCGTGGGGGGGCCGGGCAATACGCTGATGCGATCCCGGCCAATGCGCGCCAAGACTTCGGGGATATCAAAAGTGAGTTGGGGCAGGGCGGTGGCGCCGCGCATCAGGCAGGCCAGCCAGCCCGCCTTGTAGCCGAAGGAATGAAAGAAGGGGTTGATGATCAGGTAGCGGTCGCCTTCGCGAAGGCCCACCACTTCGCTCCAGGCCTCGAACCCCCGGATATTCTGACCGTGGGCGGTCATCACGCCCTTGGGGCGCCCGGTGGTCCCCGAGGTGAAGATCAGATCCGACAGGTCGTCGGGCCCGACGGCTTCGAGCCGGGCTTGGGCTTCGGCCTCGTCCACGGTCTCGCCGCGTGCGAGGAACTCGCGCCAGGGAATCGCGCCTTCGGGTTTGCCGCGCAGGGCGATGATCGACTGGAGTTCGGGCAGATCCTCCCCCGCAATTTCGCGCGCGTAGTCGACCCCCAAGAAGTCGCCCAGGGTGCAGAGCCAACGGGTCCCACTCTTGCGCAGGATATAGGCCGCCTCGGGTCCCTTCATGCGGGTGTTCAGGGTGACGAGAACTCCGCCGGCGTTCTGCAGCCCGATGGCCGCCACCACCCACTCGTGAATATTCGGCGCCCAAATACCGACTCGGTCGCCCGGGACGAGCCCCGCGGCGATAAAGGCCCGGGCGGCGCCCAGTCCTGCGGCCGCCAGGCTGGAGAAATCGAACTGGACGTCGCCGTCCTCCAGGGCGGACAGGCTTCGGTAGCGCTGGGCTGCGCCCTGCACGAGGCGGGGAATCGTTTGCTCCAAGAGGATCTCCATGGCGGGGGTCTAGGGTCGCGGTACCCTTGTTTCGACACGCATCGTATCGTAACGTCCCAGACGCTTCCAGCGGCGACGCCCAGGGGCGCCTCGGCGGCCGGGTTTCGGGCTTGGACGCTTTTCCCTCTCGAAGAGGCAATCGATGGACACGCGCTTCAGCGAAGAGGACGAAACCTTTCGCGGCGAGATCGCGGGTTGGATGGCCGAAAACCTGGCCGGCGAGTTTGCGCCTTTGCGCGGGCGCGGCGGACCCGGCGATGACCACGCGCTGATCGAAGAGCGCAAGGCGTGGGAGCGCAAGCTCGGCGAAGCCGGCTGGATCGGTATCGGTTTGCCGGCGGCGGTGGGGGGACGCGATCTTCCCCTGAGCCAGCAGGTGATCTTCTACGAGGAGTACGCCCGGGCCAAGGGGCCCGGCCGGGTGGGGCATATCGGCGAGGGCCTCCTCGCACCGACCCTCGTGCACTTCGGGAGCGAAGCCCAGCAGAAGCGTTTCTTGCCCGGCATCCTCGACGGCAGCGCGATCTGGTGTCAAGGCTATTCCGAGCCCGGTGCGGGCAGCGATCTCGCCAATGTTCAGACCCGCGCCGAGCTGGGGTCGGACGGCTGGCGGCTCAACGGGCAGAAAGTCTGGACCTCGGGCGCGGCGTGGTCGGATTGGTGTTTCGTGGTCTGCCGCACCGATGGCGATCCGAATTCCCGGCATCGGGGGCTCTCTTATATCCTCTGCCCCATGGACCAGGCGGGGGTGGAGGTTCGCCCCATCGTGCAGATGACCGGCGACGCTGAATTCAGCGAGGTCTTTTTCAGCGATGCCCGGGCGGATGCCGAAAGCGTGGTGGGCGGCGTGGGCGCGGGATGGAAGGTCGCCATGGGGACGCTGGCCTTTGAGCGCGGCGCCTCGACGCTCGGCCAGCAGATGAACTTTCAGAATGAACTCGATGAGATCATCGCCCTCGCCAAGGCAAACGGACGCGGGCGCGACCCCCTGATCCGTCAGCGAATTGCCCAGGCCTGGATGGGCCTTCGCATCCAGCGCTACAACGCCCTGCGGACGCTCTCGGCCGAAGGCGAGGCCGGTTCTGGCCGGGCGGGCATGATCACCAAACTCTTCTGGGCCAATTGGCACCGGGATCTAGGCAAGCTCGCGATGGACGTCATGGGTCCCGAAGCCGAGATCGCCGAGGGCGCCCCCTATGCGCTCAGTCGCTTGCAGCGCATGTACTTGTTCACCCGCTCGGACACCATCTATGCCGGGTCGAATCAGATCCAACGCAATATCATTAGCGAGCGCGCGCTGGGCATGCCCCGGGAGCCAAAGCCGGTCTGAACCGGCTCGCGTTGCCTCCGTTCACCGTTCTATTTCATCCACCCCATTGAATTCATCTGTCAGCGCCACGGACTCGAAGAATCGATGTTCTTGGTGCGCCCAGGGAGAGCCATGACGAAAACGCTGCCCCCCTACCCCGAAGGCCACGATCTCCTCGCCGGCAAGCGGATCCTGATTACCGCGGCTGCGGGTGCGGGCATCGGTTTTGCGGCGGCTCGCCGCTGCGCGGAAGAGGGCGCAAAGGTCTTCATCAGCGATGTTCACGAGAAACGCACCGCCGAAGCCGCCAAGGCGTTGGCGGAAGTCACCGGAGCCCCGGTTCCCCATCGACTTTGCGACGTCACCGATGAAGACCAGGTGCAGGCGCTGGTCGCAGATGCTGCCGACCAGTTGGGGGGCATCGATGTCGTGATCAACAATGCCGGACTCGGCGGGACTTGTGACCTCGTGGACATGAAAGACGACGAGTGGTTTCGCGTCATCGATGTCACTCTGCATAGTGTTTTTCGGATGACCCGGGCGGCGCTGCCCCGGATGATCGCGCAGGGCAGCGGCGTGATCGTCAACAACGCCTCGGTGCTGGGCTGGCGCGCCCAGGCTGGGCAATCCCACTATGCGGCCGCCAAGGCGGGCGTCATGGCGCTCACCCGATGCGCGGCGCTCGAAGTGGCCGACAAGGGGGTCCGGATCAACGCGGTCTCTCCCAGTTTCGCCGCGCATCCGTTCCTGGTGAAGACCATGCCCGCCGAGGAGTTGGCCGAACTCGAGGCCCGGGAAGCATTCGGGCGCGGGGCCGCACCCTTCGAGGTGGCCAACGTCATGGTCTTTTTGGCCAGCGATTACTCGTCCTACATGACCGGCGAAGTGGTCTCGGTTTCGAGCCAGCACCCCTGAACGCGGGAAGCCAGCCCTGAGGCCGAATTGTGAACCCTGTCCGGGCCTCCACGGACGTGCAAAGAAGCACAAAAAAATAGACGCAAATAAAGAAACGCAAATAAAGAAGCGCAAACAAGAAGCGCAAACAAGAAGCGCGAAACCAAAGAAATAAAAAGAAATAAACAGAAGAGCCAAGGAGAAGAACGCGATGCTCGAAGGAAAAGTGATTGCGGTGGCGGGTGTGGGCGATGGACTGGGGCGGGAGGTAGCCCAGGTGGCCCTGCGCGACGGCGCCCAGGTGGTGGTGGGCGCACGCAGCGCGCAAAAACTCGAAGCCATCGCGAAGGATCTCGATCCTTCGGGCGAGCGGGTGGTGGCCTGCGCCACGGATATCCTCGAACCCGCGAGTTGCGACGCTTTGATGGCGACGGCGGCGGATCGCTTCGGAGGGCTCGATGCGCTGGTGAGCGTCGCTGCCCTGGATACGCTTTTCGGCAACCTGGCCAGCACCTCGCCCGAGGACTGGACGCGCGCCATGGAGACCAACGTGATGGGCACTCTCAATTGCGTGCGCGCCGCGGTGCCGCATCTCAAGACCCGGGGCGGGGGCTCGGTGGTTCTCGTGGGTTCGCGCTCGCAATGGTTTCCCCCGGACCAACCCCAGATCGCCTACGCGTCGTCCAAGGGTGCGCTGCTTTCGGCCATGTATCACCTGGTGCGCGAACTCGGCCCGGACAAGATTCGCGTCAACATGGTGGTGCCCACCTGGATGTGGGGCCCCCCGGTGCAGATGTACGTCAAGTGGCAGGCGGGCGAGCGCAAAGTGGACGAACAGCAGATCATCGACGAGATCACCGCCGGCATGCCCCTGGGTGACGAGATCCCCAGCGACGACGACGTGGCCGAGGCCATCGGGTTCTTCTGTTCGGATCGCTCGCGCATGGTGACGGGCGAAACCCTGCAGGTCCACGCGGGCGAGAACCTGCGCTGAACCCGGGAGCGTGGGAGGAGAGCGCGAAGCCGGCCGCGCTTGGGGTGGCCCGATCACCCTGGACCGATCAACGTGGCCCGATCACCCTGGACCGATCAACGTGGCCCGATCACCCTGGACCGACCACCTTGGACCGACGACTCGCTAAGCTGGCCAGCTTGTCCGGGGCGCTCCGTTCTCGGACCCGAGGAGGAAAAGCCATGAAACTCGAACAATCCCACGCCCATGGTCCCAGCGAGCCTCCGCTGCGCGAGATCACCATTGGCGCGCTTCTGCGTGAGGCCGCCGAGAGCTGCCCCGACCGTCTGGCCCTGGTGACTGGCGAGTCCGACCCCGCCGATCGCCGCCAGTGGACCTACGCCGAGCTCTACGCCGACGCCCTCGTCGTGGCCCGGGCTCTTCGCGAGCGCTTCGAACCCGGCGAACGGATCGCCGTCTGGGCCCCGAATATTCCCGAGTGGGTGCTGATGGAATTCGGCTCGGCGTTGGCGGGCACGGTCTTCGTCACCGTGAACCCCGCCTACCGCTCCGAGGAAGTCGCCTACGTGCTGAAGCAATCGCGCAGCGCGGGGATCTTCGTGCTGCCGCATTTTCGGGGCAACCCCATGCTCGAGTCCGTGGAAAAGGTGCGCGGCGAATGCCCCGAACTGCGCGAGGTGATCCGCTTCGACGAGTGGGAGGCCTTCATGGAGTTGGGGCGGAGCAGCGAAGCCGAATTGCCCGAAGTCAGCCCCGGCGACCCCAGCATGATCCAGTACACCTCCGGGACCACCGGCTTTCCCAAGGGCGCGCTGCTCCATCACCGCGGCCTGGTGAACAACGGCGCGCACACCATCGATCGCATGGGGGTCGAGGAGGGCTCGGTCTGGGTCACCACCATGCCGCTCTTTCATACAGGCGGATGCGTGCTCTGCGTCATCGCGGCGGTCTCGAAGAAGGCCACCCAGGTGCTCGTCGAGCAGTTCGAGCCCGGCCTGGTGCTCGAGATGATCGAGACCTTCGGCGCCCAGGCCATGGTGGGGGTGCCCACCATGCTCATCGCGATGCTCGAGCACCCGGATTTCGCGCGCCGGGATCTCTCGAGCATTCGCACCATGACGTCGGGCGGCACCACGGTGCCCGAGGCCCTGGTGGCGCGCTTCGAAAAGGAGCTCGGCGTCGACTTCACCATCGTCTTCGGCCAGACCGAGTGCTCCCCGGTGGCGTCCATGACGCGTCCCGACGACAGCGTCCAGGACAAGGGCAATACCCTCGGCCCCCCCATGCCCCACGTGGAGGTGAAGATCATCGACCCCGACAGCGGCGAGACGCTCCCGTTGGGCACCATGGGCGAGTACTGCACCCGGGGCTACCACGTGATGCACGAGTATTTCGAGATGAAGGACGCCACCGCCGAGACCATCGACGCCGACGGCTGGCTCCACACCGGCGATCTCTGTTCCATGGACGAGCGCGGTTACACGAAGATCGAAGGCCGCATCAAGGACATGATCATCCGGGGCGGCGAGAACATTTACCCGCGCGAAATAGAGGATGCGCTCTTCGAGCACGAGGATGTCGCCGAAGTGGCCGTAGTCGGGCTGCCCGACGACCGCATGGGCGAAGTGGTGGGGGCTTTCGTGCGCCCGGCAAAGGGCAGCCAGATCCAGAAAAAGCGGCTCTTCGATTATCTCCGCCAGCACCTGTCGCCCCAGAAGACGCCCTCGCTCTGGTTCGTGGTGGACGAGTTTCCCCTGACGGGTTCGGGCAAGATCCAGAAATTCGTGCTCCGCAAGCAATGGGAAGACGGCGAGCACAAGGAAATCTGAGATCGCTCCCCGCCCACCGGCGTCGCCGGGGTTTCAGTTCGGCGTGACGGCGTCGAGGAAGCGCCGGATGCGCTCGAAATAGGGCCGCCCGCCTACTTCCACGGTGTTGTTGTGGCCCGCGCCCTCGAGGGTCTCGAAGGCCTTGGGTTCGGGCGCCGCCGCGAAGAGTTCCTGCCCGAGCCGGTACGGGACGATCTCGTCGCGGTCACCGTGGAAGAAGAGCAGGGGGGCGCGCAGCCGTGCGATCTTGTCCGCCGAATCGAAGCGCCCGCCCACGAAGGGCGCGGCGGGGGGCAGCACCGAGCGAGCCATGTCGGCCACCGAGGTGAAGGTGCTCTCAAGGATCAGCCCCGCGACGTTCCGCTCCTGGACGAGGTCGACTGCCACTGCGCCGCCCAGGGAGCGGCCGAAGACGACGATGCGCTCCTCTTCGATGCCGCGCGTTTCGGTCAGATGCGCCAGCCCCGCCCGGGCGTCCGCGTAGGTACCGGTCTCGCTGGGCCGTCCCTCGCTGAGTCCGTAGCCCCGGTAATCGAGCAGCAGCACGTGGGCGCCTAAAGCGACGAGCTGCGCGGCATTGGGGAGGCGGTGCGATGCGTTGCCCCCGTTCCCGTGCAGGAAGAGCAGCGCCCGGGTGGCGCCCTCGGCGGGCAGCCAGAAAGCGTGGATGCGAACGCCGTCCTCGGTCTCGAGGAAGACGTCCTCGCCCTTCAGGCCCAGCTGTTCCGGGCGCAGGTCGGCCCCGGGGCTGGGATGAAACATCATTCCGTCGACCAGACGTCCCCACACGAGGATCACTCCCAGCACGGCCGCCCCCAGCAAAAGGATCCACGCCATTCGTCCCATGGCCCAAGGGTATCGGGATTGGGTTACGACGCTCGCCGGAACCGGGAAGGGCAATC